>NZ_JBFTMT010000025.1:0-40335 GCF_056397105.1 Microbacterium sp. 05N427
GCCTCGCGGTGCGCGTCGCCCGGGCCGAGCTCGCCGGCCGCGTCGCGGGGAGAGCGGCAGGGGGAACCCACCCGGCCGAGGTGTCCGATGCCCGGCGCGCGCTGCGCGACGCGGAGACGGGCGCGAAGGCGGCGTCCGCAGCCGTGCGAGCCAGGCGCGCCCAGGTGGAGGCGGCGCGGGCCGATCTGGCCCTGAACGCGGATCCGCAGCGCCGCCCGCTACCGCGTGCGATCGCCGCCCACGATGCCGTCGTCGCGCGCTGGATGGCCTACGAGACGGATCCCGCGAAGCTCATCGCCTACCCGACCATCGGCGACGCCCGTGATCCGTCCACGGCCGCGTTCCTGCTCGCGCTGGACGAGGCCAGGCAGGCCCGCCCCGCCCCGGCCCACCGGATCGCGCCGGCCGAGTTCGGCGCCTACCGCGACGCCGTGACCCGGCTGGAGCGCGCGTTCGACACTGCGGAGCGCGACGCCCACGCCCGTGCCGAGGGCAGGGATCCCGAGCGCGAGCGTGCGACGCGCGGGACGGGCTGGCAGGACACCGCCCAGCAGGTCATCGCGATGTCGGCCGATGCCCTGGACCGCGCGGCCGATGCGGCGGCCTCGGCCATCGCCACATGGAACGCACGTGAGCGCGGCCCGAAGCAGCGCAAGCAGCGCGACTGATCGCACCCGGCAGGAGCCATTCTGCAGGGCGTTCGCACTTCTGCAGGACGCATCGGACGGATCCGTCCTGCAGAGTTGCAAACGTCCTCTGGAACCGGCGACGGCCGAGCCCACCTCACTGGAACCGGCGACGGCCGAGCGCGAACCAGGGCAGCCCGCCGCGTCACGCGGCAGAACGCAGGGCGGCGAGTCCGGCTCCGCCTGCTCCGCGGGAGGAGAAGACGACGGGGCTTCGATGGGGGAGGGGATTCGAAACCCCGCCGCCGATCACAGCGTACGCGCGTCGCGGGTGCCCCGGTGCTCAGAACAGGGGCGCGCCGGTGCTCAGAAGCGGATCTCCGCGATGACCTCGGCGTACTCGGTCTCTCCGACGGGCGTGAAGCCGACCCGCTGGAAGAACGCCTCCGGACCCCCCGTGCCCGCCTCGTAGATCACGTTCAGGTGCTCGAAGCCGCGCGCCCGGGCCTCGGAGATCAGGCTCTCCACGGCGAACCGGCCGACGCCTCGTCCCTGGTCGTCGGCGTCGACGTTGATGCGCCACAGGACGGAGCGGAAATGCTCCTCCGGGGCATCGGGGTCGAAGTTCGCGCTGACGAAGCCGACGACCTCCTCGCCATCCAGCACGACTCGCTGCCAACTGGTCTGCGGGTTCATGACGGTCGCGGCGATGCCGTAGGAGACAGGCGCGAGGTACTGCTCCTGCCCCGGCTTCAGGGAGAGATTGTTGACGGCGACGATCGTCGCCGCGGACAGTTCGACCAGTCGCAGTTCCGTCATGGTCCCCAGGCTAACCCCTGGACGGCGCTCGTGGCGGAGCACGGCGAAACGTGGGGAGAAGTTCACCCGGTCTCGCCTCCGGGTCGCTCCGGAACAGACGCGCGCTCGGGAATCGACGAAGGGCAGGTATCTTGGTATCGAGATAAATCTGCGCGATACCGCGTGCGCATCCACGCGAGGTCGCTGTCTGAAACCCTTCCTGCGTGAAACGGAGACCCCGGTGACCGACGACGCCATCATCTACACCTACACGGACGAGGCGCCGGCGCTGGCCACGGCCTCCCTGCTGCCGATCGTCCAGGCCTACGCCCACCAGGCGGGCGTCGACATCGAGACCCGCGACATCTCGCTCGCCGGCCGGATCCTCGCCGCCTTCCCCGAGCGCCTGAGCGCCGGCCAGGCCGTGGGCGACGCGCTCGCCGAGCTCGGGGGGCTGGCGACCACGCCCGAGGCCAACATCATCAAGCTGCCGAACATCTCGGCGTCCATCCCGCAGCTGAAGGCAGCCGTCGCCGAGCTGCAGCAGAAGGGCTTCGACGTCCCGGACTACCCGGACGATGCGACCACGGTCGAGGAGAAGGACGTCCGCGCCCGCTACGACCGCATCAAGGGATCCGCGGTGAACCCGGTGCTGCGCGAGGGCAACAGCGACCGGCGCGCGCCTCTCGCGGTGAAGAACTACGCGAAGAAGCACCCGCACCGCAACAAGGCGTTCGGCGAGGGCTCGCAGACCCGCGTCGCGACTCTGGGCCACGACGACTTCAAGGCGAACGAGAAGAGCTGGGTCTCGCCGGGCGATGACGTGCTGACGATCCAGCACGTCTCCGCGGACGGTCAGGTCACCGTCCTCAAGGAGAACCTCAAGGTGCTCCCGGGGGAGATCGTCGACGCGACGTTCCTGAACGCCGCCGCCCTCGACGCCTTCCTCGCCGAGACCCTCGCCGAGGCGAAGGCCGAGGACGTGCTGTACTCCGTGCACCTCAAGGCCACGATGATGAAGGTCTCCGACCCGATCATCTTCGGCCACGTCGTGCGCGCCTACTTCGCGGACGTGTTCGCCCAGTACGGCGACAAGCTCGCCGCGGCCGGCCTCACCGCCAACGACGGGCTCGGATCCGTCCTCGCCGGGCTCGCGGATCTGGAGGGCGGGGAGGAGATCGCCGAAGCCTTCTTCCGTGCCATGCAGAACGGCCCGCGTCTCAGCTACGTGAACTCCGACAAGGGCATCACGAACCTGCATGTGCCGAGCGACGTGATCGTCGACGCCTCGATGCCCGCGCTGATCCGCAACGGCGGGAAGCTGTGGGGCAAGGACGGCGGTGAGGACGACACGCTCGCGGTCATCCCCGATTCCTCCTATGCCGGCGTCTACCAGGCCACGATCGAGGACGTCATCGCGAACGGCCCGCTGGATCCCGCCACGATCGGCACCGTGCCGAACGTCGGCCTCATGGCCCAGGCGGCCGAGGAGTACGGCAGCCACGACAAGACCTTCGAGATCGCCGCCGACGGCCGCGTGCAGGTCGCGAACGCGGCCGGCGAGGTCGTGCTCGAGCACGAGGTGCATGCGGGCGACATCTGGCGCGCGACGCAGACCAAGGACGTCCCGGTCCGCGACTGGGTGAAGCTCGCCGTGAGCCGCGCCCGCGCGACGGGCGCCCCGGCCGTCTTCTGGCTCAACCCGGCACGCTCGCACGACGCCGCGCTGATCGCCAAGGTGACCGAGTACCTCAAGGACTACGACACCGACGGCCTCACGATCGAGATCCTCACCCCCGAGGACGCCACCCGCTACTCGCTCGCACGCATGCGCAAGGGTGAGGAGACCATCTCGGTCACGGGCAACGTGCTGCGCGACTACCTCACCGACCTGTTCCCGATCCTCGAGGTCGGCACCAGCGCGAAGATGCTCTCGATCGTGCCCCTGCTGGCCGGAGGAGGGCTCTTCGAGACCGGCGCGGGCGGATCAGCTCCGAAGCACGTGCAGCAGCTCGTCCAGGAGAACTACCTGCGCTGGGACTCGCTGGGCGAGTTCTTCGCCCTGGCCGCGTCGTTCGAGCACTTCGCCGATCGGACCGGCAACGCGAAGGCCGCGGTCCTGGCGAAGACGCTCGACGCGGCGACCGGCACGTTCCTCGAGAACGACCGCTCGCCGGGCCGGGCCCTGGGCACGATCGACAACCGCGGCAGCCACTTCTACCTGGCCCTGTACTGGGCGCAGGAGCTCGCCGCACAGACCGAGGACGCCGCGCTCGCCGCCGCGTTCGCCCCGGTCGCCGCCGCGCTCGCGGCGGACGAGGAGCGCATCGTCTCCGAGCTCACCGCGGTGCAGGGCAAGCCCGCCGAGATCGGCGGCTACTACCGCCCCGACGGCGCTCTCGTGGCCAAGATCATGCGTCCGTCGGCCACGCTGAACGCGGTCATCGACGGCCTGAACTGACCGGATCCACGAAGGGGGCGGGCGCTGCGGCGTCCGCCCCCTTCGTCGTTCCTCCCTGCGCGTGCGCAGACCGCCGGAGCACGCGAAGGGGCCCGCCGCGCGATGCGACGGGCCCCTTCGGAGGCGGGATCGGGATCCGGATCAGTAGTGGACGTTGACCTCGGTGCCCTGCGGAGTCCAGTCGAACAGCCACTGGGCGCGCCACTCCGGCATGCCGACGCAGCCGTGGCTCATCGGGGTGCCCCAGTTGTCGTGCCAGTACACGCCGTGCAGGGCCTCGTCGCCGTTGAAGTACATGACCCACTTCACGTCGGGCTGGTAGTAGAACGGTGCCTTGGTGAGGTCGGTGTTGCCCATGTTCTGGCTGTCGAGCTTCCAGTTCACGGTGAAGGATCCGGTGTGGGTCGCGAAGTCGCCGCGGCCAGAGGAGATCAGCCAGGAGTCGACCACGTTGCCGTTCTCGGTGACCGTCAGCGTCTCGGTGCTGAGGTTCACATCGACCTTGCGCAGCAGCGAGGTCGAGCTGAACGGAGTGTCCTTGACCGGCAGGGTGAAGGTGCCGTTGCCCTTCGAGATCTGCGAGGCGAACGCCGCCGCCGTGCCGGACACGTCGCCGAGCTGTCGGCCCGCGACGCCGGGGGTGATGTCGTCGAGCGCTTCGCCCGACGAGTTCACGACGGTCGTGGCGTTGACCGGTGCGCGGTCGACCTTCGTCGCGAGCGTGTCGACGCTCTTCTGGATGGCCGCCTGATCCGCGGTGATCGTGAGCTTGCCGTTCTCCGGCTTCACGGTGATCCAGCCGGCGGCGGTCGCCGCGTCGACGGGGACCGTGCGCTCCGTGCCGACGTAGAAGCCGATCGTGGAGAGCATGGTGTTGAGCTGAGCGACCGTGGCGGCAGCGGTCTTGTCGCTGATCGCCGGCGCGACCGGTGCGGCCTTCGCCTCGAACGTGAGGGAGTTCTGCCCCTTCTCGGCCGCCGCGGTGATCGCGGTGGTGAGGGCCTTGAGGTCGATACCGGATCCGTCCTTCGCGGGCGTCGCCGCGTAGCCGGTGCCCTGGAACGCGACCGTGGCGTCGGTGGCGTCCTGATAGACGGTGGGGATCTGCGCGCGCAGCGCGTGCTCGGCGGCGCGGTCGTCGAGGGTGATGGTGCCGGCGATCGGGGCCGACATCCAACTGGTGATGTTCCACATCGGATGGTCGGCGAAGGCCTTGTCGGCGAGCTTCGTCGCGTCGATGTGCGCGCCCAGGTCGGATCCGGTGACGTGCGTGCCGCCGCCCTCGCCCGTCAGCGTCACCTGCATGGTGTTGAGGTGGTTGCTGACGGCCTCCGCCGCGGCGCCCGGGGTCATCCCGCCGACCTGCACACCGGCGATCGCGGTGCCGGGGGCGATGAGGATCGTCGATGCGGCGCCGAGTCCCAGCACGAGCACGCCGAGGCCGATGCCCACCCATCTCCCGATGTGGCGCTTCTTGCGCGGAGCGTCCTCGGCGGGCGCCCACTCCACGTGACGGTCGCCTGCGCCGTCCCCGGTCGCGGCCTCTGCGGTCGCGTCCGTGCCGTCGACGATCGAGTTCTCCTCTGTTGGAGCCCCCGCTGCCGTTGCCAGATCCGTCACGTGCACACCCCCCTTGCCCTTGAGCGTTGTCAGTCTTTCAAGGATACGGGATGCCATATCACAAAACGGCAACGGAAGCACATGGGCAGGCGCAGGTGCGTCGGATCGGGGCCGGGAGGACCTGCTGTCGGGCGCCGCGCGCGGGAAACATGCGGAGGCGCGGCCCGGATCCGGTAACGTTTGGGTAAACCCGAGTCCCGCCGCGCGCGACCGGGCTTGATTTTCACTCTGTTCGTAAGGTGTACTAACAAACATGGCCCCACGGATGAGCGGCATCGCCCGATGAATGCGGAGAGCGGCGACTCCAGCCCGCACCGCTTCGGGTCGGCGCGCAAGCTGCGCACGAGCACCAAGGTGCTCCCGGAGCACGCGCGCGGGCACAATCGCGCCCTGGTGCTGCAGACGCTCTACCACGCCGGTGCGATGAGCCGTGCCGACCTCTCCCGGGAGACCGGCCTCACCCGCGTGACGATCTCGRACCTCGTCAGCGAGTTCATCCATGACGGCATCGTCGTCGAGAAGGGCATCCGCGAGACGACCGGTCCGGGCAAGCCGCCCATCCTCATCGACATCGATCGCGAGGGTCATCGCATCGTGGGCCTGGACCTCTCCGGCCCCGGCGCGTTCGAGGGCGCGCTCATCAGCCTGGACGGCGTGGTGCTCGAGCGCCGCGAGGTGCCGCGCCCGAACGGCGGCACGGCCGCCTATGAGGCGGTGCGCTCTCTCGCGGAGGAGCTCGTCGAGCTGTCCACCGCCCCGGTGCTCGGCATCGGGGTCGGCGCACCGGGCATCGTCCGCCCCGACGGGGTGGTGCTGAACTCGCCCAACCTGGACTGGGTCGACTTCCCCCTGGAGCGCCTGCTCAGCGCGGCCCTCGACCTTCCTGTGCTGGTGCGCAACGATGCGAACGCCGCGGTTCTCGCCGAGTACACCTTCGGTCAGGCGCGCGCCGACATGCTGCTGATCAAGATCGGCCGCGGCGTGGGCGCGGGACTCATCTCCGACAGCCAGCCTCTCGTGGGCAGCCGCTTCGCGGCCGGCGAGATCGGCCACGTCKTCGTAGGAACCGACGGCGGGCCGCGCTGCGCGTGCGGCAAGGACGGCTGCCTCGAGGCCTGGCTGAGCGCATCGCGGCTGCGAGCGCGGATCGCCGAGGACCCGGCATCCGAGGAGCAGGTTCTGCGCGAGGCCGGAACCCGGCTCGGCGTCGCCATCGCTCCGATCGTCGCCGCGCTCGACCTCTCCGAGATCGTGCTGTCCGGTCCTGCCGACCTGCTCGCCGGAACGCTGATCGACGCGGCGACCCGTACTCTCACCGAGCGCACCCTGGAGGGCGTGTTCGACGACGTCGCCATCCGGCTGACCGCCCAGGACGACATCGTGCTGCGGGGAGCCGCGGTCATGGTCCTGTCCGGCCAGCTGGGCGTCTCGTGAGCGGGATCCGCGTCGGTCTGGATGTCGGCGGAACCAAGATCGACGCGCTCGCGCTCGCCGCGGACGGGGCGATCCTCGCCCGCACGCGCATCCCCACGGGATGGGGCGACCACGCGGTCGTGACCGCCGTGCACGACGCGGTCGAGGCGCTCGCCGGCGAGGGAGGATTCCCCGTCGCGGACGTGGAATCCGTCGGCATCGGCATCCCCGGCCTCATCGACGCCGATGCCGGGCGCGTGCTGCACGCGGTGAACCTCGGGGTGACCGAGCTCGACCTCGCAGACGCCGTGCGCGTGCGGCTGCCCGTGCCCGTCTCCGTGGAGAACGATGTGAAGGCCGCGGCCCTCGGCGCCGGATCCCTGCGCGGGGACGCGCATTCGATGGCCTATCTGAACCTGGGCACCGGAGTGGCCGCGGGGATCGTGATCGACGGCGCGCTGTGGCGCGGCGCCCACGGCACGGCCGGCGAGGTCGGACATCTCTCGGTCGACCCCCGCGGGCGGGTGTGCGGCTGCGGGCAGCGCGGCTGCATCGAGACCTTCTGCGGCGGAGGCGCCGTCAGCAAGGCCTGGGGGCGCGGTGGGGAACTGCCCCTCCGCGACGTCTTCGATCTCGCGGAGCGCGGCGACGCCTTCGCGCTCGAGCTGCGCGCGGGCGTGGCCTTCGGGGCGGCGTCCGCGGTGCGCAGCCTGGTGCTGAGCGCCGACGTCGAGACGGTCGTGATCGGCGGCGGCGTGACCGCCCTCGGCGACCGCCTCCTCGATGACATCGTGCGCCGGCTGCGCCAGGAGGGCAGGGAGTCGCCGTTCATCGGCTCGTTGCATCTTGATGAGAGGATCGAACTGCTGCCGGCAGGATCCCCGGCGGCAGCGCTCGGCGCCGCCCTGGTGGGAGCCGCGCGGCTGCCCGCCGAGCTCGTCTGATCGCTGCGCCGCGTCGAACCCGCATCTTCACATCCACGTCACCGACACTCACGAGGGAACATCCATGGCTGAAGTCGTCATCGTCGAGAACTCCACCGCCGCCGGCGAACTGGTCGCCGCGGAGATCGCCCGCCTCATCGGCCGGCGCTCCGACGCCGTCCTCGGGCTCGCGACCGGATCCACCCCGCTGCCGGTCTACTCGGCCCTGCGCGCGCAGCTCGGCGGCGTGGACGTGTCGCACGTGCGCGGCTTCGCTCTGGACGAGTACGTCGGCATCGACCCCTCGCACCCGGAGAGCTACCGCTCCGTGATCACCCGCGAGGTCGTCGAGCCCTTGGGGCTGACGCCGGCTCTCGTGCACGTGCCGGACGGATCCGAGGACGGCATCGAGCACGCGGGCGCGGAGTACGACGCGAAGATCCGCGCGGCGGGCGGGGTGGATCTGCAGCTGCTCGGCATCGGCACCGATGGTCACATCGGCTTCAACGAGCCGGGAAGCTCGTTCGCGTCCCGCACCAGGGTGAAGACGCTCACGAAGCAGACCCGCGAAGACAACGCGCGCTTCTTCGACGCGCTCGACCAGGTGCCGCGGCACTGCATCACCCAGGGCCTCGGCACGATCCTGGAGGCTCGCCACCTCGTCCTGCTCGCCTACGGCGAGGGTAAGGCCCAGGCCATCGCGGACGCCGTCGAGGGCCCGCTCTCGGCCTTCCTGCCGGCCTCGGCGATCCAGCTGCACCCGCACGCCACGGTCGTCGTGGATGAGGCGGCCGCGTCCGAGCTCAAGCTCGCGGATTACTACCGCTACACGTTCGCCAACAAGCCGGCCTGGCAGGGGATCTGATCGCAGCCCGGCCCGCTGGGGTCGTTGAGAGAGCCGCAGCTGAGGCGTCCTTCGTCTCGTCGCTGCGCTCCTCGCTCAGGAACCGTTCCGTCGCCGGTTCCTGAGCGAGCGCAGCGAGACGAAGGATGAGCTCCTCGCTCATTTGCCGGTTCCTGAGCGAGCGCAGCGAGACGAAGGATGCTCAGCGGGCCAGGTCCGGCCACGCCAGGGGGAGCAGGTGCTCCTCGCTGAGCGGGGCGAGCGGCAGCGATTCGGCGTCGGCGGGGGTGATCCAGCGCAGCTCGGCGAGTTCGGCCTGCACCTGCACGTCGGCAGGCTCCGCGGTCGTGGCGAACGCGGTCGCGACGACGCGGTGACCTGGCTCGTTCGCGGCTGCGGAGACGAAGACGCCGAGCGGGCGCAGGGCGTCCTCGTCGATGTGCAGTCCGAGCTCCTCATACAGCTCGCGGGCGAGGGTCTGCGCGGCGGTCTCGCCGGCTTCTGGCTTGCCGCCGGGCTGCATGAACCGTTCTGTGCCCTGCTTGCGCACCACCAGCACGCGTCCCGCGGCATCCGTGATGATGGCGGCCGAGACGTGGATATCAGGCATGGGGCTCCTCTGCGTGGTCCGGCGCTGCGGCGTCGGGTTCGGTGGCGCGGGAGGCGAAGACCCTGCCCGGTGCGAGTATTCCCGCCGGATCGAACGCCCGCACGATGTCGTGCTGCAGCTGCCACTGGTCCTCACCGAGCTCTTCGGCGAGCCAGCGGCTCTTCAGCGTTCCGATGCCGTGCTCGCCCGTGAGTGTGCCGCCCAGGCGCAATGCGGCGCGGAACAGATCGTCGGCCGCCTGCCAGATGCGCGGGGGGATCTCGGGGGTCTGAACGATGAAGTTCGGGTGCAGATTGCCGTCTCCGGCGTGCGCGACCGTGGGGATCTCGATCCCGTACTCCTGCTCGATGCGCGCGATCTCGTCGAACATCGCCGGCAGCGCGCTGCGCGGCACCGAGACGTCCTCGATGAGGGTCRTGCCCAGCGCGGCCATGGCGGCGTGCATCGACCGGCGGATCCGCAGGAGCTCCTCGCCGCGTGCGGGATCGTCGGTCACGGTCACCGTGCCGCCGGCCTCGCGCAGCACGGCCGCGATCTGCTCCGCCTCGACCGCGGCCGAGCTGCCGTCGGTCTGGATCGTCAGCTGGGCCACGCCCTCGGCCGGCGCGTCCAGATCGAGCAGTGCATGCACCGCGGCGAGGCAGCGTGCGTCCATGAGCTCCATGATCGCGGGCTCCGCCCCCGAGGCCGTGACAGCCGCGGATCCGCGAGCCGCGTCGCGCACCGCGGGGAAGGTCGCGACGATCGTGCACGGGGCGCCGGGAACGATGCGGCGCAGCTTCAGGGTGGCGCCGACGATCACGCCGAGCCGGCCCTCGGATCCGATCACGAGGGAGGTGAGGTCGAGGCCCGTCACGCCCTTCACGCTGCGGTGTCCCAGGTGCAGCAGCCGACCGTCGGCGAGCACGAGATCGATCGCCAGTACGGCATCGCGGACCACGCCGTACTTCGCGCACAGCAGGCCGCCCGCGCCGGTGGCGATGTTGCCGCCGATCGTCGAGATGTCGCGGCTCGCGGGATCCGGCGGCCACCAGAGCCCGTGCTCGGCGAGGATCGCATCGAGTTCGGCGTTCAGGATCCCGGGCTCCACCACGGCGAGGAGGTCGTCGGGGCGGACCTCCCGCACCCGCCGCATCCGCAGCGTGGACAGCACGATCTCTCCGGCGCCCGCGATCGCGGCGCCCGCGAGTCCGGTGCCCGCACCGCGCACCACGACGGGCGTGCGGGTCTCCTGCGCGATGCGCAGGGCGGTCTGCACATCCGAGGTGGATTCGGCGTGCACGACGGCGAGGGGCGCCGCCGGGGACGCGTGACCCGACCGGTCGGCGCGGGCGGCCTCGAGGGCGGCGTCCGTGGTGTCGACGCGGTCGCCCAGCGCGCTGCGGAGCCGATCCAGCACGGCGGCGCTCATCCCGGCCTCAGGACAGGGAGCGGCGGCCGGCCATGAGCCCGGTCGCGATCGCGACGACGGCGAACCCGAGGCCGATCCAGGCCTGCCCCATGGTCCACCAGGCGACGGTCACGGCCGCGTAGAGGAGCAGCTCGACCGCGGCGCGTACGAACGGGTGCACCACCAGCACGGGCCGCGGCGAGAGGAACAGGGCCCACAGCAGCAGCGTGACCACCGGAGCGCCGATCGCGGCGACGAGGTTCCACGGGAGCGTCCACACGGCCAGGCCCCACAGCAGGAGCGATGCGAGCGCCGCGACCAGGACGATCACGCGGACGATGTCGAGCGCGGTGGCGCGGGGGAGCACACCCTGTTGCAGGGGGAGCGACGGGGTCGCTCCGGGATTCTGGGCGGGGGTGTCGGCGGACATGCCGACAATTCTACGCGCCGGGAGCGGGGGCGACGGCGGGCTCCGCCGGGGTGCTCGCCGGAGCAGCGGTCTCAGGAGCAGTGGTGGCAGGCTCGGCGGGCGCCGGCGCGGGCTCGACCGGCGCGGGCTCGACCGGAGCCGGGGTGGGCGCGGCGGGCTCGACGGGAGCCGGGGAAGGCTCGGTGGGTGCCGGGGTGGTCGTCGCGGCATCCGCTCCAGAGGTGTCGGCAGGCGTCGTCGCGGGTGCAGGGGGCGGTGTGGTCGCCGGAGTCGGCGGAGGGGTCGGCGCCGGCTCGGTGACGGGCTCCCCGGGAATGGGCTCCGACGGGTGGAGCCAGCAATGCGGCCAGCTCACCGGAGCAAGCCTGCCGAGATCGAACACGGCGGATCCCCCGGTCTTGTCGCCGAGGACGTAGGTGAAAGTGACCTGCGTGCCGCCATTGACCTGGGCGTAGGTGGGGAAGAGCACGACGCGACCCTTGCCGGACGCGTCGAGCGTGGCGTCGCCGGCCGAGGACCCTTCGAGCGAGGGCCGCACCTTCGCAAGGGGAACGCCAGAGACGTCGATCGTCACCTGCACCCGGTCCTCGAGCACGGGAGGGAGGACTCCGCAGACGAGAGCAGCTGTGTCGAGGACGGGCGCTGTGGCGGGCGGAGTTGACGGGTCGGTTCCGGGGTCGGTGCCCGGATCCGTGCCGGGGTCGGTTCCCGGATCCGTGCCGGGGTCGGTTCCCGGATCCGTGCCTGGATCGGTGCCCGGATCCGTGCCGGGGTCGGTTCCCGGATCCGTACCCGGCTTGCCCGGCTCCACGGGGACRACCGGCGCGACCGGAGCGGGTTCGCTCGCGGGCTCGTTCTTCGGGACCTCGACCGGGACGCTCACGATCGGCTTCGGCTTCTCCGGCAACGGAGCGGGATCGGGGGCCGGAGCGGGCGCCGGTGCGGTGACCGGCACATTCGCGGGAGGCGACATCTGCGCGACGATGCCGGATTCGCTCTGATCAGCGGCGGAGGGGGCCGAGGTGGATGCGGGGTTCGCCGTGAATCCTGGCACCACGGCCGCTGCGACGATCGCGCCGGCGATCACCAGCGCCGCCGTGCCTGCGCCGACCAGGGCGCCGAAGCCGGCGACGACCCCTCCGGCCGAGCCTCCGGAACCGGCGGATCCCGCAGCACCAGCGGCGCTCGTCGCACCGTGGCCGGCGATGCCGGCCGCACCGACGCCGGCCGAACCGGCCACGACGGCGCCCTGCACGACGCTCGAGGGCATCGCCGCGAGGGCGACGACCGGGGCGGCCCCGCTCTGCAGCATTGCGAGGTAGGCGCCGGAACCGCCGATGCCGAGCACCAGGGGCAGCAGGACGAAGGCCAGGCGGTGCGAGACCTCCTTGGCCTCCGCCGCGACGATCAGGCAGCGCGCGCACTCGCCGAGATGGTTCTCGAGCTTGGCGCGGTCGCGCACCCCGAGGTTGCCGCGCGAATACGCGCCGAGACGTTCGATGGTCCATTCGCAGACGGATCCGGCCTCGGCAGTGCTCAGGTGCGCCTGGATCCAGGCCTCTCGCAGACCTTCGCGCGCGCGGAAGGCGAGCTGAGCCGTGGCGCCCGCGCTCATGCCCAGCAGCGGCGCGATCTCGGCGGGCTTCATCTGCTCGATCTCGGAGTACCAGAGCACCTCCTGCCAGCGCGAGGGGAGGCTGCGGAAGGCCTGCGCGGAGAGGCTGCGGTCGAGTGCGTCGTTCGCGGCCTGGTCGGTCGAGGCGGGGTCGGCGACCGTGTCGAGCTCGTCGATCGGGGCCTCGCGGCGTGCGCGCCCCCAACCGGCCGCGGTGTTGCGGATGCTGGTGAACAGGTAGGCGCGGAAGGAACCGGTCGGTCCGCCGCCCTTCTGGATGGCCTGGTAGATCCGGGCGAACGCCTCCTGCACGAGATCGTCCGCGTCGAACGCGCTCGTGATCGACCGTGCCACCGTGATGCCCGATGCATAATGCCGACGCCACAGCTCGGCATAGGCGCCTGCGTCGCCCGAGCGGGTGCGCAGCACGAGGTCGACGTCGCTCCGCGCCGATTCGGGCGCGGCATCGCTCGGGGAAATGGTGTGGTCGGTCATCTCTCGGTTCTCAGGTCGGAAGCGTTCTCATCAGAAGAGACGCAAGCCCCTGGTTCTCATCACGCGGGAATCTCCATTCTTCACCCTCAGGGGGGGAATGCGCCAGGGCGCGAACGAAATCACCGGCAGTCGCGAGGGGCTGCACGCGTCGGACTCGGTCCCGAGGCGCGTGAGACAGCGTCTCAAAACTTTTCTGAAGAAATCTTGCGAACTCGCGTAATGGATCCTGAACCCCGCCATCTATCCAGTCAGAGACAGTCTGCGTAGGCCACCGGGGGGCGGCGAGCACAGGCTCCGGCGGATGGGGATCCGCCGGCGGGGTCGGCCCGGCACCTCGGGGGAGGAGTTCCGGGCCGACCCGCTCTGACATGGGGAACCTCTGATCGGGTACCGGAGGTACTGGGGAGACCGCGGGAGGGGACCGTCGCTGGGGAGCGACGGCCCCGCCCGGGTCGAGGACGCGGGTCAGCGTCGCAGCGGAGCGCCCGTCCACACGGCCGCGACGTGGAGCTCCGCGGTCAGCAGCACCGCATCCGCGAGGCGGCCCGGTTCGAGTTCACCGAGCGTGTCGGCCACGCCGATCGCCCGTGCGGGGGTGCGCGTCAGGGCGAGCACAGCATCCGCGAGCGGCACGCCGGCTTCGACCGCGCGTCGCAGCGCCACGTCCTGCGTGAGCGTGGAGCCGGCGATCGATCCGCTGTCCACCCGTGCCACGCCGTCGAGGACGGTCACGTGCAGGGATCCGAGCATGTAGTCGCCGTCCGCGGATCCTGCCGCCGCCATCGCATCGGTGACCAGCGCGACCCGTCCCGGCGCCTCGTCGAACACGAGTTTGATGACCTGCGGGTGCAGGTGGATGTTGTCGGCGATGGCTTCGAGGGTCACGCGCTCGTCGTGCGCGGCGGTGAGCACGGGACCCGGGTCGCGGTGGTGCACCGGGCGCATCGCGTTGAACGCGTGGGTGAGGATCGTCGCACCGGCGTCGAACGCGGCACGCATCGTGTCGTCGTCCGCGTCGGTGTGCCCGACGGCGGCCGCGGCGCCCGCGGCGACGATGAGGCGGATCGCCTCCAGTCCGCCGTCCAGTTCGGGGGCGACGGTGACCTGGCGCACGGTCCCGCGCCCCGCGTCGAGCAGGCGCTGCACATCGGCAGCGGCCGGAGCGCGCAGCAGCTCGGGGTCGTGGGCGCCCATGTGGCCCGGGTCGAGGAACGGCCCCTCCAGGTGCGAGCCGAGCAGATCCTGATCGGTCTGCATGAGGTCGGCCACCATGCCGACGCGCTCGGCGAGCTCGTCGAGCGTCGCGGTGATCAGTGAGACGACCGCGCGCGTGGTGCCGTGCGAGCGGTGCATCGCGCGGGCCGTGCGGATCGCGTCGACCCCGTCGTCGAAGGCCGCCCCTGCGCCGCCGTGGCTGTGGATGTCGACGAAGCCGGGGGTCAGGATCRCACCTTCGCCCGCTGCGTCGCGCGCATCCACGACGATGTCCGCGGGAGCCCAGCCGGAACCGGTGCCGCGCGCCGCGACGGATCCGTTCTCGAACCGCACCCAGCCATCGTCGACCACAGAGCCGCCGGAGACGATGCGGGCGGAATGGATGAGGAGCGACCCCTGCGCGGAGCTCTCGGTGCGGACGGTCATGCGGTCTCCTCGGTGCTCGGTGCGGATGCGGGGTGGATGTGGGACTGCGGGGCGCGCGCGTCGTCCTGCTCCTGGTCGTCGTCCAGCGCGGCGCTGTCGACGGCGATGCCGGAGGCCTCCCAGGCGGGGACCAGCTGCGCGATCCTGGCGCGGAACGAGTGCCAGGAACGCTCTGCTCCATTCTGCGCCGACCAGCCGATCTCCGCCTGCGCGGCGATGCGCGGGAACGCGAGCCCATCGGCCTCGGCGAGCGTGGTGACGGACTCCGTCCACAGCGGCGCCTCGATGCCGAGGATGGATGCGGCGGGAACACCGTCGAGCACCGCCGCAGGATCCCAGTCGTATGAGGTGCGCAGCGGCACGATGCCCGCCCACGCGAGCCCCCGCGGGTGGTCGGCGCGCGGCTTCATGTCGAGGTAGGCGCGGTCGGAGGGCGACAGGATGAGGGCGCCCCCGCGCTCCACGAAGCGGCGGGCGTGCGCCGCGTGGTCGCCCTGCGGCACGACGGATCCCCAGTACTGCCCGATCATGCCGTTCACGAGGCCGTCGACGGCGCCCGCCTCGTGCCAGGCGACGGGGGTCTTCCCGGTCGCCGCGGCCAGTCGTCCCGCCCGCTCGAAGAAGAGCGCGAAGTCGGCGGCCGACGTGCCGAGGCATTCGTCGCCTCCGATGTGCAGGTACGGGCCCGGCATCAGCTCGGCGACCTCGGCGAGCACGTCACGGATCAGGTCGTAAGTGCGCTCCTCGTGGATCTTCACCGAGGAATGCCCCACGCCCCAGGCCGCGTAGTGCACGCCGTGCACCGGCAGCGGCTGGTCCAGCGCGGCCGCCTCCGTGACGTTCGCCTCCGTGATCGCCGGGAGCTCGACGAGGTCGGGGTAGCCGAGTCCGACCGCATGGGTGTGTCCGGGCAGATCGATCTCGGGTACGACCGTCATGTGCCGGGCGGCGGCGTACGCGACGATTTCGCGGATGTCGTCCTTCGTGTAGAAGCCCCCTGGTCCGCCGGTCGCGTCGCCGCCGGATCCGGCGCCGGTGAGCTGCGGCCACGCATCGATGTGGATCCGCCAGCCCTGGTCGTCCGTGAGATGCAGATGCAGGTGGTTGTACTTGAGCGAGACGGCGCGGTCGATCCAGCGCTCCACATCGGCGACGCCGAAGAAGTGGCGGGCGACGTCGAGCATGACCCCGCGGTAGCGGAAGCGCGGGGCATCGTCGATGCGGATCTCGGGGACGGACCAGCCGGCACCGTCGAGGCGGAGCAGCTGCAGCAGAGTGCGGGTGCCGTAGAAGAGGCCCGCAGCGTCGTGCCCGGTGATGCGGATCCCCCCGGCGCCCGCGTCCAGCGTGTAGCCCTCGGCGGATCCTCGCGCGGCGTCGATCCCGAGTGCGATCTCCGTCGCCCCCGTGTCGCGCAGCGCATCGTGGCCGAGCACCGTGTCCAGCTCCGCGCGCAGCAGCGCGACCGCGTCGGGATCGCCGCTGAGCCGGACGGAACCGAGCGGGACGGACCCTTCGCCGAGATCTACGGAGGAGGGGAACGGGATGAGCGACGGTGCATCATGCAGGACCATGAACAAAACGTACCGTGCCCGGGCGGGGGCGCGGAGACGCACGCGCGTCACAGCCCTCCGGATCCCCATCCCGATCGGGTAGGCTCGTCCCTGTCGCGACTGGCGTCTGGGTGGGTCACCACCGGGGAGCGACCGTTACGGATTCGACCGCGCGCCTGGGCCGATGAGCCACCCGTCTTTTCGTAACCGTCAAAGGAGCACGCTCATGACCGACCGTTTCTTCAACGCGCCTCTCTCCGAGGTCGATCCCGAGATCGCCCAGGTCCTGGACCGGGAGCTGAAGCGTCAGCAGACCTTCCTCGAGATGATCGCCTCGGAGAACTTCGTCCCCGTCTCGGTCCTGCAGTCGCAGGGATCCGTGCTGACCAACAAGTACGCCGAGGGGTATCCCGGCCGCCGCTACTACGGCGGCTGCGAGGAGGTCGATGTCGCGGAGGAGCTCGCGATCGCCCGCGCGAAGGAGCTGTTCGGCGCCGAGTTCGCGAACGTCCAGCCGCACTCCGGCGCGACGGCGAACGCCTCGGTGCTGCACGCGATCGCCCGCCCCGGCGACACCCTGCTCGGCCTGTCTCTGGACCAGGGCGGCCACCTCACGCACGGCATGAAGATCAACTTCTCCGGGCGGCTCTACAACATCGTCGCCTACGGCGTGAACCCGGAGACCTCGACCATCGACATGGACGAGGTGCGCCGCCTCGCGATCGAGCACAAGCCCAAGGTCATCATCGCCGGCTGGTCCGCCTACCCGCGCACGCTCGACTTCGCCGCGTTCCGCGCGATCGCCGATGAGGTGGGCGCGCTGCTCTGGGTCGACATGGCGCACTTCGCCGGACTCGTCGCCGCTGGCCTGCACCCCAACCCGGTGCCGCACGCGCACGTCGTCTCCTCGACCGTGCACAAGACCATCGGCGGCCCCCGTTCCGGCTTCATCCTCACGAACGACCCTGAGATCGCGAAGAAGATCAACTCCGCCGTCTTCCCGGGGCAGCAGGGCGGACCGCTCATGCACGTGATCGCCGCCAAGGCGACCGCGTTCAAGATCGCCGGCACCCCCGAGTTCAAGGAGCGTCAGGAGCGCGTGCTGCGCGGAGCGGCCCTCATCGCCGACCGCCTCTCGCAGCAGGACGTGATGAACGCGGGCATCGCGGTCCGCTCCGGCGGCACCGATGTGCACCTCGTGCTCGTCGACCTGCGGGACGCCGAGATCGACGGCAAGCAGGCCGAGGATCTGCTGCACGACATCCACATCACGGTGAACCGCAACGCGGTCCCGAACGACCCGCGCCCGCCGATGGTCACCTCGGGCCTGCGCATCGGCACCCCGGCGCTCGCGACCCGCGGCTTCGGCGACGCCGAGTTCACCGAGGTCGCGGACGTCATCGCCCTCGCGCTGCTGCCCGGTGCCGACGTCGAGGCGCTGCGCGCCCGTGTGGATGCACTCGCAGCCGCTTTCCCGCTCTACCCGGATCTCGTGCAGTGACCGCGAAGATTCTGGATGGCAAGGCCGCTGCGGCCGAGATCAAGGCCGAGCTGACGGAGCGGGTCGCTGCGCTGCGGGAGAAGGGTATCGTCCCGGGCATCGCCACGGTGCTGGTCGGGGCGGACCCCGCGTCGCAGCTGTACGTGGGGATGAAGCACCGGCAGTCCGAGGCGATCGGGATGAACTCGATCCAGCGCGAACTGCCCGCCGACGCCACGCAGGCCGAGGTCGAGGCGATCATCGACGAGCTCAACGCGGACCCGGCCTGCCACGGCTACATCGTGCAGCTGCCGCTTCCGAAGCACCTCGACACCGACGCGATCCTCGAGCGGATCGACCCCGCGAAGGACGCCGACGGGCTGCACCCGACGAACCTCGGCCGACTCGTGCTGAACGTGAACGCGCCGATCCGCACGCCGCTGCCCTGCACGCCGCGCGGTGTGATCGAGCTGCTGCTGCGCAACGATTACGACCTCAAGGGCAAGCACGTGGTGGTCGTCGGCCGCGGCGTCACGATCGGACGCCCGATGGGGCTGCTGCTCACGCGCCGCGACATCAACGCGACCGTGACGCAGGTGCACACGGGAACGCCCGACATGTCGCCGTATCTGCGCGAGGCCGATGTCATCGTCGCGGGCGCCGGGGTCAAGCACCTCATCACCGCCGCCGACGTCAAGCCAGGCGCCGCGGTGCTGGACGTGGGGGTGACGCGCGAGACGGATCCGGAGACCGGCAAGAACAAGGTCTACGGCGACGTGGATCCGGCGGTCGCCGAGGTCGCCGGCTGGATCTCGCCGAACCCCGGCGGCGTGGGCCCGATGACGGTCGCGCTGCTCATGACGAACGTGGTCGAGGCTGCGGAGCGCACAGCGGCCTGAGCACGTAGACCGAGAACGGGCGGATGCGACGATTGATCGGATCCGCCCGTTCTCGGTGCGGGAGCCGGAGCTCAGCCGAGCTCGTCGAGCATGCGGCGCTGCTCGGGAGTGAGTCCGTCCTTGAGCTCCTCGCGCCCGGCGGCGGTCGCCGGCGATGACGGGGCGGGCGACGCCGGGGCGGGCGACGCCGGGGAGGCGGATCCGCGCCGGGACCCCGAGATCTTCGCGCCCGCGGCGTCGTACAGCTCGCCGGCCTTGCGGGACAGCGCGTCGTCGATCTGGTCGTAGACGACCCAGCCGATCAGCAGGATCACCGGTGGGACGATCCAGCCCCAGAGGTTTCCGGCGCGCACGCCGCTCAGCCAGACCGTGAGCAGCCAGATGAGGAACTCGACCACGAACACGGCGAGGTACTGCGCGACCTTGGTGCCACTGGCCGACAGGGATGCTGCGGCCTTCTTCAGCAGCGGCTTGAGCACGAGCGTTGCCAGAGTCAGGATCACGGAGGCCCACAGTGCGTGCAGGCCGACCCTCGCCGGCGTGAGCCAGCCGATCACGAGCAGCACGACGACGTTGAAGACGTAGAGCGAGGCGAACCGCACGATCAGATTCCTCATGCGTCCAGACTGTCACGCGACGGAGCGGGCGGGTAGGCGGATCGGGGCGCGTCGTCGTGCGGGTGCGTGTGCGTTCAGCGGCCGGGGTGCACCGCGGCGATCGCGTCGAGCACCACGGCGTAGACCGCGTCGGTGTCGACCCAGGGCGGAGCGACGCGAGCGAGCTCGAGGCTGACCGCGCCGTGCACCTGCGCCCAGACGGCCAGCGTGCTGCGCAAGTCGACGCTCTCGTCGACCCGATCGGCGCCGGTCAGGGTGCGGGCGAGGGGGAGCAGGGCATCCAGCTCCGGATCGGACTCCGGATCCCCGCCGTCGCCCCTGGCGCCGTGGGGTGCCCCTGCGATCGCGCCGCTGAACATGAGCCGGTAGCGGTCGGGGTGCTGCAGCGCCCACGCGCGATAGGCCTCGCCCAGAGCGCGCAGGCCCCGGGGTTCCGCCGCGCGCTGCGCCTGGGCGAAGGAGGCGAACGAGTCCGTGACCACGGCGACGATCAGATCGGCCTTGCTGCCGAACAGCGAGTAGACGGCGGACGTGGAGGTCCCGGCTGCCCCCGCCACCTCGCGCACGGAGAAGCGCTCGGGGCCGTCCCGGTCGATCATCGCCGAGGCGACCTCGATCAGTCGGGAACRCAGGTTCGCATCGTGGGTGATGGGTCTTGCCATGGAGGGGATCCTATCGTAACGTCGTTTCATAACATCGTTCTATAACAACGTTCGGAAGGAACGACGATGAATGCGAAGGTCTTCCCCGGTCGGTACACGGCGGCCGTGGACCGCAGCGACATCACGGTGTTCGTCATCGGGATGCGGGCGAACAAGTGGTGGCAGCTGGGTCGGGTGCAGCGCGTGGCACGGCAGATGCCGAAGATGCTCCGCCATCTCGCCGAGCATCCGGAGGCGGGCATGCTCGGCTGCGAGAGCTGGCTGGGGCGCACCACGATCCTGCTCTCGTACTGGGAGAGCCCCGAGCATCTGCAGCGCTTCGCGGCGGACCGGGACGCCCCGCACCTGCAGCCGTGGCGTGACTTCATGCGCACGCTGCTCGGATCCGGCAGCGTCGGCGTCTGGCACGAGACCTACCAGGTCCCGGCGGGGGAGATGGAGGCGATCTACGCCGACATGCCGCTGTTCGGACTCGCCGCCGCCACGGCGCACGAGCCGGTCGGCGCGGGCCGGAACACGGCGCGGCAACGGCTCGGCCGCTGACGGTCGGCCCGCACCGGATCAGGCCTGCGGGACCTGCCCGAGCGGGGACTCGACGCCCGCGATCCGGGCGTACTCGTCGAAGCGGAACGTCGCGCTGCCGCTCGCATCGCTGACGACCGCCGCCGAGTAGGCCTCGTCGGCCCATTGCATGTTCCAGCCCGCGAGCCGGGCCAGATCCCACACCGAGGAACGGGCGTCGGAGAGCGACAGCTCGGAGAGGATACGCGGCAGGGCGATCACCGCGTCGGCGACCGTGAGAGCAGGGAGGGGAGCGTCCAGCAGGAACACGGCGCGCGTGCCGCTGCCGACCGGAGCGGAGTAGTACGGCGAGCGTCCGGTGATCTCCTCGGCGATCGCGCCGATCTGGTGCGCGGCGCCCGCGATCCACGCGTCCAGGTCCGCGTCGGCCTCGGCGGGGAACGGCAGCTCCGCGTTCGAGAGCTCGTCGATCGAGTACGTCGTCCCGTAGTCGCGGAGGCTCGCGATCGACGGGTCGGATCCGCCCTGCGGGTGCGCCCAGGCCCACATCAGGGAGTGGGGACCCGGGGCGATCGTGGCGACGAGCGATGCGCGCGCGACGAGCTGGCGGCTCGGGTCCGTCTCGGACGTGAAGGTGAGGGTGCCGGCCGCGAGGTCCGCGTCCCAGCGGTGCTCGCCCAGGGCGGCGGTCGCGGTGACGAGCTGGTCCTGGCGGAGCGCGGCGAACAGTGCCGCGCGGTCGGCGAGAGGCGCGAGGGCGGGGAAGGTCATGCCCTCATCCTGCCGCGGATGCCTATGAAAGCGCCAGTCAGACGCCGTCGGAGACGGGCTCGCGTCGTGCGGTCGAGACCGGTCCACGTCCCATGCGCCAGATGCTCGGGATCAGCATGGTGCCCAGGGCGATGACGGCGTAGACGATCGCCGAGCCCACCATGAGCGCCGTCACGTCGGCGCGCGCGATCAGCCAGCCGAACGCGAGCGTGCCGACCGGCATCGCGACGAAGCTGCCCAGCATGTCGTAGCTGGACACCCGGGACAGCTTCTCCTCGGGGATCTGCTCCATCATGGTGACGTTCCATCCGGTGCTGAAGACCTCGACGCCCGCGCCCGCCACGAAGGCGGCGGCGACCAGGAGCAGCACGGAGGGGTGCACGCCCAGGAGCGTGAGCGGGATCGCGAGCGCGCTCATCCCGAGCATGCCGAGCCGCAGCGGACGCCGCAGGGGCAGCCAGAGCAGCAGCAGCGTCATCACCAGCACGCCGGCGCCCTCTGCGCTCACGACCCATCCCCAGCCGGCGATGCCGAGGAGCGGGTCGTTCTTGGCGATGTACGGACCCGCGATGCCCCAGGCGCCGGCGTGGATCGCGTTGAGGACCATGAACGCGAGCACCACGATCCAGAGCCACGGGCGGGACCAGAACTCGCGCCACCCGTCGTGCAGGTCGTGGAACAGCCCCGTGCGCTGTCCGCGGACCGGGGGCGGCAGGCGCACGAGTGCGAGGAAGACGATCGCGAGCGCCCATCCGGCGGCCTGGATCACCATGACCCAGGCGGGACCGGCGAGCGCGACGATCCCTCCCGCGACGACCGGGCCGGCGATCGTGGTGGCGGACCGGGCGAAGGACAGCAGCGCATTCGCCTGCTGCAGATGGCCGGGTGCGGTCAGCTGCGGGATGAGTCCCTGCATCGCGGGCATCACGAACGCGGCGGAGGCTCCGTTCAGCGCGGCGAGACCGGCGAGCAGCGGCACGGTCGCGGTGTGCGTGAAGAGCAGGGCGGCCGTGGTGCCGATCGAGAGGATGTCCACGACATAGCTGGTCTGGATCACGAGCGCGCGCGGCAGCCGGTCCGCGACCACGCCGCCGAGCAGCAGGAAGACGATGTTCGCCACGGTGAACGCGGTGAGCACGATCGAGAGCGCGCCGGCATCGTTGTCGATGCTCAGCACCGCGAACGCGAGGGCGATCGAGGACATCGAGCCCGTGACGAGCGTGAGGGTGCGCGCCAGGAAGAACCAGCGGAACCCGCGGTCCTGCAGAGCTGCGAGGGCCTTCATCACCCGCCCCATCCTGGCAGGTCCGCTCGGCCGGTCGGGCTCTGCTCCGGTTTCGAAGCGCGCAATTGGCTCCATATTCGGCGCGGATACAGCCGTTGCGCACTTTGTTTCCGGGGAGCCGCTCACCGGGTGGGGCGGAGGGCGGAGGCGACCCGACGGGCCAGGCGGTGAAACGAAGTGGGGATCAGTAGCTGGCGGCGGGGGCGGAGCCCGGGGCGGGGAGGAACCGGGTCGCCAGGGCCTCCGAGGCGCGGGCGAGYAGGGCCACGTCCGCGCCGACGGCCACGAACGAGGCGCCCGCGGCGATGTACGCATCGGCCGCGACCGGGTCGAACGCGTTCACGCCGACCGGTTTTCCGGCGGCGGCCACCGCGGTGAACACGTGCTCGACCGCCGCGACGACGTCGGGGTGGGTCTGCTGCCCGAGCAGCCCCATCGACGCCGACAGGTCGGAGGGGCCGACGAACACCGCGTCCACGCCGTCGACGGCGGCGATCTCTGCCGCCGCCTCCACGCCCGCCGAGGTCTCGATCTGCAGGGTCACGGACACGTGCTGCGCGGCCTCGACGAGGTAGCCCTCGACACGATTCCAGCGGGCGCTGCGGGCCAGGGCGGATCCGACGCCGCGGATGCCCGCAGGCGGGTATCGGGTCGCGGCCACCGCGGCGCGCGCCTCGTCCGCCGACGAGACCATCGGCACGATGAGGTTCTGTGCGCCGATGTCGAGCATCTGCTTGATGGTCACCGGATCGTTCCAGGGCACGCGCACGAGGGGCGTGATCGGGTAGGCAGCGACGGCCTGCAGCTGCACCTGGAGCGACTCCAGCGTGTTGGCGGAGTGCTCGCCGTCGATGAGCAGCCAGTCCAGGCCACTCCCGGCCGCGATCTCGGTCACGAGCGGGCTGCCCGTGCACGACCACATGCCGATCAGGGCGTGGTCGGCACCGGCCAGGTGCTCGCGGAAGGTCGGATTCAGACGAAGCGGCATTCGATCGTTCCCATCGGTCCGTAGTCGCACAGCACCTCGTCGCCGCGCGCCACCCACATCGGGCGCGTGAACGATCCTGCCAGGATGATCTCGCCCGCCTCGAGACGCGCGCCGTGCTGATGGAACTTGTTCGCCAGCCAGGCGACGCCCGTGGCCGGGTGACCCAGCACGCCGGCGGCGACTCCGGTCTCCTCGATCTCGCCGTTGCGCGACAGCACGCCGGGCACCCAGCGCAGGTCGAGCTCGTCGGGGCGCTTGCGCACGGTGCCGAGCACCATGGCGCCGTAGGCGGCGTTGTCACTGATCGTGTCGACGATCGTGCGGCCCTCGAGCTCGATGTGCGAGTTCAGCACCTCGAGCGCCGGCACGGCGTAGTCGATCGCGGCGAGGGCGTCCTCGAGCGTGCAGTCGGGGCCGGAGAGCGGCTCCTTCAGCACGAACGCCAGCTCGACCTCGATGCGCACGTTCGAGAAGTGATCGACCGGGATCTCGGATCCGGAGGGGTACACGGTGTCGTCGAACATCACGCCGTAGTCGGGCTCGGTGATGCCGGTGGCCTGCTGCATGGCCTTCGAGGTCAGGCCGATCTTGCGCCCCACGAGCCTGCGCCCTGCGGCCACCTGCGCGTCGCGCCAGACGCCCTGGATCGCGTACGAGTCCTCGACGGTCGCCTCGGGGTGGCGCGCGGTGATACGCGGGATCACGCCGTGCGTGCGGTCCGCCTCCGCGAGCTCCGCGGCGAGCGCGGTGATGGTTTCTGCGGGGAGCATGGATCGATCCTTTCGTGTGCTATGGGCGTCCTTCGTCTCGCTGCGCTCGCTCAGGAACCGGGGCTGGCCGGTCCCTGAGCGAGGAGCGCAGCGACGAGACGAAGGGCGGCGCCGGACTACAGCTGGTGGCCGAGCTTGTACTCGCCCTGCTTCCACTCCGGCATGGCCTCCTCGTCGGCGGGACGGGTGTAGCTGAACCCGTCGGCGCCGATCGTCACGGCCATCTCGCTGGAGTCGGTGCGGGCGACGACCGGCTGGGGGTTGCCGTCCAGGTCGAGCACCAGGGATGCGTCGGTGTACCAGGAAGGCACGACGGGGTTGCCCCACCAGTCGCGGCGCTGGTTGTCGTGCACGTCCCAGGTGATGACCGGGTTGTCGGGGTCGCCCGTGTAGTAGTCCTGCGTGTAGACCTCGACCCGGTGGCCGTCGGGGTCGCGCAGGTACAGGTAGAACGCGTTGCTCACGCCGTGGCGGCCGGGTCCGCGCTCGATCGCGTCGGAGCGGCGGAGAGCGCCGAGCTTGTCGCAGATCGCGAGGATGTTGTGCTTCTCGTGCGTCGCGAAGCACACGTGGTGCATGCGCGGGCCGTCGCCGCCGGTCATGGCGGTGTCGTGCACGGTGGGCTTGCGGCGCATCCATGCGGCGTAGACCGTGCCCTCGTCGTCCTGGATGTCCTCCGTGACGCGGAAGCCGAGGTCCTGCATGTACTTCACCGCGCGCGGCACGTCGGGCGTGACCTGGTTGAAGTGGTCCAGGCGCACGAGCTCGCCCGGGATGTGCAGGTCGTAGCGCCAGCTCATCCGCTCGACGTGGTCGGTCTGGAAGAAGAACTCGTACGGGAAGCCGAGCGGATCGACGACCCGCACCGAGTCGCCGATGCCCTTCACGAAACCGCCCGGGTTGCGGCGCACGTCGCAGCCGAGCTCGGTGTAGAAGGCGACCGCGAGGTCGAGATCCTCGGGCGTCCGCACGCGGTACGAGAACGCGGCGACCGCCGCGACCGGACCCTTGCGCAACACGAGGTTGTGGTGGATGAACTCCTCCGTGGAGCGGAGGTAGATCGCCTCGTCGTCCTCCTCGGTCACGTACAGGCCGAGCACGTCGACGTAGAACACCCGCGAGGCGGCGAGGTCGGTGACGACGAGCTCCATGTAGGCGCAGCGGAGCACATCCGGCGGCGGGGAGGAGGGGGTGGCGACCGGGTTGTCGGTCGTGATGGGCGCCTCCTGGCTGGTGAAGAAGCCGGAGGAGGTGGGCGTCATGTCTGCACGATTGGTCATATCAGCGTCCTTGCGTGATGAGGATCCGGGATCCGGTCAGCGGGGGTCCGGGTCGTCGAGGTCCTGCTCGGCCGGGGGCGCCTGCTTGCCGAACACCGGGTTGTGCGGGGCGCCGAGCGTGATGTGCACGCTCTGCTGGTCGGTGTAGAAGTCGATCGAGCGGTAGCCGCCCTCGTGTCCGAGGCCGGAGGCCTTCACGCCGCCGAACGGGGTGCGGAGGTCGCGGACGTTGTTCGAGTTCAGCCACACCATGCCGGCCTCGACGGCGCCCGCGAAGTTGTGCGCGCGCTTGAGGTCGTTGGTCCAGATGTAGGCGGCGAGACCGTAACGCGTGTTGTTCGCGAGGGCGAGCGCCTCCTCGTCGGTGTCGAAGGGGGTGATCGCGACGACCGGGCCGAAGATCTCCTCCTGGAAGATCCGGGCATCAGGGGCGACGTCGGCGAACACGGTCGGGGCGACGTAGTTGCCCGTGGGGAAGCCCTCGGGGCGTCCGCCGCCGGCGACGAGGCGGCCCTCGCCCTTGCCGATCTCGACGTAGCTCATGACCTTGTCGTAGTGCTCGGGGTGCACCAGCGCGCCGACCTCGGTCGTGGGGTCGTGCGGCAGCCCCACCTTCACGCGCTTCGCCTGCGCGGCGTAGCGCTCGACGAACTCGTCGTAGACGTCGCGCTGCACGAGGATGCGGGATCCGGCCGTGCACCGCTCGCCGTTCAGCGAGAACACGCCGAAGATGCAGGCGTCGATCGCGGTGTCGAGGTCGGCGTCGGCGAACACCACGGCGGGGCTCTTGCCGCCGAGCTCCATGGACAGGCCCTTCAGGAACGGCGCGGCGTTGCCGAAGATGATCTGGCCGGTGCGGCTCTCGCCGGTGAAGGAGATGAGCGGCACGTCGGGGTGCTTGACGAGCGCGTCGCCCGCGTCCTCGCCGAGGCCGTTGACGAGGTTGAAGACGCCCGCAGGCAGTCCCGCCTCCTCGAAGATGCCCGCCCACAGGGATGCGGACAGCGGCGTGAACTCGGCGGGCTTCAGGACGACCGTGTTGCCGGTCGCGAGCGCGGGGCCGAGCTTCCACGACTCGAGCATGAACGGGGTGTTCCACGGCGTGATGAGACCCGCGACGCCGATCGGCTTGCGGTTGACGTAGTTCATCTGCTTGCCGGGGACCTTGAAGGCGTCGTCGGCCTGCGCGACGATCAGGTCGGCGAAGAAGCGGAAGTTCTCGGCGGCACGGCGGGCCTGGCCCAGCGCCTGCGTGATCGGGAGGCCCGAGTCGTAGGACTCCAGCTCGGCGAGGCGCGCGTCGCGGGACTCGACGATGTCGGCGATCCTGTGCAGCACCCGCGAGCGCTCGCGGGGGACCATGCGCGGCCAGGGGCCCTCGTCGAAGGCGCGCTTGGCAGCCGCGACGGCGCGCTCGATGTCGGCCTTCTTGCCGGCGGCGGCGTGCACGTAGGTCTCGTTCGTGACGGGGTTGAGCACCTCGAAGGTGTCGCCGTCGAGCGAGTCGACGAACTCGCCGTCGATGTAGTGCTGGATCTTCTCCGGCAGATCTGCCGGGGCATAGGCGTCGGTCATCATCGTCCTTCCGGGTGGTGCGGGTGGCTTCGTTCAGGGGGTCTCGGAGGCATCGGCGCGACGCGCGTCGAGGAACGCGTCCATGGTGCGCCAGCGGTGGTTGCGGGCGGCGAGCTCGATCTCGAGCGGATCGGCGCCGGTGCGGATCAGATCGAGGATCTGCACGTGCTCTTCGACCGAATGGCCGGCGCGGCCGGGGACGAAGGCGAACGTGGAGTCGCGGATCCCGCTGAGCCTGGCCCAGCCGCGCTGCACGAGATCGAGGATGTGCGGGTTCGGGCACGGCTCGTACAGCACCGAGTGGAACTGCCTGTTGAGTTCTGTGAACCGATGAGCGTCGAAGCTCTCGAGCAGGCGGACCATGCGGTCGTTGACTTCCTCGGCACGGGCGAGAGCGCCGGCGTCGAGGAACGGGGCGGACAGCGCGGTCGCCGCGCCCTCGACCAGGCCCAGTGTCTGCATGGTGTGCGCGTATTCGCTCTCATCCACGAGCGAGACCCTCGCGCCGACATTGCGCTCGAACGTGACCAGGCCTTCGGCCTCGAGTCGGCGGATCGCCTCGCGCACCGGGACGACGCTCATGCCGAGCTCGTCCGCGATCGCGCCGAGCACGAGCCGGAAGCCCGGCCCGAACGCATGCGAGGAGATGCGCGCGCGGACCCAGGCGTACGCCTGTTCCGACTTGCTCGCGGCGAGGAGATCGGTCACTTCGATCCGTCCTGCGTGCCGGTCGCGGCCTCGTACTTCGCGCGCCAAGCGGCGTTCATGGGGAACAACCCGTCGACGGGGTGCCCGGCCTCGACCTGCTCGGCGATCCAGGCGTCCTCGTCCTCCTGGGCGAGGGTGGCGTCGACGACCTCCTCGACGAGCGAGGGCGGGATCACGATCACACCGTCGCTGTCGCCGACGATGATGTCGCCCGGCTGCACCGTGGCGCCGCCGCAGGCGATCGTCACGTCGACGTCCCACGGCACGTGCTTGCGGCCGAGGACGGAGGGGTGCGCGCCCTGCGAGAACACGGGCAGGCCGATCTCCGCGACCGCTGCGAAGTCGCGCACGCCGCCGTCGGTGACCACACCGGCGGCGCGGCGGGCCTTGGCGCGCAGCGCGAGGATGTCGCCGAGCGTGCCCGTGGTGGCGTCGCCGCGGGCCTCGATCACGATGATCTCGCCCTCGTCCACGGCGTCGAAGCAGCGCTTCTGCGCGTTGTAGCCGCCGCCGTGGCTGGCGAAGAGGTCCTCACGGGCGGGGACGAAGCGCAGCGTCTTCGCGGTGCCGACGATCTTGGCGCCGGGCAGGTTGGCCGAGACGCCGTCGATGAAGCACGCGTGCAGGCCGCGCTTGCGGAGCTGGGCGCTGAGGCCGGCCGTCGGCGCCGCGACGAGCTTGGCGCGCAGCTGCGGGTCGAGCCCTGACGTCGTCGCAGGCGTCGCGGCCGGTGCTCCGGCAGGCTCGGCGGCCGGAGCGAGGCCCGCCTCTTCGCGCGAGCCCCAGGCCTCTGCACGCTGCAGGTCGTCCACGGCGGGGAGGGATCCGAGGGCGCCGTCGAAGGCGACGGTGCCCTGGGTGACGGTGGTGCGCAGCCCGCCGGAGGTGAGCGTCTTGGCGGAGTGCGGGGCGTCGACCTCCACGACGACCACGTCGCCGGGGACGATCACGCTGGATCCGGCCGGGGTGCCGGTGAGGATGATGTCGCCGGGCTCGAGCGTGAAGTGCTGGGAGAGGTCGGCGATCAGCTGCGGGAGCGGGAACAGCAGGCCGCTGGTCTCGTCGTCCTGGCGGAGGTCGCCGTTCACCCACGCCCGCACGCGCAGCTCGGCGGGGTCGACCTCGGCCGCCGGGATGAGGTCGGGGCCGATCGGGGTGTAGCCGTCGCCGCCCTTGGAGCGGACGTTCGAGCCCTTGTCGTTCGCGCGCAGGTCGTACAGGCCGAGATCGTTCGACGCGGTCACCCAGGCGACGTGCGCCCAGGCGTCCTCGACGCTGACCCGGTGCGCGGCGGCGCCGATGATGAGGGCGATCTCGCCTTCGAAGGCGAGCAGCTCGGTGCCGGCTGGGCGCTCGACCACGCCGTCGGTGCCGGCCACGGAGGAGGACGGCTTGAAGAAGTACGAGGGGGAGGCGGGTGTGCGTCCGCGCTGGTCGGCACGGGAGCGGTAATTGAGGTGGATCGCGATGATCTTGCCGGGCCGGTCGATCGGTGCGGGCATGGGCGCCTCCTCGCGCGGTGGGTGCCAGGGAAGGATCCTTGGCTTCGTATTCGAAATCGTATATCATCGAGTCGAGCCCGGCAAGCATGGGATCCGGATCCGTCCGCAGGATCCCGAATCCCCCTGACGGGCACGACGACGATGTCGGCCAAGACGACGACGTCCCATGCAAAGGAGACAGCATGTCCGCAGAATCCTCCCCGGGCTTCACGCCCACCGGAACCATCGCCTCCCCGGCCGACCGGCGACGCGTGGTCTTCGCCACGGTCATCGGCACCACGGTCGAGTGGTACGACTTCTTCATCTACGCCACCGCGGTGGGGCTGGTGTTCGGCCAGCTCTTCTTCAAGGAGCTCGGCGCGAACAGCGCCCTGATCGGGTTCGCGACGGTCGGCGTCAGCTTCCTGTTCCGCCCCCTCGGAGCGTTCCTCGCCGGCCACTTCGGAGACAAGTTCGGTCGCAAGGCGGTCCTGATGTGGACGCTGATCCTGATGGGCGCGGCGACAGCCCTGATCGGCGTGCTGCCCGATGCGAACGCGATCGGCATCGCGGCTCCGATCCTGCTGGTGCTTCTACGCATCCTGCAGGGGATCTCGGCCGGTGGCGAATGGGGCGGTGCCGTGCTGATGGCCGTCGAGCACGCGCCCAAGGCCAAGCGCGGCATCTTCGGCGCGGCGCCGCAGATCGGCGTGCCGCTGGGGCTTCTGATCGCCTCCGGCGTGATGGCGATCATGGCGCTGGTCGCGCCGGGGGACCAGTTCCTGTCCTGGGGCTGGCGGATCCCGTTCCTGCTCAGCGTGGTGCTGATCGTGGTCGGCTACTACGTGCGGCGCAAGGTCGAGGAGAGCCCCGTGTTCACCGAGCTCGCCGAGCGCAAGGAGGCCGCGAGCATGCCGATCGTGCAGCTGTTCCGCAAGCACCTGCTGCTCGTGATCATCGCCGCACTCGTCTTCGCCGGCAACAACGCGGTCGGCTACATGACCACCGGCGGATACATCCAGGGGTACGCGACCAACCCCGATGGCGCCCTCAAGCTCGAGCGCGGCCCCGTGCTCTGGGCCGTGGCCGGATCCGCCGTCACGTGGCTGCTGTCGACCCTGGTCGCCGGGTGGATCTCGGACCGGATCGGGCGCCGGACGACCTACATCATCGGATGGATCCTGCAGCTCGGCGGCGTGTTCACGCTGTTCCCGCTGGTGAACACGGGTCAGGTCGGGCTGCTGTTCGCGGCCCTCGCGATCCTCACGATCGGTCTGGGCTTCACGTACGGCCCGCAGGCGGCTCTGTACACCGAGCTGTTCCCGGCATCGATCCGGTTCTCCGGGGTCTCGATCTCGTACGCGATCGGGGCGATCGCCGGAGGCGCGTTCGCGCCGACCATCGCGACCGCGATCGTGCAGGCCACCGGCTCGACGCAGGCCGTCACGTGGTACCTCGCAGGCATGACCGTGATCGGCCTCATCGCGACGCTCCTGCTGCGCGACCGCAGCGGCATCCCCCTGGGCCCCGACCACGAGGCCGAGCAGTCGGTGAGCCCGATCCACGGGCTGTCGAGGGCCTGAGGCCCACGGTCGGAGGGCTCTGGGATCCGGATCCGTCCGGCCACTCTGAAGGACCTTTGCAACTCTGGAGGACGGTCACGACGTGGCCGTCCTCCAGAGTTGCATTCGTCCTGCGGAATGCGGAACGGGTCAGGCCCCGAGCGCCTCGCGGATCGTCGTCGCCGAGCGCTGCAGACGTGCCGCGATCTCCGCAGCGGTGCGGTCTGTGGCGACGTGCACCACGGCGATCGCGGCCGGACGCTGCCCGCGCAGCGCGAGCGGGACCGCCACGGACTGCACAGTGGGGATCACCTCGTCGTGGCTCGTGGCGTATCCCGCGGTGTGCACTCCTGCGACCTCCGTGCGCAGTGCCGCGCGGGCGCCCGAGGGCCATTCCTGGTCGGTGAGCTGGGAGAGGATCGCCTTACCAGGGGCGCCCACCGTGACCGAGTGGCGCGCGCCGGGATGCTGCGCCACGCTGGCCACCGCGTGCCGCGGCTCCACGCTGACGAGCGTGATGCACTCCTCGCGGTCGAGCACTGCGAGGAAGCAGGTCATGCCGAGCTCGTTCGCGACGGCGGTGAGCTCGGGGAGGGCCTCGGCCTGCAGGTCGTTCGCGACGCCGGCCGCGAGGGCGGCCATGCGTGCACCCAGTGCGACGAGCCCAGAGCCGTCCCGCGAGACGAGTCCGTGATCCTCGAGTGTGCGCAGCAGCCGGTAAGCGATCGAGCGGTGCACGCCGAGTGCTTCTGCGATCTCGTCGATCGAGAGCGGTCCGCGCGCGTCGGCGAGGACCTCCAGGATCCGGATGCCGCGGCTGAGGGTCTGCGAGGCGGGGGCGTCGGCCACGAATGCTCCTCGCGTCTTGATCGCTCGCGCGACCTYGGATAGTCTGTGTTCAATAGTAGAACGTCGTGTTCGAATATAGAACACGATGGTGCGAGACGCAAGACATTCTCGCGAAGCGCACGACCCGCGCACCAGCCCGAACCGAGCCCGACGGCGCCGTCAGGAAGGAATCGACGACGATGCAGTTCCACCACCACGGATACGTCTCCCACGACCCTCGGGTGCTCCCCGCCGCAGGCACGGGCATCGACCGAACTGCGGACCTCCCCGACACGATGGAAGTCCTCATCGTCGGATCCGGCCCCGCGGGCATGCTCCTCGCCGCGCAGATGTCGCAGTATCCCGACGTCACCACGCGGATGATCGAGAAGCGCGACGGACGCCTCGTGCTCGGACAGGCGGACGGCATCCAGCCGCGCAGCGTGGAGACGTTCCAGGCGTTCGGCTTCGCCGAGCGGATCGTCGCCGAGGCCTACAACATCGGCTGGATGAACTTCTGGGGCCCGGATCCGGAGAACCGGCAGAACATCGTCCGCACCGCGCGCACCGCCGACTACGCCTATGACATCTGCGAGTTCCCGCACCTCATCGTGAACCAGGCGCGTGTGCTCGACTACTTCGCCGAGGCCGCCGCCGACGGCCCAGGCCGGATCCTGCCGGACTACGGCGTGGAGTTCCTCGGCCTCACCGTGCACGAGGAGGGGGAGCACCCCGTCGAGGTGCGGGTGCGCTACTCCGCGGGGGAGCGCACGGGCGAGGAGCGCACCATCCGCGCGAAGTACGTCGCCGGCTGCGACGGCGCCCGCAGCGGCGTGCGCGAGGCCATCGGACGCACGCACGTCGGCGGGATCTCCGCGCACGCCTGGGGCGTCATGGACGTGCTGGTCAACACGGACTTCCCGGACTGGCGCACCAAATGCGCGATCAACGCCGAGGCCGGCAACATCCTGCACATTCCACGCGAGGGCGGCTACCTCAGCCGGATGTACATCGATCTCGGCGAGGTCGCCGCGGATGACAACCATGCCGTGCGCGCGACGCCGATCGAGGAGATCATCGCCAAGGCGAACGAGATCCTGCACCCCTATGCGATCGACGTGAAGGAGGTCGCCTGGCACAGCGTGTACGAGGTCGGCCACCGCATCACCGACGGCTTCGACGATGTGGATCCCGGATCCGCCGCAGCGCCCCGGGTCTTCCTCACCGGCGACGCCTGCCACACGCACAGCGCCAAGGCGGGGCAGGGGATGAACGTGTCGATGCAGGACGGCTTCAACCTCGGCTGGAAGCTGGGCTCGGTGCTCACCGGCCGCGCCCCCGCCGCGCTGCTGTCGACCTACGGCGCCGAGCGGCAGCCTGTTGCCCAGCAGCTCATCGACTTCGATCGCGAGTGGTCGTCCCTCATGGCGCGCAAGCCGGAGGAGATCTCGGATCCGCAGGAGCTGGCGAAGTACTACCTGGCCACGGCCGAGTTCCCCTCGGGGTTCATGACGCAGTACACGTCGTCGATGATCACCGGATCCGATGCGCATCAGGCGCTCGCCACAGGCTTCCCCCTCGGCAAGCGCTTCAAGAGCGCGGAGGTCGTGCGCGTTTCCGACGGCAACGTGATCCACCTGGGCCACCACGCCAAGGCCGACGGCCGCTGGCGCGTGTACGCGTTCGGCGACGCCGCCGGCTCCGGACTGGACGTCTGGGCCGAGGCCGCCACGCCCGTGCTCGCCCGCTTCACCCCGGCCGACGGCGACGTGGACGCGGTGTTCGACGTGAAGGCGATCTCCCAGCAGTCCTACGAGGACCTCGATGTCACGACCGCGCCGGCGCTGTTCCAGCCGAAGACCGGCCCGCTCGGGCTCACCGATTGGGAGAAGGTCTATGCGGCCGCCCCGTCGCATTGGTCCAAGACCGACATCTTCGCCGAGCGCGGCCTGTCCCGCGACGGCGTCGTGATCGTGGTCCGGCCGGACCAGTACGTCGCCGCGATCCTGCCGCTCGACGCTGTGGACGAGCTCGCCTCGTTCCTGGAGGGCGCCTTCCTGGAGGCGTGAGGCCGGCACGCCCCGCAGGGTCGCCCTGCCGGGAGCGACCGTGTCCCACTTCGTGCAGGACCGTGTCCCACTTTCGGCTCTGAATCCGGCCGAATCACCGCCGAAAGTGGGACATGGTCCGCAACCCAGGTCGGATCAGCCCGGGATCTTCGTCGCGCCGCCCGTCACGATGATGCCGCCGGAAGCCGGGATCGCGACGGTCAGCAGGCTCGGGCGGCCGACGTGCGCGCCCTGGTGGATCCGCACGACGCGGACCTCGGGGACGCGATCGACCGCGCGCAGGTAGGCGCCGGTCGCCGCGGCGGCGGATCCGGTCGCCGGGTCCTCGGTGATCCGCGCGACGGGGAAGATGTTGCGCGCGAGGAACTCGCGATCCGACAACGCATGCAGCACCGTGATCGTGCCGGTCCAGCCCTGGGCGAGCATGAGATCCGCGATGGGCTCCGGCGCGAACCGGAACTGGTGGAAGATCTCCGGATCCTGCAGCACCAGCACCGGGTGCCAGTTGCCCGCGAAGGATTCCCGCGGCGGGTAGGCCGGATCCAGATCGTCGGCGCGCAGCGAGAGCAGGTCGAGGGTCCGGCCGAGGACCTCCGGGTCCAGCTCGCGGACGGTCGGCTCGACGCTCGTGAACGAGACCTCGATCCCGTCCGCCGTCGACGCCGCCGTGATCGAGACCTCGCCGACGGGAGTGTCGAACACCATCGCGCCCGCCCCCTCGCGCTCGGCGAGCACCACGGCGGTGGCGACGGTCGCGTGTCCGCAGAAAGGCACCTCCGCGGCGGGCGACCAATACCGGATCCGGTGACGCCGGACGCCGTCGACGGTCGCGGAGGAGAGCAGGAACGCGGTCTCCGGATAGCCGACGTCGGCGGCGATCCGCAGCATCTCGGCATCCGTCAGGGCGGCGGCGCCGAGGACGATGCCCGCCGGATTACCGCCCTCGGGCGCATCGGCGAAGGCGGCGTAGCGGAGGACCTCGGGCGACGTGCTCATGGCCTCGAGCCTACGGCGAGGTGACCCGAGGCCGGCTCGGACCGCCCGGCTAGGAGTTCACGCGGATGATCTCCTCCTGGTACGGCGCGATCACCTCTCCCGAGATCCGCAGGTCGAGCACGAGGAACGGGCGGGTGGCCGGATCCTCGGTGCTCCAGGAGGCGAGGCGGTCCAGATCGGCGAGCGTGCGCACGGCGACGCCCTCCGCGCCCACGGCGGCGGCGAACGCGGAGAAGTCGACCTGGGGGATGAGCATGGGCTCGCGGGCCAGGCCCTTGAGGCCGTACAGGTTCACCTCCGCGCCGTAGGCCGCGTCGTTCCAGATCACGGCCATGCCCCGGCCTCCGGCGGCGCGGACGGCCGACTCGAGGTCGGCGATCGCCATGAGGCCGCCGCCGTCGCCGGAGGTGAGCACCACGGTCGCCTCCGGGCGGGCGCGCGTGGCGCCGACGACGCTCGGCCAACCCTGACCGATCGCCTGGAACGCCGTGCCGATCATCATCATCCGGTCGGGCGACGCGACCGGCCAGTACATGTTCGCCCAGCCGATGAAGTGCCCGCCGTCCGAGACCACGACGCGATCCGCAGGGAGCAGCTCGGCGATGCGGCGTGCCGCGGACCGCGGGTCGAGCCGGCCGTCCGGCGCGATCTCGTCGCCGGGCTCGTAGACGCGGGCGGCGGAGACGTCGACGCTCTCGCGCCAGCCGGATCCCTCCGCGCCCTGAAGGCGCGACACCAGCGCCTCGGCCGCGAGCCGGGCGTCGGCGCGCACGAAGCCGCCGACGTGCGCGTGGGTGGCCGCGGGAGTCACGTCGATCTGGAAGACCTGTGTATCCGGGGCGAACAATGCGCCGAACCGCATCGTGAACTGGTTGAGCGAGGCGCCGAACACCACCGCGACGTCGGCCTCGCGGATGAGCTCCATCGCGCCCTCGGCGCCGAAACCGCCGGTCACGCCGAGGTCGAAGCGCTGGTCGGGGAACACCCCGCGGCCGAGGGCCGAGGACGCGGTGAGGGCGCCGGTCGCCTCGGCCAGTGCGCCGAGGGCATCGCCCGCACCGGCGAGCCAGGCGCCGCGGCCGGCGAGCAGGAACGGGCGCTTCGCGGAGCGCAGGGCCGCGGCGAGGCGGTCGAGCATCCCCTCGGCGAACTCGCCCTTGGGGGACAGCGGCGCCGGTACGCGCGGAGCCGGGGCGGCGGGCACCTCGCCGGCTTCGAGCGCGGCGACGTCGTAGGGGATCGCCAGGACCACCGGCACCCGGTAGGTGAGGGCGTGCTCGATCGCGATGACCGTGGTGGCGGCCGCGTCGGCCCGGCCCACGGTATAGGTGCGGGCGCCGACCCCTGAGGCGAGGGCGATCTGATCGACATCCCAGGGTCGCGGGCCGCTCGTGGGCTCGTCGCCGACGACGAGCACGAGCGGGATGCGCGCCTGCACCGATTCGGCGAGGGCCGTGAGCGTGTTGGTGAAACCGGCGCCATAGGTGCTGGTGGCGGCGGCGATCCGGCCGGAGGCCCGGAAGTGCGCGTCGGCGGCGACCACGGCGCCCTGCTCGTGCCGGACGGCGGTGAAGGAGGCGTCGGTCTGCTTCTCGATCGCATCGAGGAAATAAGCGTTGCCGTTGCCCATCACGCCGAAGACGGCGTCGATGTGCTGAGCGAGGGTGAGGGCGACGTGCGCGGAGACGGTGGGCATGCTGAACGGCCTTTCGAGACGACAACGGAACGAGGATCCGTATGTGTCTCGCCGGAGCGCGTCGTCGCACTGCGGGCTTCGTGCCCCTTTTTCGAGCACCGGCGCAGCAGCGGGTCGCGCATGCGCCGGACCCGTTCATTCTAGTGAGCCCCGGACGGGCGTGCGGTCCTCCTCCCGCGGTGGCGCCGTCGGGCGGCTCACTCCCGAAGCAGTGCGCGGAGGGACTGGATCGTGTCCGCGTCGGCCGCGGTCTTGTCGGGGCGGTAGCGCTTGACGCGGGCGAAGCGCAGGGCGATCCCGCCGGGGTAGCGCGGAGAGTGCTGCACGCCGTCGATCGCGATCTCGACGACGATCTCGGGGCGGAGGAACACGGCGGCGCCCGTGCGTCGCGTCTCGTATCCGGGGAAGGTCTCGGTCTGCCAGCGCAGCAGCTCGTCGGTGAGGCCCTTGAAGGTCTTGCCCACCATGACGAACTCTCCTGGCTCGCCGAACTCGCCATCCGGATCCCTGGCTCCGAGGTGCAGGTTCGAGAGCCAGCCGCGGCGGCGGCCGGATCCCCATTCCGCGGCGAGCACGACGAGGTCGTAGGTGAGCACGGGCTTGACCTTGACCCAGGACTTGCCGCGGCGGCCGGCGGCGTAGGCGGATCCGATCGCCTTGACGACCACGCCCTCATGCCCGGCGGCCAATGCCTCGCGAGACAGTTCTTCAGCGACCTCGGGATCCGCGGTGACGATGCCGGGCATGCGCCAGGCGCCGGCCACGCGCTCGAGCTCCGCGAGGCGTTCCGAGAGCGGCTCATCGAGGAGATCCCGACCGTCGACGTGCAGCAGGTCGAAGAACCAGGGCCGCAGCACGAGCTCGCGCGAGACGTCGGCGCCGAACCGCGACATGGTCTGCTGGAACGGGCGAGGGCCGCCGTCCTCGTCGAGGGACAGCGTCTCGCCGTCGAGGATGAGGTCGCGGGCGGGCAGCGCGCGCACGATCTCGACGATCTCGGGGAGCCGGTGCGTCACATCGGCGAGACTGCGCGTGAAGATCCGGACGTCGTCGCCGTGGCGATGCACCTGGATCCGCGCACCGTCGAGCTTGTACTCGACCGATGCCTCGCCGGTGACCTCCAGCGCCGCGCTCGGGGTAGCGGCGCTCGCCGCGAGCATCGGCAGCACCGGGCGCCCCACGGCGAGCCCCACGGCATCCAGGTCCTCCGGCGTGCCGGTGAGGGCGATGAGCGCGGTCGCACCGAGGTCGCCGGAGAGCATCGCGGCCCGCCGGACCGTGGCAGGGGCGCGGTCGGACGCGCGGGCGATCGCGTCGAGCAGCACGCCCGCGAGCGCGCCCGTACGCAGTTCACCGAGCATCGCGCGCGCGAGGAAGTCCCATTCCGCCGCCGTGGCGCGGGCGGCCAACCCCGCGAGCAGGGCGGTGCGCGCGGCGGCGGATCCGGATCCGGCCACCGCGGCCAGCTCGTCGAGTGCGCGGTCGACATCGGCGACGGTCAGGGTGGCCGCCTCGGCGGGCGTCGCCTCGACCGCGGTGATCCCACGCCATCCGACGCCGAGTCTGCCCTGCCGCGGCGAGGCCAGGAGCAGGCCGACGAGCGGCGCGACCTCGTCGGGGTCTGCGCTCTGCAACAGCCGCGCCAGCACCTCGATCTTGGCCAGGCGCGACGAGGTGGCGGCGGCCTCCCCGGTCGCGGTGACGAGCTCGCTGAGCTTCATGACGGCATTGTCGCACCGAGATCCGACATCGCGGGGCGGATCCGCGACCTCGGCGCCAGGACGGCTCCGGTGCGGACTCAGCGCGAGCGCCGGATGAGCACGAGCAGCGCGCGCCCATAGGCCTCGGACGGATCCGGGTGCTCGAAACTCAGGCGTTCGTCCGCGAACCCGATCTCCACGCGGAAGGAATCGTCGAGCCGCACGAGGCGGCGGAACGTGCCGCGCAGGAGGTCGCGGAGCTGATCCTCGCGGGGGAGCCAGACCGCATCGCCGAGCGTGACCGCGTCGAGCGCCCACTCGGTGGTGCCGTTGAACGCGAGGATCGTGCCGCTCGGGGTCGGCCGCGCCTCGATCGTCATCGTGCTGACCGTGTAGACGTCGGCCTCGGCCTCCAGTTCCACCTCGTCCGGGAGGTCGAGCTGGAAGCGGTCGCCCTCGGCCGGATGCCAGACCAGGCCGGCGTCGCGCAGGGCGAGCGCGAGTTCGCGGGTGATCACGCTGCTCTCCTGCTCATCGTCCGAGACTATTCCCGCGACTCGTCGGTGCGGCGATGTCCGCGGCAGCGGGCAGAGTGGAGGTATGACGCCGCACGCAGCCTCCGCCGGAATCAGGGACGACGCGCTCGACGCACTGCGCGCGCTCGTGGGCCGCTCCGATGCGGTGTTCCACGACGGGCAGTTCGAAGCGATCGAGGCGCTCGTGGCCGGCCGTCGTCGGGCGCTGGTCGTGCAGCGGACCGGATGGGGCAAGTCCGCCGTGTACTTCGTCGCGACCCTGCTCCTGCGTCAGGCCGGGGCAGGGCCGACCGTGCTGGTGTCGCCGCTGCTGGCCCTCATGCGCGACCAGATCGCCGCCGCGGAGCGGGCCGGCGTGCGGGCGGTGGCGATCAACTCGACGAACGCGCACGAATGGGCCGATGTGATCGCGCAGCTCGACCGCGACGAGGTCGACGTGCTGCTGGTCTCGCCCGAACGGCTCAACAATCCGTCCTTCCGTGAACAGCAGCTGCCGGCGCTGGTGCGGCGCATCGGCATGCTCGTGATCGATGAGGCGCACTGCATCAGCGACTGGGGACACGATTTCCGCCCCGACTACCGGCGGCTGCGTGAGCTGATCGCGCAGATGCCGTCCGACGTGCCGGTGCTCGCGACCACCGCGACCGCGAACAGCCGGGTGGTGGCCGACGTCGCGGAGCAGCTCGGCACGAGCGGCGCGGAGGCGGACGGCGCGGGGACCGTATCCGGATCCGAGGTGCTCACGATCCGCGGGCCGCTCGCGCGGTCGTCGCTGCGGCTGGGGGTGCTGCGTCTGCCGGACGCCCCGAGCAGGCTCGCCTGGCTGCTCAGCCACCTCGACGACCTCCCCGGATCGGGCATCATCTATGCGCTGACGGTCGCTGCGGCGGTCGACACGGCACGGCTGCTGCGCGAACGCGGGCACGAGGTGCGCGCATACACGGGACAGACCGACGCGGAGGAGCGCGCCGAATCCGAGGGCATGCTCAAGCGCAACGAGGTGAAGGCGCTGGTCGCGACGAGCGCACTCGGGATGGGCTTCGACAAGCCGGATCTCGGCTTCGTGCTGCATCTGGGCGCGCCTTCCTCCCCGGTCGCGTACTACCAGCAGGTCGGTCGCGCGGGGCGCGCGAGCGAGAGCGCCGACGTGCTGCTGCTGCCGGGGGCCGAGGACCGCGACATCTGGCACTACTTCGCGACCGCGTCGATGCCGGACAGGGAGCGCGCCGAGCGCGTGATCGCGGCGCTCGGCGACCAGCCGGTCTCGACGCCRGCGCTCGAGGCGATCGTCGACATCCGGCGCACGCCGCTCGAGCTGCTGCTGAAGGTGCTCGACGTGGACGGCGCTGTGCGGCGGGTGCAGGGCGGGTGGATCGCCACGGGTGAGCCGTGGAGCTACGACGCCGAGCGCTACGGCCGGATTGCCGCGGAGCGCCTCGCCGAGCAGCAGCACATGGTCGAGTACGAGCAGACCCGCGCGTGCCGCATGGA
>NZ_JBFTMT010000026.1:0-38332 GCF_056397105.1 Microbacterium sp. 05N427
AGTACGAGCAGACCCGCGCGTGCCGCATGGAGTTCCTGCAGCGCACGCTCGATGACGCGACTGCGGTGCCGTGCGGGCGGTGCGACAACTGCGCGGGCGTCTGGTTCCCGACGGAGATCGGCTCCGCAGCGGCGGCCGCCGCCACGACGTCGCTCGACCGGGTCGGGGTGCCGATCGAGCCGCGGCGCGCCTGGCCCACCGGAGCGGACCGCCTCGGAGTCCCGGTGAAGGGACRCATCGATGCGGCGGAGCAGGCGGGCGAGGGGCGCGCGCTCGCGCGGCTCACGGACCTGGGCTGGGGCGGCACCATGCGGGAGCTGTTCGCGGCCGGCGCCGCCGACGGGCCGGTGTCGCCGTCGGTGCTCGCCGCCTGCGTGCGCGTGCTGGCGGATTGGGGGTGGGCGGAGCGTCCGGCGGCGGTCATCGCGATGCCGTCGCGTTCGAGACCCCTGCTCGTCGATTCGCTGGCGCAGGGGCTCGCGAGCATCGGTCGGTTGCCGTATCTCGGCGAGCTCGGCCTCATCGACGGCGGCCCGAGCGGCGGCGCGGGTGGCAACAGCGTCTTCCGCCTCGCGGGGGTCTGGGACCGCCTCAGCGCGGACGGCATCGATGTCCCCGCCGGTCCCGTGCTTCTCGTGGACGATCTGGCCGACAGCCGGTGGACGCTCACCGTCGCCGCCCGAGTCCTGCGCCGCGCGGGCGCGACCGACGTCCTGCCGTTCGTGCTCGCCCTGCGGGGCTGAGAGTCTCGCCGACGGTCCGTCCTCCGTTTTGGGGCGCACTTGTGCGTTTCGGGGCGCGTCACGCCGGGAATCAGTGAGGAGACGCGCCCCGAACGGAAGAGGTGCGCCCCAACCCGGGCGGGAGCGGATGCGGATCCGTCCTCCGGCGGCTCAGCGCACCCGGCCGAAGGCGCGGGCAGGGTGCTCCAGAAGCTCCATGACGCGGCGCAGGAACGACGCGGCGTAGCCGCCGTCGCACACGCGGTGATCGAAGACCAGCGAGAGCTGCGCGATGCGCCGCGCCACGATCGCGCCGTCGACCACCCACGGGCGCTCGATCATCCGGCCGATGCCGAGGATCGCAACGTCGGGGTGGTTGATGATCGCGGCGGAGCCGTCCACGCCCAGGCCGCCGTAGTTGTTGAGCGTGAAGGTCGATCCGCGCAACCGCTCGGGCGGCATGGATCCGGCCCTGGCGGTCGCCGCGAGCTCGCGCAGCGCCGCATCGAGCTCGTCGACGCTGAGCTCGTGCGCCCGCGGGATCACCGGCACCATGAGGCCGCGGGCGGTGTCGGCCGCGACGCCGAGATTGACGCCGTCGAAGGAGAGGATCTCGCTTGCGTCCTCGCTCAGCCGCGAGGCCAGCAGCGGGTGCTCGGCGAGCGCGATCAGCACGAACCGCGCTACGAGGGCCGTGACGGAGGGCGCCTTGCCCCCCTCCGGGGCCATGGCGGCACGGAGGTTCCAGAGTTCGGTGACATCGACGTCGACCCAGACCGTGGCCTCGGGGATCTCGGATCGGCTGCGGGTGAGCTTGGCGCTCACCGCCTTGCGCAGCGGCGACATGCGCTCGCGGGACGTGACGGCGAGGCCGTCGACGGTTCCCGCGGGGGCCGGCGGGGTCGCTGCGGGAGCGCTGGCCGGGGAGGTGAGCGTGTGTCGCGAGATCCCGTCCACCGCCTGGTCCACGGCCGCGCGGAGCACGTCGGCCCGGGTGACCGCGCCGTCGGATCCGGTGGGGCTGATCCGCCGTACGTCGACACCGAGGTCACGTGCGAGCCGGCGGACGAGGGGAGAGCGCACCGCGACGGGAGCGTCCTTCGTCTCGCTGCGCTCGCTCAGGAACCGGGCGGCGGTCGGGGCGGGGGCGTCCTTCGTCTCGCTGCGCTCGCTCAGGAACCGGGTGGGGGCGCGGCGCGTGCGACGGCGGCCTGAGCCGGCGCGCTCGGTCGTGCCGTAGCCGATCAGTACGTTGCCGGAACCGGATCCCGCGCGCTCCTCGGCACGATAGGCGTCCTTCTCGACGTCCTTCGTCTCGCTGCGCTCGCTCAGGAACCGGTCCGTCTCGCTGGGCTCGCTCGGGAACCGGTCCGTCTCGCTGCGCTCGCTCGGCAACCGGTCCGCGACCTCGAGCACCGGGGCGCCGACCTCGATCGTCTCACCGGGCTCGCCGTGCAACGCGAGTACCACGCCCGCATACGGCGACGGCAGCTCGACCACGCTCTTCGCGGTCTCGACCTCGGCGATCGGCTGGTCGGTGCGGATGGTGTCGCCGACCTGCACCAGCCACTGCACGAGACCGGCCTCGGTGAGGCCCTCGCCGAGATCGGGCAGACGGAACACCTTCGTCGTCGAGGTGGTCATGCTTCTTCTCCGTGCTCGTCGAGCCAGTGCAGCGTGTCGATCGCGTCGAGCACGCGGTCGGCGTCGGGCAGGTACCAGTGCTCGAACTTCGGCGGGGCGAACGGGGTGTCGAAACCGGTGACCTTGCGCACGGGCGCCTCGAGGAACTCGAAGCAGCGCTCGAAAACCCTGGACTGGATCTCACTGGCCACGCTCGCGTAGCCCGGCGCCTCGGCGACCACCACGGCGCGGCCGGTCGAGCGCACCGCGGCGGTGATCGTCGCATCGTCGATCGGTGTGAGCGAGCGCACGTCGATGACCTGCACGCTGCGGCCCTCGGCAGCGGCGATCCCGGCGGCTTCGAGGCACGTCGCCACCGAGGAGCCGTAGGAGATGAGTGTCACGTCGGTGCCCTCGCGGACGATGCGCGCGGATCCGATCTCGCCGACGATCGAGGTGTCGACCTCACCCTTCGTCCAGTACAGCTTCTTCGGCTCGAGGAAGATCACGGGATCCGGTGAGGCGATCGCGGCGCGCAGCAGCGAGTATGCGTCCTGCGGGGTCGACGGGCACACCACGGTCAGGCCGGGCGTATGCGCGTAGTAGGCCTCGGAGGAGTCGCAGTGGTGCTCGACGCCGCCGATGCCGCCGCCCGTGGGGATGCGGATCACCATCGGCATAGGCAGGGCGYCGCGGGTGCGGTTGCCGAGCTTGGCGACGTGGCTGACGACCTGCTCGAACGCCGGCAGCGCGAACGCGTCGAACTGCATCTCGATCACGGGACGCATGCCGTTCATGGCCATGCCGACGGCGGTGCCGACGATGCCGGACTCGGCGAGCGGCGTGTCGAAGCAGCGGTCCTCGCCGTAGCGCTCGGTGAGGCCGTCGGTGATGCGGAAGACACCGCCGAGGGCGCCGACGTCCTCGCCGAACACGATGACGTCGGGATCAGCCTCGATGGCGTCGGCGAGGGCGCGGTTCAGCGCTGCCGCCATCGTCATGGTCTGCACGGTCGACGCCGTCCGGTCCTCGGAGTGTGCGGAGTCCACGCGGACGCCCTCGTGCGCGATGATCATCGGATGCCTCCTTCGGGGGCGGACTCGGGGGCGGATGCGGAGCGCTCCAGCTCGTCGCGCAGCTGGTGCCACTGCTCCTGCAGCTGGGGCGACCGGGTGCTGCGCACGAACCGGAACAGGTCTTCCGGATCGAGGTCTGCGTCGGCGTTGAGGGCGTCGCGCAGGGCCGCGGCGATGGTCTCGGCGCCCTCGGCGAGCTCCTGCTCGCGGGCCTCGTCGAGCAGTCCTCTGGCGGTGAGATGCGTGCGCAGGCGCGTCAGCGGATCCTTCGCCGCCCAGGCCTGCACCTCGGCGCGCTCGCGGTAGCGGGTGTCGTCGTCGGCGTTCGTGTGCGCCTGCATCCGATAGGTGTGCGCCTCGACGAGGGTCGGGCCCCCTCCGGCGCGCGCCCTGTCCACGGCCTCGCCGAGCACCGCGAGGAGGGCCGCCACATCGTTCCCGTCCACGCGCTGGCCTGGCATGCCGTAGCCGATCGCCTTGTGCGCGAGCGAGGGGGCTGCCGTCTGTCGCGAGAGCGGCACCGAAATCGCGAACTCGTTGTTCTGCACGAAGAAGACGACGGGCACGTGGAACACGGCCGCGAAGTTCAGTGCCTCGTGGAAGTCGCCCTCGCTCGTGGATCCGTCGCCGCACATCGCGAGCACGACGGTGTCCTCGCCGCGGTGCTTCGCGGCCTGCGCGAAGCCGACCGCGTGCAGCAGCTGCGTCGCGAGCGGCGTGGTCTGAGGGGCCACGTGGTGCTCGTGCGGGTCGTATCCGGAGTGCCAGTCGCCCTTCAGCAGCACCATGGCGTCGGCGGGGGAGACGCCGCGGGCGATCACCGAGACCGAGTCGCGGTAGGTCGGGAACAGCCAGTCCTGCGCGCCGAGAACGAGTGACGCGGCGATCTGGCAGGCCTCCTGGCCGTGAGAGGACGGGTAGACGGCGAGGCGCCCCTGGCGGACCAGGGCGTTCGCCTGGTCGTTGATCCGGCGCCCCTCGACGAGGCCGCGGTAGGCGCGTCCGAGCAGGTCGTCCTCGGGCATCGGGTAGCCGTCGTCGACCTGCGCGGATCCGGTCTCGTCGATGAGCCGCACCGGCTCGTCGCGGGGGAGCAGGTCCCGCGGATCCGCACCGTCGCGCGTGTGGCTCGTGGCAGGCATCGTGTGCTGCATCGGGTCCGCCTTCCTTGCCGAACGTGATGCCTCCAGTGTGCGACTGGAAATGCAGTCGTCCAACAGGATCCAAGTGGATCTGGACGATTGCAGAGCAAGCGCGCCAGAATGATGCAGAGTGTCAGCGAATCACGAGCGGAAGGCGCACGCATGGCGGAGCTGGATGACATCGACCGAGCGATCCTGGATGAGCTGCGTCGCGACGCGCGCGTGTCCATGACGGCGATCGCCGAGGCCGTGCACATCTCGCGCGCCGGCGCGCATGCGCGCATCAAGAGGCTGACCGACTCCGGCATCATCACCGGCTACACAGTGCGCACGGATCCGGTGCTGCTCGGTCACCATGCGTCGGCCTACGTCATGCTCGCGCTCGAGCAGCCGGCCTGGCAGGAGGTGCAGGAGCAGCTGCAGCGGATCCCCGAGGTCGAGCACATGGCGCTCGTGGGYGGGGATTTCGACGTGATCCTGCTCGTGCGAGCCAGCGATGCGCGGGACCTCCGCCGGATCGTCCTCGAGGACATCCAGGCGATCTCCGCGGTCCGTTCGACCCGCACCACCCTGATCTTCGAGGACTTCGGCCGGAACTGACCGGATCCGCGTTCCCGATAGGGGGATCCGCACGGCAGAATGGGTCCATGACGGATGCGGTGATCGAGCGCGAAGTGCTCACCTGGGACGGTTTCGGCGAGGCGATGCGGGATCTGGCCCGCGACATCCTCGAGTCGGGCTTCGAGACCGAGGTGGTCGTCGCGATCGCCCGCGGCGGGCTGCTGCCGGCCGGCGCCATCGCGTACGGGCTCGGGGCGAAGAACTGCGGCGCGATCAACGTCGAGTTCTACACCGGCATCGGCACGGTGCTGGACGCCCCCGAGGTGATCCCGCCGGCGCTCGACATGGACTATCTGAACGGTCGCCGGGTGCTGCTCGTCGACGACGTGGCCGACTCCGGGCGCACCCTCGCGCTCGCCGTGGAGCTGCTGCGCGAGAAGGGCGCCGATGTGCGCTCGGTCACGATCTACACCAAGCCCACCACGATCATCCAGCCCGACTACGCCTGGAAGGACACCGATCGCTGGATCGACTTCCCGTGGTCGGCCAAGGGAACGGTCCGCGAGGAGGACCTTGGTCTGGCCCCCACCGCCTGACCCCCCCACTCTCTTCCGAGTCGTCCCCGTGAGCGCACCCCATAGCGTGCGCTGACGGGGACGACTCTGTTGTGGGAGGGGGCGCTCGCGGGGGCGACTGCGCCGCGGGGGCGAGTGCGCCGCGGGGGTCAGTCTTCGGGGGGAGCGATGCGCGGGGGCCAGGCCGAGGCGCCGAGCTCTCGGGAGATGTTGCGCGCGGTGTCGCGGAGCGCGTGCAGCACGGCGTCGGGCGCGGGGCCGTCCGCCGTGGGGTACACCACGGCGACCGCCGCGACGATGTCGCCGCGGGCATCGGCGACGGGGGAGGCCAGCGACGACTCGCCGAGCACCGCCTCGTCGACCTCGCGCGCGTAGCCGTGCTCGGCGATCGTGGGCAGGGCTGCGGCGAGCACCGCGGGATCCGTGACGGTGTCGCCGGTGAGGCTCGGCAGCGGATCCGCGAACACCGCGCGCTGGAAGCCGAGATCGTGCGCGAGCAGCACCTTGCCCATGGCCGAGGCGTGCGCCGGCAGCGCCGCCCCCGTCTCCCGCATCTGCGGGCTGTCGTCGGGCCGCAGCGTGTGGTGGATCACCAGCACCTCGGCGAAGTGCGGGGTGCCGAGCCGCACGGCCATCCCGGTGCGCCGCGCGAGCTCCTGCGTCCAGCGCATCGAGCGCGCCCGCACATCGAGGGAGTCGAGGTAGACGCTGCTGAGCTTCAGCAGCGTGGGGCCGAGCATGTAGCGCTGTCCGCCGCGCTCCTTCGCGACCAGGCCGTGCTCGCGCAGCGACGACACGATCCCGTGCACGGTCGACGGCGGCAACTGCAGCGCGGTCGCCAGATCGGTGATGCCGAGATGGCGGGATCCCTGCAGCAGTTCGAGCACCTTCGCGGCGCGATCGATCGCCTGGATCATCGGTGCTGCTCCCTCCTCGACGGCGGCGACGGCGGTGCGGATCCAGCCGTCGGATCCCTTGACAATCCGACAGCCTCATCGCATATTCGACATTAACGAAAAGTATTCCGATTCTGGAGTGCCGTCGCCCGCGGCGCAAGAGGCCCCATCCTCTGTGTCGGGGCACGCCCCCGGAAGGCGGATCCGTCGGGATCCCACGGCCAAGGAGTGCTGGTCGGACGACAACGGTGCTGGTGGAACTGCAACAAGGAGGTCGCAGKATGAAGAAGCTCATCAACGCCCCGGAGGACGTGCTCGCGGAGTCGCTGCGCGGGCTCGCGCTCGCGCATCCGGAGCTCGACGTCGACATGACGAACCGCGTGATCCTGCGCCGCGATCGCAAAGCCGAGGGCAAGGTCGCGCTGCTGAGCGGGGGTGGATCCGGTCACGAGCCGCTGCACGGCGGGTTCGTCGGGACGGGCATGCTCGACGCCGCGTGCGCCGGAGAGGTCTTCACCTCGCCGACGCCCGACCAGATGCAGGCCGCGACGAAGGCGATCGACCGCGGCGCGGGCGTGCTGCACATCGTGAAGAACTACACCGGCGACGTGATGAACTTCGAGATGGGTGCCGAGCTCGCCGCCATGGATGGCATCGAGGTGCGCTCGGTCGTGGTGGACGACGACGTCGCCGTGCAGGACTCTCTCTACACCGCGGGCCGCCGCGGCGTCGGCCTCACGGTGCTGCTCGAGAAGATCGTGGGCGCCGCCGCGGAGGAAGGGCAGGACCTCGCCGCCGTCGCCGACCTCGCGACGCGCGTGAACGGCCAGGGGCGGTCGATGGGCATGGCGCTGACGAGCTGCACCGTGCCGGCCGCGGGCAAGCCCACGTTCGACCTGCCCGACGATCAGATGGAGATCGGCATCGGCATCCACGGCGAGCCCGGCCGGCACCGCGTCCCGCTCGCGCCCGCGCGGGACATCGCGGCGCAGCTCGTCGAGCCGATCCTCGCCGACATGGACTTCACCGGATCCCCCGCGATCGTGATGGTCAACGGCATGGGGGCGTCTCCGCTCATCGAGCTGTACCTCATGTACGGCGAGGTCGCGGCGCTGCTGGAGAAGGCGGGTGTGACGATCGCCCGCAACCTCGTCGGCGACTACATCACGTCGCTGGACATGGCCGGCTGCTCGGTCACCGTGCTCAAGGCCGACGATGAGCTGATCCGGCTGTGGGACGCGCCCGTCGTGACGCCCGGCCTGCGCTGGGGCGCCTGACCCTCACTGACATTGCTCCCGTCGCAGAAGCTGCCGGAATCCGGACCGGAGAACGGCATCTTTCGCGACGGGAGCATCATAATCCGTCCGAAGGAGAACACCTGCATGTCGAACACCATCCCGCTCGCCGCCCTCGTCGACTGGCTGCACCGCTTCCGCGACGCCGTCGTGACCCAGCGCGACTGGCTCACCGAGCTCGACTCCGCGATCGGCGACGCCGACCACGGGGCGAACATGGCGCGCGGCATGACCGCGGTTGTCGAGAAGGTCGAGCAGACCGAGCCTCAGACGGCGGATGAACTGTTCAAGACCGTCGGCATGACGCTCGTCTCGACGGTGGGAGGGGCGAGCGGTCCGCTGTACGGCACGTTCTTCCTGCGGATCGGGGTGACGCTCGGTGTCGTGACCGACGTCGAGCCGTCGGCGCTCGCCGCCGGACTGCGTGCGGGGCTGGAGGGCGTCGTCGCGCGAGGCAAGGCCGAGGCGGGCGACAAGACGCTGTTCGACGCGATCGCGCCGGCGATCGACGCGCTGGATGCGGCGCTGGCCGAGGGGAAGTCCCCGGCGGAGGCGACGGCGGCCGCTGCGGCGGCCGCTGCCGCGGGTCGCGACGCCACGATCGACCTCGTCGCGCGTAAGGGCAGGGCCAGCTACCTCGGGGAGCGGAGCGCGGGGCACATGGATCCGGGATCCGCGTCGGCGACGCTGCTGTTCGAGACGCTCGCTGCGGCTGTCGCGGGCTGACGCGGCGATGAGCGCCGTCGGGATCGTCGCCGTCTCGCACAGCCTGCGCCTCGCCGAAGCCGCGCAGGAGCTCGCCGCGCAGATGGTGCCGGGCGGGACGGTGCCGATCGCGCTCGCGGCGGGGGCAGGGATCGACGCGGACGGCGCGCCCATCCTCGGCACGGATGCGACGCGGGTGGCCGCGGCGATCGACGAGCTCGCCGAGGTCTGCGACGGGGTGCTCGTGCTGATGGACCTCGGATCCGCGGTGATGAGCGCAGAGTTCGCGCTCGAGCTGCGCTCCAGCGCGGTTCCGGTGCGGCTCGCCTCCGCGCCCTTCGTGGAAGGGCTGCTCGCGGCGTCGGTGACCGCGGCGCAGGGGGCGTCGCTGGACGACGTCGCGGCGGAGGCGAACGGTGCGCTGATCGCGAAGTCGGCGCAGCTGGAAGACGAGCCGCAGGCTCCGGCCGGGTCGGGGGGCCCGGAGCTGCCGGTGTCTGCGGTCTCGCGCCAGGGGGAGGAATCGCGCCTGGGGGAGGAACCGCGCCTGGGGGAGGAATCGCGCCTGGGGGAGGAATCGCGCCCGGGGGAGCAACCGCGCCTGGGGGAGCAACCGCGCCCGGGGGAGGAATCGCGCACGGTCCTCGTGCGCAATCCCGCAGGCGTTCACGCGCGTCCGGCCGCGCTGATCGCGCAGGCCGCGGCGGGAGCGGAGCTGCGGCTGCGTCGACTGCCGGACGGGAATCCGGTCCCCGCCTCGAGCATGATGCGACTGCTCGCCTTCGGCGCCCGTCCTGGAGACGACGTGCAACTGATCGGGGATCCCGCCGCGGTGGAGCGCGTTGCGGAGCTGTTCGAGGACGGTTTCGGCGAGATGGACGGGTCCGCGGCGAACGACGCCGCAGCGGCTGCGGCAGCGGCCGTGGCGTCCTCCGACTCGTCGCCGCACTCCTCGCCCGGAGCGCGCTCCGGAGCGGAAGAGCCCCCGGCGCCCGGATCGACGCTCCGCGGTCTCGGCGTGAGTCCTGGACGCGCGATCGCGCCCGTCGCGCAGCTCGGCGCGGCGATCCCCGAGCCGGCCGTCGACCGGGTGCCGGACGCCGCACGCGCAGCGGAGGCCGAGCGGATCGCGCCTGCCGCGTCCGAGGTCGTGGCATCCCTTCGCGCGACGGCGGCCGGATCCGACGGCGAGGCCGCGCAGATCCTCGAGGCGACCGCACTGCTGGCCGCGGATCCGGACTTCGCCGCGGGCGCCGCCGCGCGTGTGCGCGCCGGTGGTGGGTCCGCCGCGCGCGCGGTGTGGGACGAGGCCGCGGACCAGGAACGGGTGCTGCGCGGCCTGGGCGGGCGGATGGCCGAGCGCGCCGCCGACGTGCGGAGCGTGCGCGATCGCATCGTGGCGCGGCTGACCGGGCAGGAGGTTCCGGGGATCCCCGACCGTGCGGATCCGTTCGTGCTCGTCGCGCGGGATCTCGCCCCTGCCGAGACCGCGACGCTGGGACGCAGCGGGTGCGTCGGGCTGGTGACCGAGGAGGGCGGACCGACGTCGCACACGGCGATCCTCGCTCGCGCGCTGGGCATCCCCGCGGTCGTCGGTGCGGCGGGTGCGGTCGGCATCGAGGCCGGGACCACCGTGCTCGTCGACGGCGAGGCCGGGACCGTGCGTCTCGACCCGCCCGCCGATGAGACCGTCGCCGCGGCGGACGACATTCCCGCGTTCGACGGCGGCTGCCTGCTCGCGGACGGCACCGAGATCCCGCTGCTCGCCAACGTCGGCGGCGCCGCCGATGCGGTCTCCGCGAACGAGGCCAATGCGCAGGGCATCGGCCTGTTCCGCACGGAGTTCTGCTTCCTCGATCGCGCCGAAGAGCCGACCGTCGACGAGCAGGTCGCCGCGTACCGCGGGGTGCTCGCGCCGTTCGCGGGGCGCAAGGTCGTCGTGCGCACGCTCGATGCAGGGAGCGACAAGCCGCTTCCGTTCGCGACCACGGCGGACGAGGAGAACCCGGCGCTCGGCGTACGCGGTTTGCGCGTCGCCGCGGCGCATCCGGCACTCCTCGCGCACCAGCTCGCGGCGATCGCTGCGGCGGGGGCCGCGGAGAGCGCGCAGCTCGAAGTGATGGCGCCGATGGTCGCGACGGTCGACGAGGCACGTGACTTCGCCGCGGCCTGCCGGGCGGCGGGGATCGCGCGGGCGGGCATCATGATCGAGACGCCGGCCGCCGCGCTGATGGCGGCGGAGCTGTTCGCCGTGGTCGACTTCGTGAGCCTCGGCACCAACGACCTCACGCAGTACACGATGGCCGCCGACCGCCTGTCGGCGCCCCTCGGTGGGCTCAACGACCCGTGGCAGCCGGCCGTGCTGCGACTGATCGCCGCCGTGGGCGAGGCGGGGCGCGCCGCCGGCAAGCCCGTGGGGGTGTGCGGCGAGGCGGGCGGCGATCCGTCCCTCGCACCGGTGCTGGTCGGCCTGGGCGTCACGAGCCTGTCGATGACCGCGCGATCCCTTGCCCGGGTGTCCGCGCGCCTGCGCACGCTGACGGCGGAGGACTGCCGCCGCGCCGCCGCCGCCGCACTCGGTTYCGCGACGGCGTCCGAGGCCCGCACGGCCGTCGCCGCCGCCCTCGCATCAGGCGCTCAGGCCGGATCCGGATCCTCGGCCTGAACTGCGAGAAACCAGATCCGGCACGAGACATCACCGCTGAGGTGGGGTCTCGTGCAGAAAGTGGTTTCTCGCGCCCCGCGGGGGCGTGGCCGCGCGGCGTCAGGCCAGAGTCAGGACGAAGCCGTCCGGGGCGGGGGTCACCGTCACGTGCGTGAGGTCGGCGACGACGGCGTCGGGGGAGTGCGCGGCGGATCCTGCGCCGACGCCGATCACGCGCATCCCGGCGGCCTTGGCGGCCTGGATCCCCGCACCGGAGTCCTCGAAGACGATGCAGTCCGCTGCCTCGGCGCCGAGTCGGGCGGCACCGAGCAGGAAGCCCTCCGGATCCGGCTTGGAGGCGCTCACGTGCTCCGCGGTGACAGGGCCCGCCGGCACGCCGAGCTCCGCGGCACCCATGCGCACGCGCATCAGCCGGTCGTCCGCCGAGGTGACGATCGCGTGCGGGAACGGCGCGAGGGCCTGCAGGAACGCGGCGGCTCCCGGCACCTCGACCACGCCGTCCACATCGCCGCTCTCGCGCTCGAGCATGACGCGGTTCTCGGCGAGGTTCTCCTCGTGCGGGCGGCCCGGCAGCATGATCGCCATGCTCTGGTGGCCCTGGCGGCCGTGCACGACGCTCAGCACGAACTCCGGATCCAGTCCGTGGGGCTCAGCCCAGGCCAGCCACAGCCTCTCCACGACGGCGGTCGAGTCGACGAGCGTGCCGTCCATGTCGAGCAGGGCGGCGCGGGCGTGGAAGGTCTGGGTCATGTTCTCAGGGTAATGGCGGGCTCTGCTCCGCGTCCGCCCGAGCGCGTACCCTGCGCGGTCATAGGCTGGACGAGACGCGGGACGAGGCGAGAGAGGGCGGCGCGATGAGAGCCGAGTGGGACCGACTGATCCGGCGTCTGCGGGACGCGCGCGCCTCGGCCACGCTGCACCAGATGCGCGAGACCGACGCGCTGCTCACCGGGGCGGTGGCCTTCGTGCTGGGATTCCTCGTCTCGCTGCTGATCTTCTGGCATCGCACCCCGTCGATCACGGGGGCGTGGTCGGTCGGCGCGGTCGCCGCGATCGGCGGCGCCGCCGTCGCCGTGCTGAGCTTCACGGCCGGGCGCATCGGTCTGCGCGCCGAGGCGATCGAAGCTCCGGACAAGCTGGATCCGAACGCCGCGAACGACGGCTTCGCGATCCCGGGCCAGCGCCTGCGCTGGTACGAGCTGACCGCGATCGCCCTCGCTCACGGAGCCGTCGCGCTGCTGGCGCTGTCCGGGCTCGGCGCCCTGCTCGAAGCGGGCTTCAGGGATGCCCCGGTCTTCGCCTTCCCCGGCGCCGTGCTCGTCGGTGTCGCGCTCGCCCTCACCGGCTACGTCTGCTACCTCAGTGCGGTCGCGCTGAGTCCCACCTCGATCTCGCTGATCCTGTCGATCTTCCTCGTGATCGGGGCGCTCACCGCGATGCTCGAGGCGAGCGATCCGCACTGGTGGCGCGACAACCTCTCGGCGCTGGGCATGTCGAGCAACGCCTCGTCGCCCGCGTTCAACGGCACCCTCATCGTCGCGGGAGTCATGGTCACCACCATCGCCCGATACGCGACCGCGGCGCTTCCCGTTCCGGAACCGAGGGACGAGCGGGGGCGCACGATCGTGCGCGTCGCCCTCATCCTGATCGGGCTGCTCCTGGCGTGCGTCGGGGTCTTCCCGGTCGACCGCTTCTTCCTGCTGCACAACACGGTCGCGACGGGCATGGCCGTGTGCTTCGCCGCGGTCGTGATCGGCCTGCCCTGGTTCCTGCGCCGGATCTCGCGCGTGTTCGTCGTGCTGGGCTGGGTCTACGTGCTCGTGATCGCGCTGCTCGGAGTGTTCTTCGCGACCGGCTATTACAACCTCACTGCGGTCGAGCTCATCGCCGCCGTGCTGATCTTCAGCTGGATCATCGTGTTCCTGCGCACCGCGGGCGCCGACCACGGGCCGTGGGACGCCGAGCGGCCGGAGCGTGCGGAGTCCGTCGCGCGGCGCTGAGTCGGCGTGCCGGACGGCGGATCCGGATCCCTTCGCGGCACGACATGTCCGGCGCGCTCGGCGACAAGCCGCCGTGATCGCGCCGGACCACAATGGGAGCATCGACCGTCGTCCGCACACTCGAAGGAGAGACCGATGACCGACACGTCCGCTGTGTCCGCGCTGCTCGACCGCATCCAGGCGCCCGAGGGCTCCGGCCGCGACATCCCCGACGCGGCCACGCGCGAGATCATCGGCCGCGCTCCGGTGCAGACCGTCGCCGACCTGGACGACGCGATCGCCAGGGCCAAGGCCGCGCAGCCGGCGTGGGAGGCCCTGGGCCACGCGAAGCGGAGCGAGCTGCTGCTCGCGGCGGCCGATGCCCTCGACGCGAACGCGGAGGCTCTCGCGCAGCTGCTCTCCCGCGAACAGGGCAAGCCGCTGAACGGTCCGAACGCGCGGTTCGAGCTGGGCGCGTGCTCGGCCTGGCTGCGCACGAACGCGACCACGGTGCTCGAGCCCGAGGTGCTCCTGGACGACGAGAACCTGCACGCGGAGCTCGTCTACAAGCCCGCCGGCGTCGTCGGCGCCATCGGCCCGTGGAACTGGCCGCTCATGATCACCATCTGGCAGATCGGGCCGTCGCTGCGRATGGGGAACACCGTGGTCGCCAAGCCCAGCGAGTACACGCCGCTGAGCGTGCTCGCGATGCTGTCGATCATGAACGAGGTGCTGCCGGCGGATGTGCTGATCGGGATCTCCGGCGACCGCGAGGTCGGCGCACGGATCGCGTCGCATCCCGACATCGACAAGATCATGTTCACCGGATCCACGGCCACCGGCCGCAAGATCATCGAGAGTTCGGCCGGCAACCTCGCGCGGCTCACGCTCGAGCTCGGCGGCAACGACGCCGGCATCGTGCTGCCCGGCACGGATCCGGCCGCGATCGCCGAGGACCTGTTCTGGGGCGCGTTCATCAACACCGGCCAGACCTGTGCCGCGATGAAGCGCCTCTACGTGCACGACTCGCTCTACGACCAGGTCGTCGACGCGCTCGCCGGCATCGCCGCGAACGTGCCGATCGGCAACGGGCTGGACGAGAACAACGTGCTGGGCCCTCTGCAGAACAAGCAGCAGTTCGACATCGTCTCGCGTCTCGTCGAGGACGCCAGGGCGCGGGGCGCCCGGATCGTGACGGGCGGTGAGGCGGCGCCTGAGCTCGGCGAGCTGTTCTACCGGCCGACGATCGTCGCCGACATCGACAACGACGCCGCGCTCGTGCAGGAGGAGCAGTTCGGACCGGCGCTGCCGATCATCCGCTACTCCGACGTGGACGAGGCGTTCGCGCTCGCGAACGCGGTCGACGTGGGCCTCGGCGCCTCGGTGTGGTCGAGCGACCCCGAGGCGGCGCGCGAGGCTGCGACCCGCATGCAGTCCGGCACGGTGTGGATCAACTCGCACGGCGGGCTGCACCCGATGGTGCCGTTCGGTGGTGTGAAGAGCTCGGGCTACGGTCTCGAGTTCGGCGTCGCGGGCCTCAAGTCCGTCGCCGTGCCGCAGGTCGTCTCCGGCCCCGGTCGGAAGGCCTGAGCCGTGGCCCGCTCCGCGATCGTCGTCGGAGCCGGCACCTCGGGGAGCATCGTCACCCGGCGTCTCGTCGACGCCGGGTACGACGTGACGCTCATCGAGGCCGGCGGATACGACACCAATCCCGCGATCCACGAGCCCTCCCGCGCCGGCGAGCTCTGGCACGCCGCCGAGGACTGGGACTACTTCACCGTGCCGCAGGAGCACGCGGCAGGGCGCCGGCTGCACCTGCCGCGCGGCAAGGTCACCGGCGGATCCCACGCCCTGAACGCGATGATCTGGGTGCGTTGCGCGGCCTCCGACTTCGACGGCTGGGAGCGTGCGGGCGCGACCGGCTGGGGCTGGGCGGAGGTGCTGCCCGTCTACGAGGCGATCGAGAACGATCTGCTGCCCGTGACCGACGACTACCCGCTCGTGCCGATCCAGCAGTCGATCATCGAGGCCGCGGTGCAGGAGGGGCTGGCGCACAACCCCGACTACAACGGCGACACCCTGGACGGCGTCTCGCAGGAGCAGGTCACGATGCGCGACGGTCGACGCGTCAACACCTGGATGGCGTATGTGCGCCCGGTCGAGGACGCCCCGAACCTGCGCATCGTCACGGACGCCGAGGTGCACTCGGTGATCGTCGAGGACGGCGTTGCCGTGGGGGTGCGGCTCGCCCTTCGAGAGCCGCAGGGGCCGGGATCCGAGCTCCGCGCGGACGAGGTGATCCTCGCCGCCGGCGCCCTCGGCAGCCCCGCGATCCTGCTGCGCAGCGGTATCGGCCCGCAGGAGGACCTCGAAGCTCTCGGGATCGATGTGGTCCTCGACGCCCCCGCGGTCGGCGCGAACCTGCACGACCACCTGCTGTCCCCGGTGATCTTCACGACGGCGCGGCCCGTGGGCGCGCCGGAGCCGGGCGTCTCCGTCACGCAGACGCACCTGTTCTGGCGCTCGCGCGATGACCTCGCCGAGCCCGACACGCAGCCGATCCACTTCTCCGTGCCGATGTGGGGCGAACTCGAGCCGCGCCCCGGCGCGCACGGCCCCGGCGACGGACTCTCGCTCATGGCGGGGCTCGTCACGCCGCACAGCCGCGGTTCGCTGCGCCTGTCCGGTCCCGACGCCGAGGATCCGCTCCTCATCGATCTCGCCGCCCTCGAGGACGACCGCGACGTGGCCGCCCTCGCGGCCTCCGTGCGCCAGGCGCGCCGGATCGGCGCCAGGCCGGCGCTCGCCGGGGAGTGGGGCGCGACCGAGGCCTACCCGGGGCCGGAGGTGCCGGACGCCGACGTCGAGGACTGGGTGCGCCGCACCGCGATCACGTACCACCACCAGGTCGGCACCTGCCGGATGGGATCGGATCCTGATGCCGTCGTGGATCCGCGCCTGCGCGTGAACGGCATCGAGGGACTCCGGGTGATCGACGCCTCGGTCATGCCGACGATCACCACGGGCAACACGAACGCCCCCGCCGCCGTGATCGGCGAGCGCGGTGCGCTGTTCGTGCTCGAGGACGCGGGGGACGCGGGCTAGGAGGCCGCGCGGCCCGGCTCGTCCGCGGGCCGGCCGCGCAGTTCTCCGAGCAGAGCCTGCAGTCCCGCCTCGATGCGCTCGTCTCCTGCGACCTCGGGCAGCAGCACGGACACCATCTGCCAGCCGGCGTTGCGTGAGGCGACTTCGCCGACCGCCGTGTCGATGTCGATGTGATCGGCGAGCTCGCCGTCCTCCCGCGCCTCGAGCAGGAAGCGGCGGAACTGGTCCCGCCAGCGCTGGTTGTTCTCGCGGTGGATCTGGGTGACCCTGGTGTCCTGAGAGGCGTGGTCCCAGAAGGCGATGACGACACGGGCGTACTTGGGCCCGAGATCTCCGAACGGAAGGATCTCGCGACACATCTGCTCGAGGGCGTCGAGGCCGCGCTTGCCCGAGACCTCGGTGAGGATCCGCCCGTTGGCCTGCACGTGCAGCCGGACGAAGGACGCCGTGAGCAGGCTCTCCTTGGTGGGGAAGTAGCGGGCGATCGCGCCGTGGGTGTATCCGGCCTCTGCGGCGATCTGGCGCATCGTGAGACGCTCGAAGCCGTCCCGGGCGATCACCTTGGTGGCCGCATCCGCGATGTGGTCCCGCCGTTCGTCGTGGTCAACGATCTTGGGCACGTCAGTCCTCCTCCGATCCTGATGATCCTAGAGGCGGGCGAGCCGCGCCCCGTTCCATCGTTCGTGTCCAATTGGACACGTAAGATTCCGAAACATCTTGACAACACTATCTCCTTGCTGGATATTTAAGTGACCAAGTGGTGATTAAAGGACGATGACGTCGCACCGCAGCGACGCCTCCGCTCCGAGATCCCATCCCTCGCTCTGACAGGAAGCACACATGCACATCACGCGCGCACTCCGTGTCGCCGCCGCGGTCGTCGCCGTCGGCGCGGCCGCCGCCCTCGCCGGCTGCTCGTCCTCGTCCGGCAGCGCCGAGCCGGGTAAGAAGGGCGACCTGACCACGGTCAAGGTCGCCACGATCGGGCTCACCTCCGACGGGAGCCTGCTGACCGGGATGGCGAAGGGGTTCTTCGCCGATGAGGGGCTGAAGATCGAGACCTCGATCGTCGCGAACCCGCCCGCCGGGCTCGCCGCCGCGCAGAGCGGCCAGGTCGACATCGCCTACTCGCCCAGCATCCCGCTGCTGAACGCGCTCAGCCAGGGCGTGAAGATGAAGGCCATCGCGTCCGCCGACGGCTACCCCGACAAGGCGACCAGCGCCTCAGACCCCGCCTCGTTCGATGACACCGGCCTGTTCGCCAGTGCGTCCAGCGGCATCACCTCGGTGAAAGAGCTGGCCGGCAAGACCATCGCGGTCCCCGCGCGCAAAGCGCAGCTCGAGGTGGTCATCGCGGACCAGCTCAAGAAGAACGGCATCGACCCGACGACCGGCGTGAAATGGGTCGTGCTCGACTTCACCTCTGCCGTCGCGGCCCTGAAGAGCGGCAACGTCGACGCGGCGGGGCTGGTCAGCCCCTTCACCGCACAGGCGCTCTCCGCGGGCGACCCGCAGCTCGCGGCGCCGTCGATCGGCTTCTTCGAGACCGGCGCGACCGGCCTGTGGACGGCGGGGGACGCGACCGTGACGTCGAAGAAGGACGTCATCAGCGCATTCCAGCGCGCGATCGCGAAGTCCAACGAGTACGCCACCGCGCACCCTGAGGAGGCCATCAAGGCGGGACTCGCCTACACGAAGTCGACGCTCACGGTCGATCAGGTCAAGGTGCCCGTGTGGCCGGCGACGATCACGCCAGAGGACCTGCAGCGCCCGAACGACAAGATGGTGGATCTCGGGTTCCTGAAGAAGCCGGTCGACCTCACGGGCGTCATCCTCTCGAAGTGACGGCCATGACCCGCTTCCGCATCCTCCCCGCGCTGCTGGGCGCCGCCGGTGCGCTGACCGCACTCGTGGTGTGGCAGCTCGCCGCAACGGCCGGCCCGCTTTCCGGCGCACCGCTGCCCTCCGCCCTGGAGGCRCTGGGTGCGGCGGGCCGGCTGCTGGGCACGCCGCAGCTCTGGCAGGCGATGGCGGACACCCTGGTCATGGCCCTCACCGGGCTCATCGTCGCCGCGATCGTCGGCGTGCTGCTGGGCATCGCGATCGGATCCTCTCCGCTCGCGATGCACGCGACCAGAGTGCCGCTGGAGTTCCTCAAGCCGATCCCGCCCATCGTGATCCTCCCGATCGTGGTGCTGGTGCTGGGCCCCACGGCGGGGATGGGGACGTTCCTCGTCTTCTTCGGCTCGTTCATCGCGATCGCGGTGCAGTCCTCCGCGGGGGTCTTCGACACCGATCCGGTGGCTCGTGCGACCGGCGCGTCCTATGGGATGAGCCGCACGGAGATCCTCACCCGCATCGTCATCCCCAGCGCGCTGCCCTACATCGGCACCGCGCTGCGGGTGGCGGCTCCCACCTCGCTCGTCATCGCCGTCGTCGCCGGCCTGCTCGGGGGAGGGCCGGGGCTCGGCCAGAGCCTGCTCATGTCGCAGATCTCCGGCAACCAGCCCGAGCTCTTCGGCTACGTGCTGATCCTCGGCGTGCTGGGCCTGCTCATCCAGGGGCTGAGCCAGTGGGGAGAGCGGCGGCTGCTGCACTGGCACCCGCAGTACCGGAAGGCGGACCACGCATGACCCTCACCACGTCCGTGCAGACCAGCGCCCGGTTGCGGCGGGGTCGCCGCAACAGCGCCTCTCCGCGCTGGCTGCTGATCCTCGTCGAAGTCGCGGTCCCGATCGTCCTCATCGCGCTGTGGTGGATCCTCTCGGCGGGGTCGACCAACGCGTTCTTCCCGCCGCTGTCCGCGATCCTCGCTCGTCTCGGCGAACTGCTCGGCACTCCCGCGTTCCTCGGCGACATCGGCATCTCGGTGCTGAACCTCGTCGTGTCCTTCCTCATCGCGACGGTCGTCGGCGTGCTGCTGGGGTGCGCGCTCGGGCTGATCGCGCCGCTCAGCTGGTTCGTCGAGCCGACGATCCACTTCTTCCGGGCGATCCCGCCTGTCGCGCTCGTGCCGATCTTCGTCTCGCTGATCGGCTTCGGCAACGGCACCCGGATCCTCTCGATCTCGCTCGCCGCAGTGTTCCCGATCCTCATCTCGACGATCGACGGGGTGCGTGCGGGCGAACCCACGCTGCAGATGGTCGGACGGGTCTACCGGCTCACCCGGTCGGAGCGGCTCTTCCAGGTGACGCTGCCCGCGGCGAGCCCCCGGATCCTCTCGGGCATGCAGGTGAGCCTGATCACGGCGTTCGTGGTGATGATCGCGAGCGAGATGCTCGGATCGTCCGTGGGCCTCGGCGCGGCGACGCTCCTCGCGCAGCAGTCCTTCGCGATCGCCGACATGTGGGCGGGCATCATCGTGCTCGGAGTGCTCGGCTACCTGTCCACCGCCCTGTTCGTCCTGTTCCGCCGCACCGTCCTGCGCTGGTACATCGCCTCACAACAACTGGAGAAGAGCGAATGAGCACCGACACCAGCCCCCGGCTCCGCGTCCAGGGCCTCGCCAAGACCTATCGCACCAAGAGCGGCGACGTGCCGGTCATCGCCGATCTCACCTTCGATGTGGAGGCGGGGGAGGTGGCCTGCATCGTGGGCCCCTCCGGCATCGGCAAGACCACGCTGCTGAAGTGCCTCACCGGACTGCAGCCGATCACGTCGGGATCGGCGCGCATCGACGGCGTCGAGATCGACGGCCCGCCCGAGGAGATGGCGCTCGTCTTCCAGGAGTACACGCGCTCGCTCATGCCCTGGCTCACGGTCGACAAGAACGTCCGACTGCCGCTCCGGCACCTTCGGCTGAGCACCGCAGAGCGGGAGGAGCGCATCACGTCGGCGCTCGCCGCGGTCGGGCTCGCCGGTGCGGGGGCGAAGTACCCGTGGCAGCTCTCCGGCGGCATGCAGCAGCGCGTCGCGATCGCCCGGGCGATCGCGTATCGGCCCGAGGTGCTCGTGATGGACGAGCCGTTCGCCTCGGTCGACGCGCAGACCCGGTTCGAGCTCGAGGACCTGTGCCTGCGGATCCGCGCGCAGTTCGGCATGACGATCCTGCTCGTCACGCACGACATCGACGAGGCCGTGTACCTCTCTGATCGCGTCATCGTGCTCGGCGAGCGGCCCGCCCGCGTGACCGAGATCATCGAGATCGACTTCGGCGGACCCCGCGACCAGCTGGAGACCCGCGCCACGGCGGAGTTCGCCGAGCTCCGCACCCGCATCTTCGGACTCATCCGGAAGGCGGGCTGAATGGATCCCGCTGCTCGCGGCTACGAGGGCTTCCCCGGACGCATCGGCGAGTTCACCTCCGAGTCGGATCCCGCGTGGCGCGTCAGGCCGACCGCCCCGGAAGGAGCGCCGAACATCGTCGTCATGCTCGTCGACGACCTCGGCTTCAGCGACCTCGGGCCGTTCGGCAGCGAGATCCGGACGCCGTTCATCGACGCGCTCGCAGCGAACGGCTGGCTGTTCACGAACTATCGCACGGCACCGATGTGCTCCCCGGCCCGCGCCGCGCTGCTCACCGGACTGAACCCGCATCGGGCGGGATTCGGCTTCGTCGCGCACATCGATCCGGGTTACCCCGGCTTCGCGTGCGAGCTGCCGGCGTCCGCGCCCACGCTCGCGGAGTCGCTGCGGGCGGGGGGATACGCGACCTTCATGGTCGGCAAGTGGCACCTGACCCTCGAGTCGCGGCTGCACGACGGCGCCGACCGGTCGTCGTGGCCGCTGCAGCGCGGGTTCGACCGCTATTTCGGCTCGATGGACGGGTTCACCTCGCTGCACCACCCGCACCGCCTCGTCCAGGACAACTCCGTGCTCGACATCGCAGAGTTCCCGGACGGGTTCTTCCTGACCGACGAGCTGACGGATCGCGCGATCGGGATGATCGACGAGCTCCGCGTGAACGAGCAGCGCAAGCCCTTCTTCCTCTATTACGCGCACACCTCGGTGCACGGCCCGATCCAGGCGAAGGAGGAGGACATCGAGCGCCATCGCGGCCACTACGAGCGCGGCTGGAACGCGGTGCGCGAGGAGCGCTTCGCCCGCCAGCGCGCCCGCGGCATCGTTCCGGCGCATGCGGAGTTGCCGGCCGACGCCCTCGCGGACGGCGACCGGATCCCGCACTGGGACGACCTCGGCGACGCCGAGCGGGCGCTCTTCGCCCGCCACATGGAGGTGTACGCGGCCGCGGTCGACGAGATCGATCAGAGCGTGGGGCGCCTGCTCGCGCGGCTCGACGAGCTCGGCGAACGCGAGAACACGATCATCGTGATCGCCAGCGACAACGGCGGCACGGCCGAGGGCGGCCCGACCGGCACGCGCAGCTACTTCTCGCAGTTCGGGCTGCACGGCGCCGTCCCCGACGGGTGGGTCAGTGATGTGCCTCGCGAGCTGTCCGAGATCGGCGGGCCGCGCCTCTACGGGCAGTACCCGACGGGCTGGGCGCGGGTGTCGAACACGCCGTTCCGGTCGTTCAAGTCGAGTACCTACGAGGGCGGGGTGCACGCRCCGCTCGTGATCTCCTGGCCCGCCGGGGCGGCGTCGCCGGGACTCAGGGACCAGTTCGTCTTCGTGTCGGATCTCGCCCCCACGCTGCTCGAGCTCGCCGGGATCGCCCGCCCCGAGCAGTGGAACGGGATGGCCGCTCCAGAGGTCGACGGCGCCAGCATCGCCGAGATCCTCGCGGATCCGGCGGCCCCTGGGCGGGAGCAGCAGTACTTCGAGTGCGTCGGCCGGCGCGCGTTCGTGGAGGGGGAGTGGAAGGCGGTCTCGCCGATCCCGCCGACGCGGGCGCAGGGTGGCGCCGGGGGTGCGTGGGAGCTCTATCACCTGCCGAGTGATCCCACCGAGACAAGTGATCGCGCGGGGCGAGAGCCCGAGCGGGTGCGAGCGCTCGCCGAGCGCTGGCGCCGAGAGGCCTGGCGCAACACCGTCTTCCCGCTCGACGACGACGGCACGCTGCACTCGGTACGGCCCGACACCGAGGCCCCGCTGTCCGCGCCGGTCGAGCTCGTCCCGTTCCGTCCGCCGCTGGAGYGGTTCCGTTCTGCGCGGCTCACCGTGCTGCGCTCCTTCGAGGTGCACGCCGACCTGGACCTCGAGGCCGGTGCCGAGGGCGTGCTCCTCGCCCACGGCGATCAGGGCGGGGGATACCTCGTCGCCCTGGACGGTGACGAGCTCCTGCTCTCGTACAACGCCTACGGCGCGATGCGCCGGGTGCGCGCGAGCGCGCCGGATCCGGGACGTCATCGCATCGACCTGCGCGTACGGGCCGATCTCGGACTGCGCTGGAGCTTCGCGGTCGACGTGGACGGCGTCGAGCTGCTGCGCCTCGACGACGTGCCCATGCTCGTCGGCATGGCGCCCTTCACCGGCATCAGCGTGGGCTACGACTACGGCGGACCGGTGGACTGGGAGATCTACGAGCGGCACCGCTCCCACCGGTTCCGCGGCGGCCGGATCCTCTCCCTGCGCTACGTGCCGGGGCAGACGTCGCCAGAGGACGCGACCGTGCTCCGCGCGATCGAGCAGGAGATGCGCGACCTCGTCGACTGAGCGCGGGCCGCGGTCGGCGCGGGGGTGGCGCCGCGAGGGGGTGGCGCTGGTACGGGGTTGCGCTGATCCGTCGACGCCCCCTCTGGGGTTCGGCGCCCCCTCTCATTGCCGCTCATAGTGAGGGGCGCCGGCGCTGCGAGGGGGCCTCGACGGGTCAGGTCGTCTCGAAGAGGTTCGTGCTGTAGGGGACGCGCAGGGTGTCGGCGAATCGCTCGAAGAGGGCGGGGTCGCCGTCGAGGACGACCACTCCGGTCGCGAGGGCGTCCTGGGCGCTCAGGGTTCCGGCGAGCACGTCGCGGATCCCCGGTCCTGCGGTGATCTCGAGGTCGGCGTCCTCGACGAAACCGGGGTCGGCCGTGATGGCGCCCTCCCGCATCACGACGTGCACCTCGACCTCGCCGACCCGCACGTTGTAGACCGTGTCCCAGTCGGCCGGCACCACACCGGCGCCCGCCGCCACGCGAAGTGCGGCGGTGATCGAGGAGGTCGTGACGATCTCTCCCTCGCGGGGCTCCCGCATGCCGCCCGCGCCCCAACGGGACAGGGCGTCCAGCGCCGGTCCGAGCTCCTCGCCGCGGGGGGTGAGCCGGTAGACGACGGAGCGCTCGGTGCCGCTCGGAGCGGTGCGCGCGACGATCCCCGCGTCTTCGAGCTCCTTCAGTCGCGTCGACAGCGTGTTCGTGGGGATGCCGGGAAGGCCCGCGGCGAGTTCCGAGTAGCGCCGCGGTTCGACGCTGAGATCGCGCAGGATCAGCAGGGTCCAGCGCTGTCCGACGATCTCCGCCGCGCGCGCGAGACCGCAGAACTGGCCGTAGTGCTGGTTCGTCATGAAAATCAGAATAGCACTTGACTTCATTATTTGCAGTGTGCTTTATTTTTTGCAGTAACCCGGATTCGGGCTCATCAGCGAAGAGGAGAAGGACATGACCGCCACCATCGCCCCGGCCGAGATCGACGCCTCGCCGGAAACGGACGCCGGAGTCGCGGCGCGCAACCGCACCGCCTTGAGACTGCTCCTCGCCGCGGTCTTCGTCGTGTTCCTGAACGAGACGATGATGGCGGTCGCGCTGCCGAGGATCCAGGAGTCGCTGCACATCGATGCGACGCGCGGGCAGTGGCTGACCACGGCCTTCGCGCTCACGATGGCGGTCGTGATCCCCACCACCGGCTGGCTGATGCAGCGGCTGCGCACCCGGACGGTCTTCACGGTCGCGATGTCGAGCTTCGTCGTGGGAACGATCATCGCCGCCTTGTCCCCGGTCTTCGAGATGCTCGTGGTGGGTCGCGTCGTGCAGGCCATGGGCACCGCGGTGATGATGCCGCTCATGATGACGACCGTGATGACGGTCGTGCCCGCCGAGGAGCGCGGCCGCGTCATGGGGCGCGTCTCGATCGTCATGTCCGTGGCGCCCGCCGTCGGCCCCATCGTCTCGGGCGCTCTCATCCAGGTGCTCCCCTGGCAAGGACTCTTCTGGGTGATGCTGCCCATCGCGCTCACGATGCTCGCCATCGGGATCCGCCGGATCCCGAACGTCTCCGAGACGCGGGCCGTTCCGCTGGATGCACTGTCGGTCGTCCTCGCCGCCCTCGGGTTCTCGGCGCTCGTGTTCGGTCTCAGCCAGATCGGCGCGACCGCCGTCGGACAGGCGGCGGTGCAGCCCTGGATCCCGATCGTCCTCGGCCTGGCCGCGCTCGGACTGTTCGTCTGGCGTCAGCTGATCCTGCAGCGCAGCGACTCCGCGCTGCTGGATCTGCGGACGTTCCTCTCGCGGGACTTCGCCGTCGCCGTCGCGATGATGACGGTCGGCATGGTCTCCCTGTTCGGCGCCTTCATCGTGCTGCCGCAGTTCGCGCGCTACACGCTCGGCCTCGACCCGCTCTGGGTCGGCGCGATCCTGCTCCCCGGCGGTCTGCTGATGGGCCTCGCCGGTCCCACCGTCGGGCGCCTGTACGACCGCTTCGGTCCGCGACCGCTGGTCATCCCCGGATCCCTCGGTCTCGCGGCCTCCCTGTGGGCCCTCGCGTTCGGGCTCGGTGAGCACTCCTCCTGGGTCGTGCTGCTGGGCGCTCACATCGTGCTGATGCTGTCACTCGCCTTCCTCTTCACGCCCGCGTTCAGTGCCTCGCTCGGTTCGCTCGCGCCGCAGTTGTACTCGCACGGCAGCGCGACGATCGCGACGCTGCAGCAGGTGGCCGGCGCGGCCGGCACGGCGATCTTCGTGGCCCTCTACGCGACCGGCGTGGCCGCGACCGGATCCGCGGATCCCGACCTGCCGTCGCCGGCGGCCGCCGCGGCGGGCTCGCACCTCGCGTTCCTCGCGGGAGCCATCCTGTCGCTGGTCGTGATCGGACTCGCACTGTGCGTGCGCCGGCCCGCGGCCGTGGAGGCGCCGGAGCACTGAGCCGCCGACGCCCCGCCTGAGCACCCAGGCCCCCTCGGAGCGACGCTCGCACGAGGGGGCCTGGATGCTGCGAGGGGGCCTCGGCGGAAGTGGGGAGAGCGGAGGGAGGCGGGGTCAGTCGTCCAGCAGGGCCGCGGCGAACATCGGGCGGGCGGCGTCGGCGCTCGGCGGGTGGAACAGGCCCGCGGTCGCGTCGCGGTAGAGCCGGCTCAGCTCGTGGCCGTTGTCGAAGCCGCTTCCGCTCGTGCACATGAGTGCGGCCTCTGCGGCCCGGCGCGCGGCGGTGGAGGCATTGAGGCGGGCGCCCACGAGGAGCAACGGCCAGCGCGCGCCGTGGTCGAGCAGCTCGTCGAAGTCGCGGCAGTAGGCCTCGAGCTGCGCCGGCACCGCCAGGTAGTCGAGGTGCGCATCGGCCAGCCGGGTGCGAGACTCCGGCACCTCGGCGTAGGTCGCGCCGGCCTTGGCGGAGCGGCGCTTCTTGAGTCCGTCGGCACCCAGGTCGAGGGCGCGGCGGGCGACGCCGGCGTAGACGGATCCGATCAGCAGCTGGAAGTTGCTCGTGATCGCGAAAGTGAGGAGATCCGGCACCCGGCCCACGGCGATGCGGCGGTTCACCCGCTCGGGCGCCATGCGCACGTCCTTCAGGATCGTCGCGCGGCTCTGCGAGGCCCGCATGCCCATCACGTCCCACGTGTCGGACACGGTGATGCCCTCCGTGCCGCGCTCGAGGAATCCGTAGACGAGCGTCGGGTTCTCGGGATCCGTGTCGTCGCGGCCGTGCGTGATGAGCCGGGTCCACACGGGGGAGAGCGACGTGAAGATCTTGACCCCGCTGAGGAGGTAGCCGCCGTCGGCCTGCGGAACGGCAGCCGTCTTCGAGTCCTGCATGACCCAGTCGTTGGAGGGCTCGCTGATCCCGAACGCGAAGATCTCCCCGTCCATCGCCTCGGCGAACACCACGTCGAGGGAATGGTCGCCGCGGTCGGCGAGAGCCTTCGCGACGCCCGTGCACATGAGGTGCATGTTGACTGCGAGGGCGGTCGCCGGGGCCGCGGTCGCGAGCCGCTGCTGCAGGTGCGAGACCTCGTCGAGACTCAGACCGGGGCCGCCGTGCGCCTCCGGGACGAACAGCAGCAGGTATCCGCGCTCGGTGAGCTCGGCGAGATCCTCGTCGAAGAACCGGTTCTCCCGGTCGTACACGGCCGCGCGCTCGCGGAAGCGCTCGAGCAGCTCGTCCGGCAGATAGCGCTCGGCGAGCTCGGCGTGACGGGTGAGACGGTCGGTCATCGTGCCTCCTGGGGCGAGAGTGCGGATCCTGGCCCGGATCCACGTCGTTTCGGGGCGTCACCGTGCGTTTTGGGGCGCGTGACACCGGGTCGGGACGGCGTACGGCGCCCCAAACGGTGAGGGTGCGCCCCAAACCGGCCGAGGCGCGCCATCACGACTGCTCCAGCACGAGGGCGCCGTTATGGCCGCCGAAACCGAACGACGGGGAGAGGACGCGGCGGATCCGGCCGGCCTCGCGCGCGGTGCCGCGGACGATGTCCCAGTCGTCGAACTCCGGGTCGTCGAGGTTGACGGTGGGCGGGATCAGGCCCGTCTGCAGGGTGCGGATCGCGACGATCGCCTCGACCGCCCCCGAGGCGCCGAGGAGATGCCCCGTGCTCGACTTCGTCGCGGTGAGAGGGATCGACCTGGCGCGGTCGCCGAACACGGCGCCGAGTGCGGCGAGTTCGGCCGCGTCTCCGGCCGGCGTGCCGGTGCCGTGTGCGTTGACGTGGTCTATGCCGTCCGAGGCATACGGGTCGAGGCCGGCGTCGGCCAGCGCCGCGGCGACGGCGTGGGCGGCACCGCGGCCCTGCGGATGCGGCGCCGTGGGGTGGTGCGCGTCGCTCGACTCGCCGAATCCCGCCAGCACGGCGAGCGGCTCCGCGCCGCGTTCGAGGGCGACGTCCTCGGCTTCGAGCAGCAGGGCAGCCGCCCCCTGGGACATCACGAAGCCGCGGCGCCCGCGGTCGAACGGGCGGCTGGCCGCGGCAGGATCCGACTCGTATCCGCTCGCGAGCGCCCGCAGGTTCGCGTTCGCGGCGAGGTTCACCGGGTTCACGCAGTCCTCCATGCCGACCACGAGCACGGCGTCGGCATAGCCGTGCCGGATGCGGCGCAGCCCCTCGCCGAGCCCGATCGCGCTCGACGCGCAGGTCGCCGTCACACCGTGCGCGGTGCCGTGGGCGCCGTACCGCTCGCTGAGCAGCGCCGCGGCAGCGTCCGGGGCGCCGTGCACGACGACGCTCAGCGGCACGCCGCGCGGACCACGCGCGTCGAGGGCGCGGGTGGCGGCCTGCATCTGGTCGATCGGGCCGGATCCGGTCGCGGCGAGGACGGCCGTGCGCGTCGGGTCCCAGGGGAGTTCGGCCCCCGCGCGCAGCGCGGCCGGATCGATGCCGGCGTCGGCGAGGGCCTGGTCCGCGGCGGCGATCGCCCAGAGTTGCACGGGGCTGAGGCGGCGGCTCAGCGGCGGATCCACGATCCCGGTCGCGTCGAATCCGCGGATCCTGCCGCCGATCCTCACGGCCAGACCCTGGAACTCCGGCTCGTCGAGGGCCGTGATCGCGCTGCGGCCGGATACGACCGCGTCCCACAGCGAGGGGACGTCGAGACCGCTCGGCGTGATCGCGCCGAGCCCTGTGGCGACGACGCGCCGATCCGCGCGGGTCACAGCCGCACCGCCTCGCCCGACTCGACCAGCGCGGCCGCGGCGGCGCGGCGGATCTTCCCGCCCGCGGTGCGCGGCAGGCGCGGCACGCGGTACCAGCGCCGCGGCACGAACTGCGGCGCGAGCCGCTCGCGGGCCCATGCCTGCAGGTCGGCCTTGGCGAGCGGCGTGCGCGGGGCGTCCTCGATCACGAGAACCACCAGGGCGCCGAGCCGCGCGTCGGGCACGGCGACCGCGCAGACGGCGCCGAGCCCTGGCATCGCATCGAACGCACGGTCCACGTCGGGCAGCGAGACCTTGTGCCCGCCGGTCGCCACGATGTCGCCCGCGCGCCCGGCCAGTTGCAGCCGCCCCTGCACCATGCGGCCCACATCATGCACGGTCGCCCAGCCGTCGGGCCCCCGCAGCACGGCATCGGTGGTCGTGGCCAGGTAGCCGTCCGAGCAGGCGGCGGCGCGGATCCACAGCGTGCCGAGCTCGCCGTCGAGCACCGCAGCGCCCTCGTCGTCGCGGATCTCGGCCGCCACCTCGTCGTACACGTCGAGCAGCGTGCCGTCGCCACCGCGGCTGTCGCCGATGAAGCCGATCTCGGCGGCGCCGTAGTAGCTGACCAGCCGCACGTGCGGCAGCGCCGCGGCGAGCCCGTCGCGCAGGGCAGCGGGCAGGTTCGCCCCGCCCGTGACCACGAGCTCGAGCCCGGTGAACGCGGACGGATCCCGGCGCGCGGCGTCGACGAGCACCTGCACCACGGCCGGGACCGCGACGATGCGGGTGATCCGCTCTGCGGCGACGCGGCGAGCGAGATGCACGGCGTCGAACGCGTCCGCGAGATGCGCCCCGCCACCGGTGGCGAGGCACTCGATGAGCGCGTAGAGCGTGAGGCTGTACGACAGCGGTCCCGGGGCCAGCGTCTCGACGCCGGGGAGCGGCTCGAGGTGCGCGCTCGAGACCGCGACGTTCTCGCGGTACTGCCGTCGCGTCTTCAGGAACGCCTTCGGATCGCTCGTGGTGCCGGAGGAGAAGAGCAGCAGGAAGGCCTCATCGCCGTCGCGCACAGTCGGCGGATCCGCAGGGATCGTCGCTTGCTCGCGATCCAGGAACTCCGCGAGCGTGAGCACGGTTCCGGTCCAGCCGGCATCGTCGAGGGCCGCGGCGAGCCCGGCGTCGTCGCTGATCACGAGTCCGATCCCGGCGGCGGTGACGACGTGCACGCGGTGCGGGAGGGGCCAGTGCGGGTCGATCGTGGCGGACACGGCGCGGAATCCGGCGAGGCCTGCGACGATCCGCGCGCCGTGGAAGGCGCTCGCGACGCTGACCGCGGTGATCGGAATGCCGCCCGTCTCGGGGGCGGGCGATGGGGGAGCGGTCTGGGCGCGATGCGCCGCGTCCACCACGGCGAACGCGCGGCGCGAGTCCTCGACGAGGCCTGCATAATCGAGAGCGCCGTCGACGCCCACGATCGCCTGCTGCGCGGGGCGTTGCGCGGCGATGGAGAGCACGGTCGTGGTGATCGGCATTCCCCGCCCTTCCCGTGACGCGTGCGCCCCGGCCCGGCCCGGACTTCGCCGATCCAGTCTATGACCGGGCCGCGGTCGCGGGACCTGTCGGAGCGCCGGACAGTCGTCCTGCATGCGGGGCCGCCGCGCCGATAGGACGCAGAGGCAACGGTGCTACTGTGAGCGAAGTCGGCATTCCTGCCGATGATCAGGGAAGACTTCTTGTCGACCGACTGGCCGTCTTTCGGCCCTCCGCTTTGCGTCGCCTCCTCTGCATGACCTTAGGAGAACGATGCACGCTCTTTTCGATGTTGATTCCGCTGAGCCGCGTGCCGCGGATCTGACCGACCAGATTCCTGGCCTTCCCGCGGGATCCACCGCAGTGATCTACTCCGAAGGCCAGTTCGGCGAGCAGGACGGCAAGACCGCGAACGGTCTCATCCGCCACTCCGAGAAGTACGAGATCCTGAGCGTCCTCGACAGCCGCCATGCCGGAGCCGATGCGGGAATGCTGCTGGACGGCCGGCCCAACGGCATCCCGGTGCTCGCGAGTCTTGCCGAGGCGATCGCTCACGCGGGCAAGACGCCCGATTACCTGATCTGCGGAGTCGCGCCCGCCGACGGACTGCTCTCCTCGGAACAGAGGGTGGTGCTCCTGGACGGCATCGCCCATGGGATGCACATCATCAACGGCTTGCACGAGTTCCTGAACGACGATGCCGAGTTCGTGGCCGCGTCCCTTCTGGCGCGCGTGTCCATCACGGACATCCGGCGCCCGCGCGAGATGCAGGATCTGCATCTCTTCTCCGGACGGATCTTCGACGTCACCTGCCCGCGGATCGCCGTCCTCGGCACGGACGGCGCGATCGGCAAGCGCACCACCGCGACCCTGCTGGTTCGGGCGCTGAACGAGCGCGGCATCCGCGCCGTGATGGTCGGCACAGGACAGACGACGATCATCCAGGGCGGCAAGTACGGTATCGCTCTTGATGCTCTGGTTCCCCAGTACTGTTCGGGTGAGGTCGAGGACCAGGTGGTCGCCGCGTTCGAAGGGGAGGATCCGGACGTGATCGTCGTCGAAGGGCAAGGCGCGCTCAGCCACCCCGCCTATCTGACGTCGGCGCACATCCTTCGCGGCAGCCGACCCGCGGGCGTTCTGGTGCAGCATGCTCCCACACGCCGCACGCTGGGGGACTTCCCGATGGTGCCGATGCCCACCCTGGCGAGCGAAGTGGCACTGATCGAGGCATTCGCCGACACCAAGGTCATCGGCGTGACGGTGAACCACGAAGGCATGACGGATGCGGAGATCGGCATGGCCATCGAGAGCATCGAGCTGGAGCTCGGCCTTCCCGCCACCGATCCGCTCACCCGCCCGCTCGATGCCCTCGTCGAGATCGTGCTCCGTGCGTTCCCGGAGCTCACCCCGATCACCGAGGGTCTGGTGTCCGCGCGGCCGCTCTGAGGGCGCCGTGCGAGGGGCGTTCTTGACCTCTCTTGCCATGCAAGCTAGCTTGTGAGGCATGACACCGGATGTCGGCGCGCAGATGCGCAAGGGCGTGGTCGAGTACTGCGTGCTCGGCCTGCTTGCGCGCGGTCCGATGTACGGCTGGGAGCTCGCCGAGCGGCTCTCGGATGAAGGCCTCATCGCCAGCATCGGCACGCTCTATCCGCTGCTGTCGCGGCTGCGGCAGAGCGACTGGGTGCAGACGTTCGAGCGGCCTTCGGATGCCGGGCCCGTGCGGCGCTACTACGAGCTCACGGAACACGGAGTGCAGCAGCTCGCCCGGTTCCGCGCATCGTGGACACCGTTCGCACGCAGCGTGGCTCACCTGATCGCAGAGGGGGAAGCATGACCGGAACCGAGGCGCAGAGCCTGCGCGAGGACTACCTGAGCCGACTCGACGCGGCCATCGCAGAGCTGCCGTGGCGCATCGCGAACGACCTGCGCAGCGGCATCGCGGAGGAACTCGACGGCCTCGACGCCGTGGCGGTGCGGGAGCGGATCGCGCAGCTCGGGGATCCGGAGCTGGTCGCCGCGGCCGCGCGCGAGGAGGCGGAGCCGCCCGTGCCGGTGGTCGTCGTGGCGCCAGCTCCGCCTCCGGCGCCCGGTGCGAAGCCGGCGATGGTGGACACGAAGTGGTTCGCGATCGTCGGCGCCCTGATGCTCGGTGTCGGCACGTTCGTGATCCCGATCGGCGGATGGGTGATCGGAGTGGCGCTGGTCACGTCGAGCCGCTTCTGGCGGCGGTGGGAGAAGACGGCGGCGATCCTGCTGCCGGTGCCGGTCCTCCTCCTGACCCTGCCGATCTCCTTCCTCGGCGCGCTGTGGCAGGGCGGTGGCTCGGCCTCGGGTCCCGGTCCGTCCAACCCGGTGCTGCTGCCGGGGCTGGCGCTCTGGCACACCGCGATCCTGCTGGCGTTCTTCACGATCCCGGTCGGCGCCGCGTGGTTGCTCTGGCGTCTGCGCGGGCGCGAAACCCCGCTGAGCTGACGACCCTCGACGAGCGGCACTGGTTTCTGCTCTGCTCTGCTGGGCGTCGGAGCCGGAGCCGGAGCCGGAGCCGGAGCCGGCAGGCCCGTCAGCCCGCCGTGTACACCTCGCGCCCCGCGAACCACGTCGACAGCACGCGCGCGTCGATGATGGCGTCGGCGGGGCCGCCGATCGCGTCGCGGTCCAGGACCACGAAGTCGGCCGACTTGCCGAGCTCCAGCGATCCGGTCTCGGATCCGAGGCCCATCGCCACCGCGGCGTTGCGCGTGAACACCTGCAACGCCTCCTCGGCCGTGATCGCCTGCTCGGGCCAGAGGGTTCCGGGAGCGCGACGCAGCGGATCCGCCCGCGTCACGAGACCCTGGATGCCCTCGAGCGGATTCGGGGACTCGCTCACCGGCCAATCGGATCCGCCCGCGACGAGCGCCCCGGCGTCGATGAGAGCGCGGTTCGGCTGGGAGTGCTCGGCCCGCTCGCCGAGCACCTCGGCCAGCATCTGCGGGATGACACCGGGGAACCAGATGAACGGAGAGATGTCGGCGACGACGTCGAGAGCGGCGAGGCGGGGGATGTCCTCCTCGGCGAGGAACTGCCCGTGCGCGATCTGGATGGGCGTCGTGACGCCCTCGGTGCGCAACCGCTCCGCGACGTCGAGCACGAGGCGGGCGGATCCGTCGCCGGTGCAGTGCACCTTGGCGCCGAGGCCGCGTTCGGCGACCTGCCGCAGCCAGCCGTACAGCTCGTCGAAGGTCATCGTCGTCTCGCCGTGGAAGTGCGCGCCGTGCGCGGCGTCGGCGACGTACGGCTCCAGGAACGACGCGGTGCGTGCGGGCGGCACCCCGTCGAGGAAGATCTTGACGAAGTCGGGGCGGTGGTGCGCGGTGCGGAACTCCTCGCCGCGGGCGATGAGCGGCGATCCGATGGGGTCGAATCCGAAGATCTCGTCGTTGATGAGAAGCGATGACACGACCCAGGCGTCGAGCTCGCCGTCCGCGTCGAGGTCCCGGAGCGCGCCGAGGATGTCGGTGGAGACGCCGGCGTCCTGGAAGGACGTGATGCCGTAGCTGTTCGCCAGGCGCACGCCGTGCGCCGACGCCGCCCTGTGCTGCGCGGAGGTCAGGCCGCCCGAGCGGTCATAGGCCTCCTGCACGGGGATCCCGGCGGCTTCGAGCAGGACCCCGGTGGGGGTGCCGTCCTCGTCGTCGAGGATCGTCACGCCGCCCTCGGGAACCGTATCCGGCCTGATGCCGGCGAGCTCGAGAGCGCGCGAGTTCGCCCAGCGATTGTGCCGGGAGTCCTCCACGAGCATCACGGGACGTCCGCCGGCGGCCTCGTCCAGCAGGTGGCGGGAGGCCGTGTTCGCGAGGGTCGGCAGCATCGTGCTGGCGACGGGACCGCCGATGATCCACGCGTCCTCCGGCAGCGTCGCGGCCTTCTCCCGCACGCGCTCGAGGATCTCGTCCAGGGTGAGCGAGGACGGCAGCGCCAGCTCGAACAGGTCCGTGCGTCCCGCCATCGCGTGGTGGTTGTGCACGTCTGCGAAGCCGGGGTAGACCGCCGACCCGCCGAGCTCGAGAACCCGCGTGCCGGGACCGCGCAGCGCGTCGACCTCGGCACGCGTGCCGATCGCGGCGATCCTGCCGTCTCGCACGGCGAACGCCTCGGCCGCAGGGCGCGAGGGATCCACGGTGCGGATGACGTCCGCGACGACGATGAGCTCGGCGGGGGCGGTCGTCATATCAGGCTCCGGTTCCGAAGTACGCCGGCTCGAGCTCGGGCGCGTGCTGCGTCACCGAGATGAGGCGGCCCCAGGCGCCGAACGTGAAGTGCGTGGGCACCTCGCCGGTCTCGTCCAGGCCGAACAGGACGCCGTGCGAGCGGATCTTCGTGACGTCGCGGTGGTCGGCGATCGTGACCGAGGCGCAGGGGATGACCTTCTCGCGCCAGGCGAACACGTAGATGCCCGGGCGGATCTCCCACACGCTGTTCTCGTCGGTGTCGGCGAGCCCGCGCTCGGGACCGGCCAGGCACTGCCAGCTGTACCAGCGGTCGGAGAGGTACACGTGCTCGTAGGCGTGCTCGGTGCTGTACACCCACTCCACGCGGCGGCCGATCAGCGCGGTCGTCGGGTGCGGCTCGTCACCGGACGGCGCGGTGCCGTCGATCGTCGCGGTGCCGAAGTGGTGCTGCACGCGGGTGCGGCCCTTCTCGTCCGCGGGGAGGATCTCGCTGATGATCGACAGCACGCGGCCCGCGCGCAGGTCGACGACGAGCGAGACGGCTTCGTTCGGCAGGTAGTTGTGGTGGAACTGCACGAAGTACAGGTCCTGGTCGACCTCGAACGCCTCGTACGCGTCGGTGTCGCTGGCGGGCGCCGTGGGGTCGCCCTCGCCCGGGGAGTAGGTCCAGGTGACCTCGGTGTCGGCGAAGCGGTGCGCGATGCGGGTGCCGTTCGGCGCGGTGAGGTCGATCTCGCGGCCGGACAGGGCGGTCGTGTGCGGTGCCTTGTTCGCGTCGAATCCGGGGGCGAGGCCGTCCAGCGGAAGCCAGGTCGACGTGTCGGCGGGGTTCATGGTGGTCATGATGCTCCTTGGTGGGTGGTTCAGGCTGGGGATGCCGGCGGTCAGCGCGTGCTGAACTGCTCCAGGTCGGCGGCGAGACCGTCGTAGACGGCGGGCTTCGAGCGCTTCAGGTACTGCGCGTAGAAGATCCCGCCGATCACGGCGAGCACCAGCAGCAGCGGCAGCAGGTTGATCCAGAGCTCCTCGGATCCGGCCACGATGTTGAAGTTGAAGATCGCGAGGATCGAGATCGCCGCGAGGCCGAGGAAGCCGATTCCCGGGGCGATGAAGGTGCTCCACCAGCGGGTGTCGTGCAGTCGGCGGAAGTACACGACGATCGACAGGGCGGCGAGGCCCTGCAGGATCAGCACGCTGAGAGTGCCGAAGCCGAGCATGGCCGGTACGACCTGCACGATCGGATCGGCACCGGCGGCGAAGAAGATCACGGCGACGATCGCAGAGAAGCCGGCCTGCACGATGCCGGCGATCGCCGGGGACCCTGCGGCGCGGGTGCGGGCGAGCGCACGGGGCAGGATGCGGGCGCGCCCGAGCGCGTACAGGTATCGGCTCGCAGAGTTGTGGAAGGCGAGCATCGCGGCGAACAGGCTGACCAGCAGCAGGATCATCATGACCGTGGTGAGCGGGCCGCCGAGGTAGCGCTGCGCCAGCACGAAGATGAGGTCGCCCGTGGGCAGGTGCTTGAGCGCGACGGCCTGCGCGTCGGGAACCCCGATCGCACTGACGACGGCCCAGGTGGTCACGCCCAGGATGACGGCGATAGCGATGATCGCGGTGTAGGTGGCGCGCGGGACGGTGCGCAGCGGATCCTTCGCCTCTTCGCTGAACAGCGACGTGGCCTCGAAGCCGAGGAAGCCCGTGGCCGCGAGCAGCATGCCGATCGGCAGGGATCCGGAGAACACCCATTCCGGGCTGAACGCGGCGAAGGAGAAGCCCTTCTGCACGAACACCGAGACGTCGAAGACGAGCAGCATCGTCGTCTCGAGCACGAGGCAGACACCGAGCACCTTGGAGGAGAAGTCGACGCCGATCCTGGCGAGCACGAAGCAGACCACGATCGAGAGCAGCCCCCAGAGGATCCAGCTCATGTCGAAGCCGGTGAGCTCCATGATGATCGACTGCATGAAGAAACCGCTCGTGCCGATCGTGCCGACGACGAAGAAGTTGTACCCGAGCGTGGCGATGAGGCCGGCGATCAGGCCTCCGGTGCGACCGAGCCCCTTGACCACGAAGGCGTAGAAGCCGCCCGCGTTGACGAGCTGTTTGGACATCTGCGCGTAGCCGACAGCGAACAGCAGCAGGATCGCGGCGACGAGGAAGAACGACATCGGCGCGCCGCCGCCGTTGCCGAGCGCGATCGCGAGCGACGCGACGACGACGATTCCGGTAAGCGGCGCGACGGCGGCCAGCACGAGGAAGACGATCCCGGCGACGCCGAGGGCTCCCTGTCGCAGTGCGGTGTGGGTCTGTTGATCGGGTGTGGCGGTCACGTCGGCTCCTTCGCTCGGTGACGGCGCGTTCTTCCGGCCAGGGCGGGCCTCGCAGCGCGGACGTTGTGCTGCCGGGAAGACGGCTTTGTCGGACTCTGCCGAGTCTGCCCCTCCCGGGTGCGAGCGGCTTGCCCATGAGTGAAGGACGATGGTGTCAGCGTGCACACCCGTCGCGCGCCCCCTCGATCCGGCCTCGTCCGCGGAGCAGGATGGCGGAACGGAGCCGGTCGGTCTGACCGGATCCGCACACGGAGGGAGCGGCGATGGAGCTGCAGCTGCAGGGCAGGACCGCGCTGGTCACCGGCGCCGCCGGCGGGATCGGCCGGGCCGTCGCGCAGGCGCTCGCGGCGGAGGGCGTGCGGGTCGCGCTGCTGGATCGCTCGGCCGAGGGCCTCGCGGAGACCGCGGCGTCCTGCCCCGGATCCGTCCCCGTGGTCGCCGACGTCACCGACGAGGCCGCGGTCGGTGCGGCGGTCTCCGATGCGGTGGCGGCGCTCGGCGTGCTGCATACGGTGGTGTGCTGCGCCGGGATCTCGGGTCCGGTCGGATCCGGGATCGAGGGGATCTCGCTCGCCGAATGGCAGGCCGTGTTCGCCGTGAACGTGACCGGCGCGTTCCTGGTGCTGCGGGCCGCGCTGCCGGCGCTGCGCGAGGCGCCTGCGGCCTCGGTGGTGCTGGTGGCCAGCGACTCCGCATTCGTGGCGTCGGCCGGCATGGCGCCGTACTGCGCGTCGAAGGCCGCTCTCGTGCAGTTCGGGCGCGCGCTCAGCGTCGACCTCGCGGGGGACGACGTGCGCGTCACGACCGTGTCGCCGTCGATCGTGGACACCCCGATGAGCCGGGGTGACCTCGGCGATGCGGCGTTCGCGGCCCCGGCCTTCCCCGTGCAGACCGCCGAGGAGATCGCCGCGCACGTCACCTACCTCGCCTCCCCGCGCGCCCGCGCGGTGAACGGATCCGGGATCCTCAGCGACTTCGGGTACAGCGCCCGCTCGGGCTTCCCGGCCTGACCCTCGACATCATCCCCGACTCCCTCTTCTTCGATTTCCCCCGCCTTCCACGACAGGAGACCCCATGACCACCAACGGATCCACCGGACGCGTCGTCGTCATCACCGGCGGCGGCACCGGCATCGGTGCCGCGATCGCCGCCCGCTACGCCGCGGAGGGTGCGCACGTCGTCGTCGTCGGCCGCCGCGAGGCGCCGCTGCGCGAGGTCGAGCGCGCGGTCGGCGCGCACCCCGTGATCGCCGACGCCGCCTCGACCGAGGACGCGAAGCGTGCCGTCGCCGAGGTGCTCGCGACGTTCGGACGCATCGACGTGCTCGTCGCCAACGCCGGCGGACACGGCTTCGCGCCGGTGGGGGAGACGGACGACGCCGGATGGGAGGGCGCCATCCGCGCGAACCTCACCACGGCCTTCGTGATGGCCCGCGAGGCGCTGCCCGCGCTCATCGAGGCGAAGGGGCAGATCGTCGTGATCTCCTCGCTCGCCGGACTCTTCGCGGGTCCCTCGGTCGCGGGGTACACGGTCGGCAAGCACGCGCTCATCGGCCTCACCCGCACTCTCGCACGCGACTACGGCAAGCACGGTGTGCGGGTGAACGCGGTGTGCCCCGGCTGGGTGCAGACGCCGATGGCGGACGAGGAGATGGACGAGTTCGCGGCGCATGCGGGCCTCGGGTCGCGTGAGGAGGCCTACGCCACCGTCACGGCGGACGTGCCGCTGCACCGCCCGGCGCAGCCCGCCGAGATCGCCGCTGTCGTGCGCTTCCTCGGATCGGGCGAGTCGTCGTACATGACCGGATCCGTGCTCGTCGTCGACGGCGGCGCGCACATCGTCGACCTCCCGACGACCGCGTTCGAGCGCGCCGGGATGTAGGGCGCGTCCTGTCAGCGCGGTTCCGCGTTCAGTTCTGCGCGAGGGGAGCGGGGCCGTCCGGCTCCGCGGCCGGTGGCGATGCCGAGTCGGTGGCGCGCAGGGCCGGATCCATACGGGCGAGCACGGTGCGCAAGTCGGCGATCTCGGCGCGCAGCGCATCGACGTGTGCGACCGTCGCCGCCTGGCGGCTGGTGTTCTCGGCCGACACCTGCTCGACGATCCACGAGGCGAACGTCGCCGAGACGACACCGAGCAGGGCGATCCCGCTGAGCATGAGCCCGACGGCGATCATCCTGCCCTCCRGCGTGATCGGTGCGAGGTCGCCGTAGCCGACGGTCGTGATGGTCGTGAAGGCCCACCAGAGGGCATCAGGGA
>NZ_JBFTMT010000027.1:0-28402 GCF_056397105.1 Microbacterium sp. 05N427
CTGCGGAGATCGGCCGGATCCGTGCATTCCGCCAACTCCGTCGCGACCCGGACGGCGATCGCGAGGAACCCCTCCTTCACCGCCTGGAGCCGGGCGATCGACGCTTCGGTCGCGCTGAGAGACTCGACCACCATGCTCAGCACCGCCGTCGGGTCGAGACCCGGATCGGCGGCCGCTGTGCTGGTGCTGGACATGACTCCAGTCAACTCCGGGGCACCGACATTAGGACGAATATTCGAGCTGAGCGCGGCCGCCGTCAGGTCACGAAGCGGTAACGACCTCGGTCTGCTCGAGAGGGTGCAGCGCGGCCCTTCGTCTCGCTGCGCTCGCTCAGGGACCGGGGGTGCTTGGCTGCGCTCGCTCAGGGACCGGGGGTGCAGGTGGCCCTTCGTCTCGCTGCGCTCGCTCAGGGACCGGGGGTGCGCCGCTCGCTCAGGGACCGGGGTGCGCCGCTCGCTCAGGGACCGGGGGTGCTTGGCTGCGCTCGCTCAGGGACCGGGGTTCCGGCGCTCGGTGTCAGAGCGCGAAAGTAGACTCGAAGCATGGCATCCGACTCCTTCGTCCACCTGCACGTGCACAGCGAGTACTCGATGCTGGACGGGGCTGCGCGTGTCGGGCCGCTGGTTCAGGAGGCCGTCGCGCAGGGCATGCCGGCCGTCGCCGTGACCGACCACGGCAACACGTTCGCGGCGTTCGAGTTCTACAAGGCGGCCCAGGCCGCCGGGGTCAAGCCGATCATCGGCATCGAGGCGTACGTCACTCCCGGCACGCATCGCAGCGACAAGTCGCGCGTGCAGTGGGGCTCGCCCGAGCAGCGCCGAGACGACGTCTCCGGATCCGGTGCCTATACGCACATGACGCTGCTCTCCGAGACCACCGAGGGCATGCACAACCTGTTCCGGCTCTCCTCGACCTCGAGCCTGGAGGGCTACTACTTCAAGCCGCGCATGGATCGCGAGATCCTGCAGAAGTACTCCAAGGGCCTCATCGCCACGACGGGCTGTCCCTCGGGCGAGATCCAGACCAGGCTGCGGCTGGGCCAGTACGACGCGGCGCGTGCGGCGGCGGCCGAGTTCCAGGACATCTTCGGCAAGGAGAACTACTTCGCCGAGATCATGGATCACGGGCTCGAGATCGAACGGCGCGTCACCGGCGACCTGCTGAAGATCGCGAAGGATCTGGGGATCCCGCTGGTCGGCACGAACGATCTGCACTACACGCACCAGCACGACTCGACCAGCCACGCGGCGCTGCTCTGCGTGCAGTCCGGCTCGACCCTCGACGATCCGAACCGATTCAAGTTCGACGGCGACGGCTACTACGTCAAGTCCGCGGCGGAGATGCGCCAGGTGTTCCGCGAGCACCCGGAGGCGTGCGACAACACGCTGCTCATCGCCGAGCGCTGCGACGTCTCGTTCAACACCGGTGCCAACTTCATGCCGCGCTTCCCCGTCCCTCAGGGCGAGACGGAGGAGAGCTGGTTCATCAAGGAAGTGGAGAAGGGCCTGCAGTTCCGCTACCCGGGCGGTATCTCGGACGCGGTGCGGAAGCAGGCGAACTATGAGGTCGAGGTCATCTCGTCGATGGGCTTCCCCGGCTACTTCCTCGTCGTCGCCGACTTCATCAACTGGGCCAAGGACAACGGCGTGCGCGTCGGTCCCGGTCGTGGTTCCGGCGCGGGATCCATGGCCGCGTACGCCATGCGGATCACCGATCTCGACCCCCTCGAGCACGGACTCATCTTCGAGCGGTTCCTGAATCCCGACCGCGTCTCCATGCCCGACTTCGACGTCGACTTCGACGACCGGCGCCGTGGCGAGGTGATCCAGTACGTCACCGAGAAGTACGGCGACGAGCGCGTCGCGCAGATCGTCACCTACGGCACGATCAAAGCCAAGCAGGCGCTGAAGGACGCGGGCCGCGTGCTCGGCTTCCCGTTCAGCATGGGGGAGAAGCTCACCAAGGCGATGCCGCCGCCCGTGATGGGCAAGGACATGCCGCTGGACGGCATGTTCAACCCGGAGCACCCGCGCTACAAGGAGGCCAGCGAGTTCCGCGTCGTGATCGAGTCCGATCCCGAGGCGAAGACCGTGTTCGACACGGCCCTGGGCCTGGAGAACCTGAAGCGCCAGTGGGGCGTGCACGCCGCCGGCGTCATCATGTCCTCGCATCCGCTGATCGACATCATCCCGATCATGAAGCGCGAGCAGGACGGCCAGATCGTCACGCAGTTCGACTACCCGTCGTGCGAGTCGCTCGGGCTCATCAAGATGGACTTCCTGGGGCTGCGCAACCTCACGATCATCTCGGACGCGCTCGCCAACATCCGGATGAACCGGGGTGAGGAGCTCGTACTCGAAGAGCTCGCCCTCGACGACCGCCCGTCCTACGACCTGCTCACCCGGGGCGACTCGCTCGGCGTGTTCCAGCTCGACGGCGGCCCGATGCGCGCCCTCATGCGCCTGATGAAGCCGGACAACTTCGGCGACATCTCGGCGCTCATCGCGCTGTACCGGCCCGGCCCTATGGGCGCCAACTCGCACACGAACTACGCCCTGCGCAAGAACGGCCTGCAGGAGATCACGCCGATCCACCCGGAGTTCGCCGAGTCGCTCAAGGACATCCTGGACGAGAGCTACGGCCTCATCATCTACCAGGAGCAGGTGATGGCGATCGCCCAGCGCGTGGCCGGGTTCTCGCTCGGTCAGGCAGACATCCTCCGACGCGCGATGGGCAAGAAGAAGAAGAGCGAGCTGGACAAGCAGTTCGAGGGCTTCCAGGGAGGCATGCACGCGAACGGCTATTCGGACGGCGCCGTCAACGCGCTCTGGGAGGTTCTGCTGCCCTTCTCCGACTACGCCTTCAACAAAGCGCACTCCGCCGCCTACGGGGTGATCTCGTACTGGACCGCGTACCTCAAGGCGCACTATCCGGCCGAGTACATGGCGGCGCTGCTCACCAGCGTCGGCGACTCGAAGGACAAGATGGCGCTCTACCTCAACGAGTGYCGCCGCATGGGCATCAAGGTGCTGCCGCCCGACGTGCGGGAGTCGATCAACTACTTCGCCGCCGTCGGAGAGGACATCCGCTTCGGCCTCGGCGCGGTGCGCAACGTCGGATCCAACGTCGTCGAGGGCATCGTGCAGGGCCGCCAGAAGGAGAACTTCACCTCCTTCCACGACTTCCTGAAGAAGGTTCCGCTGCACGTCGCGAACAAGCGCACGGTCGAGTCGCTCATCAAGGCGGGCGCCTTCGACTCGATGGGCGACACGCGGCGGGCGCTCGTGGAGATCCACGAGGACGCCGTCGAGGCTTCGGTGGGCCAGAAGCGCAACGAGGCCCAGGGCGCCATCGGCTTCGACTTCGACAGCCTGTACGACGAGATCGAAGAGGTCGCGCCTCCCAAGGTGCCCGCTCGTCCGGAATGGACCAAGAAGGACAAGCTCGCGTTCGAACGCGAGATGCTCGGCCTGTACGTGTCGGACCATCCGCTCGCGGGCCTCGAGGTCCCACTCGCGAAGCACGCCTCGATCGCGATCAACAGCCTGCTGGAGTCCGAGGATCTGCAGGACGGCGACCAGGTGACGGTCGCCGGTCTCGTCACGAGCGTGCAGCACCGCGTCGCCAAGGCCAGCGGCAACCCCTACGGCATGATCACCGTCGAGGACTTCGGCGGCGAGATCACGATCATGTTCATGGGCAAGACGTACCTCGAGTTCCAGAGCACGCTGCAGCAGGACTCGATCCTCGCGGTGCGTGGACGCATCTCCCGTCGTGACGACGGCATGAACCTGCATGCGCAGTCGGCGTTCACGCCCGACGTCGGCTCCTTCGACGCCGCAGGTCCGCTGTCGCTGCTGGTGCCGGAGCAGCGCGCCACGGAGCGCGTCATCGAGGATCTGGCGGACGTGCTGCGCCGCCACGCCGGCGAGACCGAAGTGATGCTGAAGATGCATCGCGGCGGCCGCGCCAAGGTGTTCGAGGTGCCCATGCCGGTGACCGTCACCGCGGACCTGTTCGGCGACCTGAAGTCGCTGCTCGGTCCGCAGTGCCTCGGTTGATCACGGGCGTCTCGCTCGTCCCCTCCCGGCTCGGACGGCCCGTGCCGTGTACGGACGTCGCTCAGGAGGTCTCCACCGCCGCCGGGTAATATCGGGTCCCGTTCGACGGCCGAAGCCCCCCGCGGCCGCACGACGAAAGGAAACACCGATGACCGGCGACGTCCCCTCCGCTGAGATGGCGCAGGAAGTACAGGATCCGACCTCGACCCCCGACACCTCGTTCGACATGGAGGCCGACGACGGGCCCCTGCCCGCTGCGGCGCCGCAGCAGGGCTGGTTCGGCTTCTCGCTCCGCGAGCTGATCATGATCGGCGCGTGGGTGATCGCTTTCGCGCTGTCCTTCGTGCCGGGCGGCGGGAGCGTCCTCGACAGCTCCGCGACGGTGTGGACGATGAACGGCGCCTGGGCGCTCGCCATCGGCGTGCCCACCGCCGCCGTGTTCCTCATCGTGCTGCGCCGGCTCTCTCCCGAGGGGATCCGTCGGGTCGGATCGCTCGGCATCGACCAGTTCGCCTCCGTGGCCTTCTCCGTCGCGCTCGTGAGCTGGGTCGTCCTGCTGTGGCAGCAGCTGGATCTGGTCGGCGCGACGCGGCGATCCCCGTTGGTCACCTGGCCGCTGTGGCTGGAGATCCTGCTGATGCTCGTCCTCGTCGTGGCGACGGTCTTCGCGGCGCTCATCCCCGGGCTCCGTGAGGACTTCGAGGAGCGGACGGAGACCCTCGCGCATCGCCGGGCGAATCCCGTGCGCCCCGTGTTCTCGCGCCCCCGCCCGGTACGAGCGAGGGGGAGCGTGTCCGACCCGCAGAACGAGGACGACGTGGACCCGGGTCTGCTGCACGACGACGAGGTCGGCGCGGCCGGGCACCTCTCGGCCACGGGCGTCACGGGCGCCGTGGTCCAGGGCGAGACGGGCTACGTCCCCGAGCAGCACCGCGAGTCGTTCCTGGCGTCGGGGGAGACCTCCGTCGCCCCCGCCGAGGAGCAGCCTCTGCCCGGGACGGATACGGCGATGCGCGCGGACGATGCCCTCACCGGCGTCATGCCGGCCGCGGACGCCCCGACCGAGGCGATCCTGGACACGGTTCCCCCGGCGCTCCAGGACGAAGAGCCGCAGGCTCCTGCCGAGGAGACGTCGGAAGAGGGCGAACCCGCCACGCGTGCCGACGCCCGACGCGCCACGGCCATCGCGGAGGCCGAGCCCGACGCCGAGGCGGAGGGCGTGCGCGCCCCCGACCAGCTGCCGGACGCGACCACGGGGCCGCAGGATCTGTCCGACACCATGACGGAGGTGCTCGGCGACCTGCTCGAGCCCTCCTCGGCGGACGTGGCGGCCACGCACGAGGACGATGTCGCCACGCACGCGGTCGACGTCGTGCCGAGGGACGGCGGTCGCGAACCGGACGTGGCGGGCTCCGTCGAGACCGGCGAGCAGCTCCAGCCGTTCTGGGCGCTCGCGCCGGACACGCGCGTGGTTCATGACGCGCGGGGCGACTCGATTTTCACGATCGGGCCGGAAGCGTGGATCCTTGTTCTCGAGGACCGTGGCGGCGCGTTCGTGGTGCGCCACGACGACGGTCGCGTGGGCTACCTGCACGACACAGAGAACATGACCCGAGGCTGAGGACGCATGCAGACGATCGACCTGAGGGGACGCACCCTCTCCACCGCCGAGATGCTGGCGGCCGTGCCGCGCGCCACCGCTGCGCGCGCGGAAGCCCTGGCGACCGCGACCGCGATCGTGGAGGACGTGCGCGTCCGCGGCGAGGAGGCCCTGCGTGAGCAGGCCGAGCGGTTCGACCACGTCAACGGGCACGCGATCCGGGTTCCGCAAGAGCACCTCGACGAGGCGCTCACCAGCGTCGATCCGCAGGTGCGTGCGGCGCTCGAGGCGGCGATCGAGAGAGTGCGCCAGGGCTCAGCGGCGCAGGTCCCCACGCCGCGGGTGACGGAGATCGGCCCCGGTGCCCGCATCGTGCAGCGCTGGCAGCCGGTCGGGCGGGTCGGCGTCTACATCCCCGGCGGCAAGGCGCCGCTCGCCTCGAGCGTTGTCATGAACGTCGTTCCGGCGCAGGTCGCCGGTGTCGGCAGCATCGCACTGGCCTCGCCGCCGCAGTCCGGCGAAGACGGCCGCATCCACCCGACGATCCTCGCCGCCGCGGGGCTGCTCGGGGTCGAGGAGGTCTACGCGATCGGCGGCGCGGGCGCGATCGGCGCTCTGGCGTATGGTGTCGAGGCGATCGGACTCGAGCCGGTCGACGTCATCTCCGGCCCTGGCAACAACTACGTCGCCTCCGCCAAGCGCGCCGTCGCCGGCGTCGTCGGGACGGACTCCGAGGCGGGAGCGACGGAGATCCTCATCGTCGCGGACGCGAAGGCGGATCCTCGTCTCATCGCCGTGGATCTGGTCAGTCAGGCCGAGCACGACGAGCAGGCCTCCGCCGTCCTCGTGACCGACTCGGCCGAGCTCGCGGGCCTGGTGGCCGTCGAGGTCGCGAAGGCCGCCGCCGCGACGCGGCACAGCGTCCGTGTGCAGACCGCCCTGGACGGACCGCAGTCGGCGATCGTGCTGGTGGACGACCGTGCCGCCGCCGTGGCGTTCAGCAACGCGTATGCGCCGGAGCACCTCGAGCTGCACCTCGCGGACGCGGAGGAGGCAGCCGCCGTCTTCACGAGCGCCGGTGCGGTGTTCGTCGGAGATCAGACGCCCGTGAGCCTCGGCGACTACATGGCCGGCAGCAATCACGTCCTGCCGACGGGCGGGCAGGCCCGCTACGCCTCGGGGCTCGGCTCGTACACGTTCCTCCGCCCGCAGCAGGTGATCTCCTACGACCGCGACGCATTGGCGCGCGCTCGCGACGGCGTCGTCGCGCTCGCCGACGCCGAGGTGCTGCCCGCGCACGGAGAGGCCGTCGAGGCACGGTTCACAGCCGCGCCCGAGTCCGCCACGGCGCCCGGGGCGTAGGCTTTCTCGAATGCACTGCCCGTTCTGCCGTCATCCGGACTCCCGCGTTATCGACTCCCGCACGAGCGACGACGGGCTGTCGATCCGCCGGCGCCGTCAGTGCCCCGAGTGCGGGGGACGGTTCACGACCACCGAGACCGCGAGCCTCAACGTCATCAAGCGCTCCGGCGTGATGGAGCCGTTCAGCCGCGAGAAGGTGATCTCCGGGGTCCGGAAGGCCTGCCAGGGGCGGCCCGTCACCGAGGCGGATCTCGCGATCCTGGCTCAGCGCGTCGAGGAGGCTGTGCGTCAGACCGGTGTCTCGCAGCTGGACACGAATGAGATCGGCCTGGCGATCCTCGGCCCGCTCCGTGATCTGGACGAGGTCGCCTACCTCCGTTTCGCGAGCGTCTACCAGGCGTTCGATTCGCTCGAGGACTTCGAGATGTCGATCGCCGAGCTGCGCGCCGATCACCATCGCGCCGCCGAGCAGACGGCGCTCTGAGCCGCCGGTCGGATCCACATCCTCCGACCGGTAGCCTGGCAGGGATGTATGCCCTGCTCTTCCGTCTCGTCCTCGCGCGCTTCGATCCCGAATTCGCCCACCACGCCGGCATGGTCGTGGTGCGAATCCTCGGCGAGCCTCCGTTCTCCTGGGCGGCGCGTGCGCTGACCCGTCCGGCATCCGGCGACGAGGTGCACGCGCTGGGGCTCACGTTCCCCACTCCCTTCGGCATCGCCGCGGGCTTCGACAAGAACGCGGTCGGCGTGCGCGGGTTGTCCGCGCTCGGCTTCGGGCATGTCGAGGTGGGCACGATCACGGCCGTCCCGCAGCCGGGCAATCCCCAGCCGCGCCTGTTCCGGCTCGTGCCGGATCGCGCGGTCGTGAACAGGATGGGCTTCAACAACGCGGGGGCCGAGGCCGCGGAGAAGCGACTCTGGAAGCTGCGTCGCCGCAGGCCCTCCGCCGTGATCGGCGTGAACATCGGCAAGAGCCGCGTGGTCGCGGTCGAGGACGCGACGGCCGACTACGTCGCGTCGGCCGTCCGCCTTGCCCCGCTCGCGGACTACCTCGCGATCAACGTCTCCTCCCCGAACACGCCGGGGCTGCGCGGACTGCAGGCGGTGGAGACGCTCGCCCCGCTGCTGCGCGCCGTGAAGGCCGCAGCCGGTGCCACCCCGCTTCTGGTGAAGATCGCCCCCGACCTTCCGGACGACGAGGTCACCGCGATCGCGGAGCTCGCGGTCGCCGAAGGGCTGGACGGCCTCATCGCGACGAACACCACGATCTCGCGGGAAGGACTGACCACCGACCCCGCGAAGGTCGCCGCGGCGGGGGAGGGCGGCCTCTCGGGCGCCCCGCTCAAGGAGCGCTCGCTCGCGGTCCTGCGCCTCGTACGTGCCGCGGTCCCCGCTGACTTCTGCGTCATCTCCGTCGGAGGCGTTGAGACCGGCGCGGAGGTGCGGGAGCGGCTCGAGGCCGGCGCCACGCTGGTGCAGGGCTACACCGCGTTCCTCTACCGGGGACCGTTCTGGGCTCGTCAGATCCGCGCCGGGCTGCGCACGCGCTGACCCCGCACACGACGAAGAAGATCCCGGGCGCTCGCTGCGCACCGGGATCTTCTCGTCTGTCAGGGGATCCGGATCAGTCCGGGTACTGCCCGCGCTTGACCTGGGGCTTCGGCAGGCGCATGAAGCGCATCTGCAGCGACCGCATGGCGGCGTACCAGGCGAGGCCGCGCTCGCGCTTGTCCTTGCCGTACTTGTCGGCGATACGGCGGTTCACGCGGATGCCGAGGAAGACCATGTCGATGATGGCGATCGCGATGAAGCCCCACAGGCCGATGAACGCCCAGTAGGCGACCAGCGTGTTCGGGATCAGCGAGACGACGATCACGACGACCATGAGGGCCATGATCCACTCGCTGACGTGCCAGCCGGCGTCGACGTAGTCGCGCACCCAGCGGCGCTGAGGACCGCGGTCGCGAACGGGGAGGTACTTCTCCTCGCCGTTGGCCATGCCGATGCGCTGCCGCTCCTGGCGGACGCGCAGGTCGGCGCGCGCCTGCGCCTTGGCCTCCTTGGTGTCCGCCACGAGCGGCCGGCGACGGGCGGCTTCCTGCTCCGCGCGCGTCGGAGTGCGGCGTCCCTTGCCGCTCGCGTCGGCCGAGGAGTCCTCTGGTGCGGGGGTGGGAGTGCTGGGCACGAAGGCTCCTGAAGTCGAGAGAGGGCGAAACGGGTGTTCTCTAAGATTACCTGCATGACTTCTCCCTCCTCCTCGGTCACCGCACCCGGTGACGTCGAAGCCGCCGTCACCGCCGCCGTGAGCACCGGGATCCCCGCCGCGCTCAGCGATCTCGGCACCCTCGTGCGCATCCCAGGGGTCGCATGGCCGGCCTTCGATCAGACCCAGCTCGTGCGCAGCGCCGCCGCCGTCGCCGAGCTCGCAGAGGGCACGGGCGTGTTCGACAGCGTCCGCGTGCTGCGCGCGGCGATCCCCGGCACCGACGAGGTCGGGCAGCCCGCGATCCTGGCGCGCCGGGCCGCGCGCAACGGCAAGCCCACGATCCTGCTCTACGCGCACCACGACGTGCAGCCTCCGGGGGAGGACGAGCTGTGGGAGACCCCGCCGTTCGAGCCGACCGTCCGCGACGGACGCCTGTACGGACGCGGGGCCGCCGACGACAAGGCAGGGATCATGGCGCACATCGCGTCCATCCGCGCGGTCGCGGAGGCGCTGGGCGACGACCTGGACCTCGGCATCGCGATGTTCATCGAAGGGGAGGAGGAGTACGGATCCCGCTCCTTCGGACAGTTCCTCACCGACAACGAGGACGCGCTGCGCGCGGATGCGATCGTCGTCGCCGACTCGGGCAACTGGGACTCCGACACGCCCGGGCTCACCGTCTCGCTGCGCGGAGCGGTGCGATTCACGCTCACCGTGCGCACGCTCGACCACGCGTCGCACTCCGGGATGTTCGGGGGAGCGGTGCCCGACGCCATGCTCGCGACCATTCGCCTGCTGAACACCCTGTGGGACGAGAACGGATCCGTCGCGGTCGAGGGACTGACCGTGCGAGACGCCGCCACGCCCGAGTACAGCGAGGAGACGCTGCGCGACGAAACAGGGTTGCTTCCCGGTGTTTCGCCCATCGGCGACGGCACGATCCTCAGCCGCATCTGGAACAAGCCCTCCGTCACGGTGATCGGTGTCGACGCCACGTCCGTCGCCGCCGCGTCCAACACGCTCTCGCCCGAGACCACCGTCGTGCTGAGCTGCCGCATCGCGCCAGGGCAGAGCGCGGACGACGCGTACGCCGCGCTGCAGTCGCATCTGCGTGCGCACGCGCCGTTCGGCGCTCAGCTCGACTTCTCCGATGTCGACCTCGGCAATCCGTTCCTGGTCGACACCAGCGGCTGGGCCGTCGGCCTGGTGCGCGGCGCGATGGCGGACGGCTACGGCACGGCGCCGGTCGACCTCGGCATCGGCGGATCCATCCCGTTCATCGCGGACCTGGTGGAGCGGTTCCCCGGCGCCGAGATCCTGGTGACCGGGGTGGAGGACCCGCACTCGCGGGCGCACAGCCCCAACGAGTCGCTGCACCTCGACACCTTCCGCCACGCCGTGGCGACCGAGGCGCTGCTGCTCACGCGGATGAACGAGATCACCCTCTGACCACCCCCAGGGCATCGAGACGCGGTCGTGACCGGCCGCGATCGATGCCCTGCCCGCGCGCGGCGGTAGACTCGAGTGACGGAAACCGTGCCTGGCCACGGCCGATCCAAGGAGCGATATGAGCGACATCACCCTCACCCCCGAGACCACCGCCGCGCACGGCGTGAAGCTCACCGACGCCGCAGCGGCGAAGGTGAAGAGCCTGCTGGAGCAGGAGGGCCGCGACGACCTGCGCCTGCGCGTCGCCGTGCAGCCCGGCGGCTGCTCCGGCCTGATCTACCAGCTCTACTTCGACGAGCGCTATCTCGAAGGCGACGAGACCGTCGATTTCGACGGCGTCGAAGTGATCATCGACAACATGAGCGTGCCGTACCTCGACGGTGCGGCGATCGACTTCAAGGACACTATCTCGGAGCAGGGATTCACGATCGACAACCCCAACGCGCAGGGCTCCTGCGCATGCGGCGACAGCTTCCACTGACCCGCGGAATTCCCCTCTCCCATCCCTGCGCCATCCACGCCGAACCTGCGTGGATGGCGTGAATCGGGTGTGAGCTTCCCCTAGACTGGGGGAGCCCACGTCCGTGATCTGAAAGGTGCATCGTGCCCTCGAAACGCCGCCTTCGTTGGGCCGCACTCCCCTTGGGAGTAGCGGCAGCCGTGGCCCTCGCGGGATGCTCTCCCACCGAGCTCCACGGATTCCTCCCAGGCTTCATCGAGGACGGCACGCCGGCCACCAACCAGACGGATCGCGTCGCCGCGCTCTGGGTCAACTCGTGGATCGTCCTGCTGATCGTCGGCCTCATCACGTGGGGCCTGATGGGCTGGGCTGCGATCGCCTACCGTCGCCGCAAGGGGCAGACCGGCCTGCCGGTGCAGCTGCGCTACAACATGCCGCTCGAGATCTTCTACACGATCGTGCCGCTGATCCTGATCTTCGGCATGTTCGCCTTCACGGCCCGTGATCAGACGATCATCGAGACGCAGTACGACAAGCCCGATGTGGCGATCACCGCGATCGGCAAGCAGTGGGCCTGGGACTTCCAGTACGACGGCAAGGAGAAGGACAACTCCGATGCCGTGTGGACCATGGGTGTCCAGGCGCAGCCGGACAAAGCGGGCAACATCGATCAGTCGGCCCTGCCCACGCTGTACCTGCCGGTCAACAAGACCGTGAAGATCACGCTGCAGTCCCGCGACGTGATCCACTCGTTCTGGATCATCGACTTCCTGTACAAGAAGGACATGTACATCGGCAAGGACAACTCGTGGTCCTTCACGCCGACCCGCGAGGGCACCTATCAGGGCAAGTGCGCCGAGCTCTGCGGCGAGTACCACTCGATGATGCTCTTCAACGTGAAGGTCGTCAGCGACGCTGACTACCAGTCGTACCTCGCCACGCTCAAGGACGAGGGCAACACGGGTGACATCACCGATGCCTATAACCGCCTGACCAACTACCCCGGCACCGGCAAGCCCACGACCGACTCGGAAGCGAAGTAAGCAGAATGACGAGCACTCTTCCCGACACGTCCGAGGTCGGCGCGCGTCCGACGACGATCCCGCCGCGCCAGGCGGCCCTGCTCAGCACGACCCGTGTCGAGCAGAAGGGCAACATCGTCGTCAAGTGGATCACGTCCACCGACCACAAGACGATCGGATACATGTATCTGATCGCCTCGGTGCTGTTCTTCCTCCTCGGCGGCGTGATGGCTCTCATCATCCGCGCCGAGCTCTTCTCGCCGGGCATGCAGATCATCCCGACGAAGGAGCAGTACAACCAGCTGTTCACGATGCACGGCACGATCATGCTGCTGATGTTCGCGACCCCGCTGTTCGCGGGCTTCGCGAACGCGATCCTCCCGCTGCAGATCGGCGCCCCCGACGTCGCGTTCCCGCGTCTGAACGCGTTCGCATTCTGGCTGTTCCTGTTCGGTTCCACGATCGCGGTCGCCGGCTTCCTCACCCCGCAGGGCGCCGCCTCCTTCGGCTGGTTCGCCTATCAGCCGCTCGCGAGCGCGTCGTTCACCCCTGGTGCCGGTGGCAACCTGTGGATGCTCGGCCTCGGCATGTCCGGTTTCGGAACGATCCTCGGCGCGGTCAACTTCATCACCACGATCATCACGATGCGTGCTCCTGGCATGACCATGTGGCGCATGCCGATCTTCTCGTGGAACACGCTGATCACCAGCCTGCTGATCCTGATGGCGTTCCCGGTGCTGGCCGCGGCCATGCTGGCCGCCGCCGCCGACCGCGTGCTCGGTGCGCACATCTACGACCCGGCCAACGGCGGCGTGCTGCTCTGGCAGCACCTGTTCTGGTTCTTCGGCCACCCCGAGGTCTACATCATCGCGCTGCCGTTCTTCGGCATCGTCTCCGAGATCTTCCCGGTSTTCAGCCGCAAGCCGRTCTTCGGSTACAAGRSCCTSGTCTACGCRACGATCGCGATYGCYGCCCTGTCCGTSRCCGTSTGGGCGCACCACATGTACGTCACGGGCGGTGTGCTGCTGCCGTTCTTCGCGCTGATGACCATGCTCATCGCGGTTCCGACCGGTGTGAAGATCTTCAACTGGATCGGCACGCTCTGGCGAGGATCCGTGACCTTCGAGACGCCCATGGTGTTCGCGCTGGGCTTCCTCGTCTCGTTCGTCTTCGGTGGTCTGACCGGCGTCATCCTGGCCTCCCCGCCGCTGGACTTCTTCCTCTCCGACTCGTACTTCGTCGTCGCGCACTTCCACTACGTGGTGTTCGGCACGGTCGTGTTCGCGATGTTCGCAGGCTTCTACTTCTGGTGGCCGAAATGGACGGGGCGGATGCTCAACGAGCGCCTCGGCTACGTCCACTTCTGGATGCTGTTCATCGGTTTCCACATGACGTTCCTCATCCAGCACTGGCTGGGCGTGGACGGCATGCCGCGTCGTTACGCCGACTACTCGGCCTACGACAACTGGACCTGGGAGAACCAGGTCTCCACGATCGGCGCCATCATCCTCGGCGCGTCGATGCTGCCGTTCTTCCTGAACGTGTGGCTGACCGCGCGCAAGGCACCCAAGGTCACCGTTAACGACCCGTGGGGCTATGGCGCTTCGCTCGAGTGGGCGACGTCGTGCCCGCCGCCGCGCCACAACTTCACGTCGATCCCGCGGATCCGCAGCGAGCGTCCGGCGTTCGACCTCAATCACCCGGAGGCCGCAGAGCACCCGGTTGCCGCGGCCGCCGATGGAAAGGCCCACTGACCCATGCGCGACAATATCGTTCTCTGGTGGATCCTCACCGGCTTCTTCGCCCTCGTGGGCGTGACCTACACGGTCTGGAACCTGGTCGCGCACGCCGGTGAGCCGCCCGTGAGGGCGATCGAGTGGGTCGGCACCGTTGCACTGTTCTTCGCAGCGTTCATGGGCGCGATGATCGCGTTCTACCTCGATCGCACGCACAAGGCCCAGGGCGGCACGCTGCCCGAGGACATCCTGACGAGTGACATCGATGACGGCGACCCTGAGCTCGGCGAGTTCAGCCCGTGGTCCTGGTGGCCGATCGTGCTCGCCGGAGCGGCCGCGGTCGGGATGATCGCGCTGGCCGTGGGAGTGTTCCTCTTCCCGGTCGCGCTGGCCATCTTCGTGGTCGCGATCGTCGGCTGGGTGTACGAGTACTACCGCGGTCATTTCGCCCGTTGAGTCCTTCTTCACGAGGCCCCTGGAGCTCTTGCTCCGGGGGCTTCGTCGTTTGTCTGAGGGCGCCTGGCGTACTCTGAGGACAGTCTCGGAAGCTGACCGCTCTGGTCGGTCCCCACGCGAGGAGGAGCACGATGGGCTTGGTATTCCCGGAGGGGGCGCTCTCGGTCACGACCGCGGACGGAGACACCGTCATCCTGCGCATCTGCGGTCTGTGCGGTGCGACCGTCGTCGAAGCCGAAGACACCGACCTCGCGTTCCACAAGCGCTGGCATCGGATCACCGGGTCCGGCAACTGGGCCGACCCCGCGACCGGTCGGCTCATCGGCCCGCAGGCCCCGTTCTCCCCGGGCGGCTCGTCCAGCTGAAAATCGCCTCTGTCCTCAGCCCGTACGTCAGGCGTTGGTGCGGATGCGCGGGACGCCGGTGAGGGGATCCACCGGACGACGATGCACGCCGTCGGCGTTCTCGACGGGATAGCCCTCGCGCACCCAGTACTCGAAGCCGCCGATCATGAGCTTCACGTCGTAGCCGAGTTTGGCGAACTCCAGGGCGCCCTTGTCGCCGGCGTTGCACCCGGGGCTCCAGCAGTAGACGACCACGGGCGTGCCCTGGGGGATCTCCTGCGGCGCCCTCGTCGCGATCTCGCTGTAGTGCATGTGGATCGCCTCGACGATACGACCCTGCGCCCACGCCTCGTCGCTGCGGACGTCGATGACGGCGATCTGCTGGCCGGCCTTGCGGGCGGCATGCACGTCGCTCGCATCGGTCTCGTGGGCGATCTTGGCGGCGAAGTGGTCCATGGCGGAGGTCATGTGGCCAGGCTACTCCGGCGCCGTGGGCGGGAACGACGAAGGCCCCGTCAGATGACGGGGCCTTCGGTCGAAGCGGGGGAGCGGACTATTCGCCGCTCTCCTTCACGGGCAGCGACTCCGGCGCGAGCGCGGAGCTCGGCGTGTTCGGGGTCTCGCTGACATGCGAGGTGTCGACGGGCGCGATCTCGTCCTCGCTCACACCGGCTCGAGCGTGCGATGCCACGATCTCTTCGTGCGCGGACTCGTTCGTGTCGTGCAGCGTGTGACGCTGGTGCGCGTCGGCCGCGGCGATCTCGGCCTGCGTGAGCGGGGAGAGACGGTCCTCGAAGAACCAGCGCGACATCGAGGAACGCAGGTTCTGAGTCCACGGGATGCGGCCCTTGGCGTTCGGGCGGACCACGAGCGGCTCGTACACCTCGGTGTCGATGAGCTTCCAGCGGTCATACACATCGACCGGCTTGTGGACCTCGATGTACTCGCCGCCGGGAAGGCGGACGATGCGACCGGACTCGTAGCCGTGCAGGACGATCTCGCGGTCCTTCTTCTGCAGGGCGACGCAGATGCGCTTCGTGATGAAGTAACTGAGGATCGGGCCGATGAAGAGCAGCGCCTGGAGCGTGTGGATCACGCCCTCCATCGTGAGCGAGAAGTGCGTCGCGATCAGGTCGGACGAAGCGGCCGCCCACAGCACGGCGTAGAAGATCACGCCGGCGACGCCGATCGCGGTGCGGGTCGCGGAGGTGCGCGGACGCTGGGCRATGTGGTGCTCGCGCTTGTCGCCGGTCAGCCACGCCTCGATGAAGGGGTAGATGGCGACGAGGACGATGAACAGGCCCAGCACGATCACCGGGATGATGATCCCGAACGACCACGTGTGGTCGAGGAACACGACATCGAGGTTCGACGGCGCCAGACGCAGCGCGCCGTCGGCGAAGCCGATGTACCAGTCCGGCTGCGTGCCCGCGGACACGGGTGAGGGGTCGTACGGTCCGTAGTTCCAGATCGGGTTGATCTGGAACAGCGAGGCGATCAGGACGATCACGCCGAACGTGATGAACAGGAAGCCGCCCATCTTCGACATGTAGATCGGCATCATCGGGTAGCCCACGACGTTCTCGTCCGTGCGGCCGGGGCCGGCGAACTGCGTGTGCTTGTTGATCACCATCAGCATGAGGTGCAGCACGACCAGGCCGATCACCAGGAGCGGCAGGATCAGGATGTGCAGCGTGTACAGGCGTCCCACGATCTGGTCGCCCGGGAACTCGCCGCCGAACAGCATGAACGAGGTCCAGGTGCCGATCAGCGGGAGGCCCTTGATCATGCCGTCGATGATCCGCAGACCGTTGCCCGAGAGCAGGTCGTCGGGGAGGGAGTAGCCGGTGAAGCCCTCAGCCATCGCGAGGACGAACAGCACGAAGCCGATCACCCAGTTCAGTTCGCGCGGCTTGCGGAAAGCACCGGTGAAGAACACGCGCAGCATGTGCACGCCGATGCCGGCGACGAACGTGAGCGCGGCCCAGTGGTGGATCTGACGGACGAGGAGCCCGCCGCGCAGGTCGAAGGAGATGCGCAGCGTCGAGTCGAGCGCCGCGGACATCTCCACACCGCGCATCGGCGCGTACGCGCCGGCGTAGTGGGTGGGCACCATCGACGCCTGGAAGAAGAACGTCAGGAACGTGCCGGAGAGCAGCACGACGACGAAGCTCCACAGCGCGATCTCGCCGAGCATGAACGACCAGTGATCGGGGAAGATCTTGCGGCCGAGCTCCTTGACGAAGCCGGAGAGGCTCGTCCGCTCATCGATGTAGTTGGAGAGACCCCCGACGAATCGGCCGCCCAGCGGCGCCTCCGAGGGCTTCTCCGAGGACTTCTGCTCGGTAACAGTTGCGGTGCTCAATGACGCTCCCAGAAGCTCGGACCGACGGGTTCGTGGAAATCGCTCTGCGCGACGAGGTAGCCCTCGTCGTCGACCGTGATCGGCAGCTGCGGCAGCGGGCGCGCGGCCGGGCCGAAGATGACCTTCGCGTGCTCGGTGACGTCGAACTGCGACTGGTGGCAGGGGCAGAGCAGGTGGTGGGTCTGCTGCTCGTACAGCGCGACGGGGCAGCCGACGTGCGTGCAGACCTTGGAGTAGGCGACGATGCCGTCGTAGGACCAGGTCTTGCGGTCCTCGGTCTCGATGAGCTGCTCGGGGAGCAGACGCATCAGCAGGACGATCGCCTTGGCCTTCTCCTCGAGGTAGCCGTCTTCATGGCCGACCTTGCTGAGAGGCTCGGGGATCACGTGCACGGCAGAGCCGAGCACGATGTCCGCGGCGCGGATCGGGGTGCCGTCGGGGTCGTGCGCCAGGCGCATGCCCTTCTCCCACATGGTGTGCTTGAGCAGCTGCACCGGGTCGCCCGCGATCGGGTTCTCGGCGGTGCTGTGCGGGGCAAGGCCGCGGAAGAGCGCGAGGCCGGGGACGACGGAGGCGACGACCGCGGCGATGAGCGAGTTGCGGATCATCACGCGGCGGCCGAAGCCGGACTCCTCGTTCGCGTCGGCGAACGCCTGGATCGCGGCCTCACGGGTCGAGTCCCGGCCACGGGTGGGGTGCCGGTACTCGATGTGCTCGTTGTCGGCCATGATGGCCTTCGACCAGTGGATCGCACCGATGCCGAGCGCGAGCAGGGCGAGGGCGATTCCGAGGCCGATGAACAGGTTGTTGTAGCGCACATCGAGGAGCGAGCCGCTCTCGATCGGGAACAGCATGTAGGCGGCGACCGCCCAGATGCTGCCCGCGAGGGAGAGGTAGAAGAGCGTGTAGACGGTGCGGACGGCGTGCTTCATCGCCGTCGGGTCCTGGTCCGTGACGCGCGCGCGGTGGGCGGGCAGTCCCGGGTTCTTCGCGGGGTCGCTGACGTCGACGCTCAGCCCGACCGGTGCCTGATAGGTCCGGTCAAGAGCGTGCGGGTCGTCGTGTGCCATGGTTCTCCTCGTACGTTCTTCGATATGCCGGCGTCAGTTGGACTTCGCCGTGATCCACACGGTGATGGCGACGAGTGCGCCGATGCCGAAGATCCAGATGAACAAGCCCTCCGAGACGGGGCCGAGGGATCCGAGATCCATACCGCCCACCTGGGTCGCCTTCTGCTGGAAGAGCAGGGCGGAGATGATGTCGCGCTTGTCCTCCGCCGTCAGCGACATGTTGCCGAAGACCGGCATGTTCTGCGGGCCGGTGACCATGGCCGCGTACATGTGCAGGGCGCTGGTCTTCATCAGACCCGGCGCATACTTGCCCTCGGTCAGCGCACCGCCGGCGCCGGCCACGTTGTGGCACATGGCGCAGTTGATGCGGAACAGCTCGGCCCCGTGCGCGACGTCGCCCTTGCCGTCGAGGATCTTCTCCTCGGGGTAGGTCGGGCCGGGGGCGACCGACTGCACCCAGGCGGCGACGTTCTTGATCTGCTCCTCGGAGAACTGCGGGTGCTTCTGCGGAGCCTGCGGTCCCTGCATCTGCAGCGGCATGCGGCCGGTCGACATCTGGAACTCGACCGCGAGCTCGCCGACGCCGTAGAGGCTCGGTCCGGTGGCGGTGCCCTGCAGGTTCATGCCGTGACAGGTGGCGCAGTTCGCCTGGAACAGCTTCTGCCCGTCCTCGGTCGAGACCGCGGCGGTGACGGACGCCGGCTCGGTCGCGGCGAACGCCGCACTCGCACCGGCGTAGATGCCGCCGGTGATCATCAGGCCTGCGCCGATCAGCGCCGCGGCAGCCAGGGGGCTGCGGCGGCCGGTACGGCGCTTCTTCTCACGTGCCATGTCGGGAATCCGCTCCGCTTCTTACTTGAGGAAATAGATGACGAAGAACAGCACGATCCAGACGACGTCGACGAAGTGCCAGTAGTAGGACACCACGATGGCGGTCGTCGCCTCCTTGTGCGTGAAGTTCTTGACGGCGAATGCGCGGCCGAGGGTCAGCAGGAACGCGACCAGACCGCCGGTGACGTGAAGGGCGTGGAAGCCGGTGGTGATGTAGAACGCGGAGGCGTAGGAATCGACCGAGATCGGCATGCCCTCGGCGACCAGCTGCGAGTACTCCCACACCTGGCCGGACACGAAGAACGCGCCCATCGCGAAGGTCAGCCAGAACCACGGGACCATGCCCCAGCGCTTGCGGCCCTTGTCGTTGACCGACGTGTAGGGCTGCATGCGCTCCGCCGCGAACACGCCCATCTGGCAGGTGAACGAGGACGCCACCAGGACCAGGGTGTTGATCGCGGCGAACGGCACGTTGAGCGATTCGGTTCGCGAAGCCCAGAGCTCCGGCGAAGTGCTGCGCAGGGTGAAGTAGATCGCGAAGAGTCCCGCGAAGAACATCACTTCACTGCCGAGCCAGACAATGGTTCCCACAGCCACCGGGTTGGGGCGCTTGATGGTTCTCGCCGCCGGGGCATACGTCGCTGAGGTCGTCACCTGTCCATTATGGCCGATCTCGGACGACGATTGTCGCACCGGTGGCGGCGGTTCAGCCCGTCCGGGCCTCTGTGCGACCTCGGAAGCAGCCGCGAATCCCCTGGGAGACGCGCGGTTGCGGGTGGGCCGCGCGACGTCCGAGCGGGGATCACGACTGGATCACATCGCTAGGATCACTGGCATGGCGGATGCTCTGACCTGGCCCGATGTCCTCTCCACTCTCCTCGCCGGACGCGATCTGAGCGTCTACGAGTCGACCTGGGCGATGCGTCAGGTGATGCGCGGTCAGGCGACCGAGGCGCAGCTGGCCGGGTTCCTGGTCGGTCTTCGCGCGAAGGGGGAGACGATCGACGAGGTCGTCGGCTTCCGCGATGCGATCCTCGAGGCCGCGGTGCCGTTGCCGGTGTCCTCGGATGTGCTCGACATCGTCGGCACGGGCGGAGACCGCGTCGGGACCGTGAACGTGTCGACCACGGCGGCCATCATCATCGGCGCGACCGGCGTCCCGGTCGTCAAGCACGGCAATCGCGCGGCGAGCTCGGCGTCCGGATCCTCCGATGTCCTCGGAGCGCTGGGGCTCGAGCTCACCCTCGACCCGCAGGCGGTCGCCGAGATCCTCGATCGCACCGGCATCACCTTCGCCTGGGCGGGCGCGTTCCACCCCGGCTTCAAGAACGCCGGTGCGGTGCGCGCGGAACTCGGCGTGCCGACCGTGTTCAACATGCTCGGTCCGCTCTGCAACCCGGCGCGCGCGGAGGCGAACGCCGTCGGCGTCGCCCAGCTGGACCGCGTGCCGCTCATCACGGGCGTGTTCCGCACCCGCGGCGCCACCGCATTGGTGTTCCGCGGTGACGATGGGCTGGACGAGCTCACGACCACGGGCCACAGCCGCATCTGGGAGGTCACCCGCGGTGACATCCACGAGCACGACCTGGATCCGCGCGACCTGGGGATCCCGCTCGCCGAACTCGCCGATCTCATCGGCGGCTCGCCCGAGCACAACGCTGGCGTGCTGCGCCGTACGCTCGAGGGCGAGCGCGGCGCGGTGCGCGACATCGTGCTGCTGAACGCCGCGGCCGGCATCGTCGCCTATGAGCTCTCGCACGACCCGTCCCTGGCGCAGGCGCCGATCGTGGAGCGGCTGCGCGCAGCCCTGGTACTGGCCGAAGCCGCTGTCGACGACGGCCGGGCCGTCGCGAAGCTGGACGCGTGGGTCTCGGCGTCCAAGGAGCTCGCCGCGCACTGAGCGGCGCAGACGGAAGGACCGGCATGGATCCGCAGGAGGCGCTGCTCGAGATCGCCCGGCTGCTCGAGCGCGAGCGGGCGTCGCGATATAGGGCCAAGGCCTTCCGCGTCGCCGCGGCGACGTATGCCGAGCTCCCCGAGGACGCGCGGTCTGACCTGAACCGGATCCAGCAGGCGAAGGGGATCGGCTCCTCGACGTTCGAGGTCATCCGGCAAGCGCTCGAGGGGCGGACGCCGTCCTACCTCGTCGAGCTGCGCGGCGAGGTCGAGCCGGAGATCGCCTCGGAGCTGCGCCCGCGACTGCGCGGTGACCTGCACGCGCACACCGAATGGTCGGACGGGACGACCCCGATCGAGGCGATGGCGGACGCGGCCAGAGCGCTGGGCCACGAGTACCTCGCGATCACCGACCATTCGCCGCGACTGCGCGTGGCGCGCGGCCTCACCGCGGAGCGGCTGCGCACGCAGCTGCCGCAGGTGCGCGCGCTCAGCGGCGGCGGACTCACGATGCTCACCGGGATCGAGGTCGACATCCTCGACGACGGGCGCCTGGACCAGGAGGACCGGCTGCTCGGCGAGCTGGACGTCGTGGTCGCGTCCGCGCATTCCAAGCTGGCCATGGAGCCGGGGCCGATGACGCGACGCCTGGTCGCCGCGGTCTCCAACTCCCGGGTGAGCGTGCTCGGGCACGTCACAGGGCGGCTCGTACAGGGGGAGCGGGGCACGAGGCCGCCGTCGCGGTTCGATGCCCGCGCCGTGTTCGAGGCGTGTGCCGAGCACGGCGTGGCGGTGGAGATCAACTCGCGCCCGGAGCGCCAGGACCCGCCGGACGGACTCCTGGCCCTCGCGCTCGAGATCGGCTGCCTGTTCTCGATCGACTCCGACGCGCACGCACCAGGACAGCTGTCGCTCCTGGACCACGGCGCCCAGCGCGCCGAGCGTGCAGGCGTCCCCGCGGAGCGGATCGTGACGACCTGGGGCCTGGACCGGCTGCTGCGCTGGGCGGAGTGAACTCAGGCCGTGCGGCTGAGCGCCTCCAGCGCGCGCGCCATCGACGTGCCGAGGTTCCAGCGCTCCGCGACCCCGACCGCGGCCGCGGTCTCTGCGGCGTCGAGCGGTCGCAGCGGCTCGGCGGGGACGGCGATCGGCAGCGCGGTCGCGACGCGCACCACGGTCGGCGCCACGTCGAGGTAGTCCGACGCGGCGAGGATCTTCTTCGCCACGCCCGCCGACATGCCCTCAGCGCCCTCGGCGGCGGCGCGGATCGCCGTGAGGTCGCCGTGCACGGCGAGCAGGTTCGCGGCGGTCTTCTCGCCGACCCCTGCCACACCGGGGAGCCCGTCGGAGGCGTCTCCTCGCATCGTGGCGAAGTCGGCGTACTGGCTCGGGAGCACCCCGTACTTGCGCACCACCGCCTCCTCGGTGAGGTCCTCGAGGTTGCTCATCCCGCGGCCGGTGTAGATCACTCTGACTCCGCGGGCGTCGTCGACGAGCTGGAACAGGTCCCTGTCGCCGGTGATGATGTCGACGGGCATGCCCGACACGGTCGCGAGCGTGCCGATCACATCGTCGGCCTCGTGCTCCGCGACGCCGATGACCGGGATGCGCAGCGCCGCGAGCGCCTCGCGGATGATCGGGATCTGCGCCTCGAGCGGATCCGGCACCTCCTCGACGTCGGCGCCGCCGGGGACGACCTCGACGACGCGGTGCGCCTTGTAGCTCGGGATGAGGTCGACCCGCCACTGCGGGCGCCAGTCGTCGTCCCAGCAGGCGACGAGATGCGTGGGCCGGTAGGCCGTCACGAGCTTCGCGATCATGTCGAGCAGCCCTCTGGCCGCGTTCACCGAGGTGCCGTCCGGCGCCTTGACCGCGTCGGGCACGCCGTAGAACGCGCGGAAGTAGAGGCTGGCGGTGTCCAGCAGGAGGAGCTTCGGAGCGGCGTCGGTCATGTCCACAGTCTGCCAGGCCTGCTGTCGTCGACGGGGAGTGCGCGGATGCCGATCCTCGGGAACATCGCGGCGGGAACCGGCGTTGTCGATGTCGTGCGAACGGGACGGAAGCCCGGTGGACCGCGGGGAAAAGTGATCACCGCAGCGCTCAGCGACCTGATAGCATGAGGTGTCACCCGTGGGGGCTTCCTCCCGTGTGCGTGACGGACAACAAACATCCATTTCGCCGCAGTGCGATCCTGTGCTCCGTGGAGAGCGCGCACCGCAGCCCGAGTATTCATCAACAAGGACAACCCACTACATGACTACCGCAACGGCCGCTCCGGCCACCAAGCAGGTCGCGATCAATGACATCGGATCTGCCGAGGACTTCCTGGCTGCGGTCGAGAAGACCCTGAAGTTCTTCAACGACGGCGACATCATCGAGGGCACGATCGTCAAGATCGACCGCGACGAGGTCCTCCTCGACGTCGGCTACAAGACCGAGGGCGTCATCCCCTCGCGCGAGCTGAGCATCAAGCACGACGTCGACCCCAACGAGGTCGTCTCCGTCGGCGACCTGGTCGAGGCCCTCGTCCTCCAGAAGGAGGACAAGGAAGGCCGTCTGATCCTGTCCAAGAAGCGCGCCCAGTACGAGCGCGCCTGGGGCGACGTGGAGAAGATCAAGGAGAACGACGGCGTCGTGACCGGTCAGGTCATCGAGGTCGTCAAGGGTGGCCTCATCGTCGACATCGGCCTCCGCGGCTTCCTGCCGGCCTCGCTCATCGAGCTGCGCCGCGTCCGCGACCTCACCCCGTACCTCGGTCAGGAGATCGAGGCCAAGATCCTCGAGCTCGACAAGAACCGCAACAACGTGGTGCTCTCGCGTCGCGCTCTGCTCGAGCAGACGCAGTCCGAGTCGCGCACCACGTTCCTCAACAACCTGCACAAGGGTCAGGTCCGCAAGGGCGTCGTGTCGTCGATCGTGAACTTCGGTGCGTTCGTCGACCTCGGCGGTGTGGACGGCCTCGTGCACGTCTCCGAGCTCTCCTGGAAGCACATCGAGCACGCCTCCGAGGTCGTCGAGGTGGGCCAGGAGGTCACCGTCGAGATCCTCGAGGTCGACCTCGACCGCGAGCGCGTCTCCCTGTCGCTGAAGGCGACGCAGGAGGACCCGTGGCAGGTCTTCGCCCGTACCCACGCCATCGGCCAGGTCACCCCGGGCAAGGTCACCAAGCTCGTTCCGTTCGGTGCGTTCGTGCGCGTCGCAGACGGCATCGAGGGCCTCGTGCACATCTCCGAGCTGTCCAGCAAGCACGTCGAGCTGGCAGAGCAGGTCGTGTCGGTGGGTGAAGAGGTCTTCGTCAAGGTCATCGACATCGACCTCGAGCGTCGCCGCATCTCGCTGTCGCTGAAGCAGGCCAACGAGTCGGTCGACCCGTACGGCACCGAGTTCGACCCGGCCCTGTACGGCATGCTCGCCGAGTACGACGAGAACGGCGAGTACAAGTACCCGGAGGGCTTCGACGCCGAGACCGGTGCGTGGAAGGACGGCTTCGACACCCAGCGCGAGGCATGGGAGCAGGAGTACGCGGCTGCCCAGGCTCGCTGGGAGGCGCACAAGGCCCAGGTCATCAAGGCGGCCGAGGCCGAGGCTGCGGCGGGCGACGACTTCGCCGCGAGCGCCCAGTCGTTCTCGAGCGACTCCGCCGGTGCCGGCACGCTGGCCGACGACGAGGCTCTCGCGGCTCTGCGCGAGAAGCTCTCGGGCGGCAACGCGTAAGCATCACCCTTCAGAACGGGTCGTCACCTCGCCTTCGGGCGGGTGGCGGCCCGTTCCGCGTCTGCGGGAAGATCGCGGCCCGGACGGGACCCCGACGGCACTCGGCCGGAAGGTCGGCGCGCGGACGTGTGAGGATGGAGGACATGGATCCGATCGCTCCCCGTCCTGGCATCGCGCGACGGCCGATCCGCCTCCGGTGAGCTTCATCGGTCACGCCCCGGGTTCGCACGCGTACCGGCGGCTCATCCTGGGGCTGTTCTTCGCCGGGATCGCCACGTTCGCGCAGCTGTACGCTCCGCAGGCCGTGCTGCCGCTGCTGGCGCGCGATCTCACCATCGATCCGGCGACCGCCGCGCTGAGCGTCTCCGCGGCCACGCTGGGCCTGGCCGCATCGGTGATCGGCTGGTCGGTCGTCGCGGATCGGATCGGGCGCGTGCCGGCGATGGCGGTCGGGGTGATCGCGGCGACCGCGCTGGGCCTGCTCGCACCGTTCGCCGGCGACATCGGCATCCTGCTCGCCCTGCGATGCGCAGAGGGGATCGCCCTGGGTGCCGTGCCGGCCGTCGCTCTCGCCTACCTGGCCGAGGAGGTGGGGCCCCGTCATGCGGCCGCCGCAGCCGGCAGCTACATCGCCGGAACCACGGTCGGCGGGCTCGCGGGCAGGGTCGTGTCCGGCCTCGTCGCCGAGGTCGCGGGCTGGCAGGCCGGCGTGTGGGCGGCGACCGGCCTCTGCGCCGTCGCGGCCGCGCTCTTCCTCTGGCTCGCGCCACGATCGCAGGGCTTCGTGCCGTTGCGGCTGCGCGCCGAACGCGGTGAAGGCGTGCTCCTGCGACTCCTGCGGCTGCTGCGTTCGCCCCGTCAGCTCGCGCTGTACGCGCAGGCGTTCCTGCTGATGGGCGCCTTCGTGGCGGTGTACAACTACCTCGGCTTCCATCTCGCGGCACCCCCGTTCGCGCTGCCCGCGTGGCTCGTGACGCTCCTGTTCCTCGCGTATCTCGCTGGCACGGTTTCGTCTCCCTGGGCCGGGATCCTCGCGTCGAGGATGGGAAGGCGCCCCGTGCTGCTGGGCTCGGTCGCGGTGATGGCCGGCGGCGCCGCGCTCATGCTCGTGCCCTTCACGGTCATCGTGCTGTTCGGCCTGCTGCTCTTCACCGCGGGATTCTTCGGCGCGCACGCGGTGGCATCCGGGTGGACGCCGGTCGCCGCGCCTGCCGAGAGCCGTGCGCAGGCGTCCTCGCTGTACTACTTCGCGTACTACGCGGGCTCGAGTCTGTTCGGATGGACGCTCGGCATCGCGTTCGGCGCCTGGGGCTGGGCGTGGTTCGGCGGGATCGTGATCGGCATGTGCGCGCTGGCGGCTCTCGTCGCGGGAGTGGCGCTACGTGCTGCGGATCCGCAGAGGTCCTGAGGGAGCGCTTCGGCCCGGCACTCCCGGCGGCTCGTGCGGAAGTCCCATGCGAGACTGGCAGCATGCCCCTCATCGCGCTCACCGGCGGCATCGCGTCGGGTAAGTCCACGATCGCGGCCTGGCTCGCCGAGCACGGCGCCGTCGTCATCGATGCGGATCGGATCGTCCGTGATGTGCAGGCACCGGGCTCGCCCGTGCTCGCGCGCCTCGCGGCCGAGTTCGGCGCCGAGATGATCCAGCCCGACGGTGCCCTGGATCGCGCGCGCCTCGGGACGCGGGTCTTCGGCGACGCTGAGGCGCTCGGCCGACTCAACGCCATCGTGCACCCGGCAGTCAAGGAGGAGTCGCAGCGCCGGTTCGCGGCGGCACTGGCCGCGGATCCGGCCGCGATCGTCGTGTACGACGTCCCGCTGCTGGTCGAGGCCCGGGTGGACGATCCCTGGGATCTGATCGTCGTCGCCGACGCGCCAGCCGCAGTGCGCGAGGAACGGCTCGTGCGCGACAGGGGTCTCGATCGCGCCGAGGCGCAGAAGCGCATCGCCTCCCAGGTGCCGGACGACCGGCGCCGGGAGATCGCGGACGTGATCATCGACACCGCAGGTTCGCTCGAGGACACCCTTGGCCAGACCGATGCGCTGTGGGCGCGGCTGCGGACGGGGGCGACCGCGTGACGGACCTGCTCGCGGCTTACGACGCACAACTGCGGGGAGCGGCCGAGCTTGCGGGGGCGGAAGGAGTGCGCCTCATCGGCCCCGTCGCGGCGGGGGTGTTCCCGGGCGGCACGGGCTTCGCGAGCTATGTGGATCTGGCCGGGTTGGGGGAGCGGCGGATCCGGTCGCTCGTCTTCGCGGTGCGCGCGCACTTCGAGGCGCTGCCGGAGGTGCGCTCCGCGGAGTGGAAGACCCGAGGGCATGACGTCGCGCCTGGGCTGGAGGACGCGCTGCGCGATGCGGGCTTCGTCCCCGAGGAGACGGAGTCGGTGATGCTCGGGGAGGCGGCGCTGCTCGCGGCCGATGTGCCCGTGCCCGAGGGCGTCGTGCTGCGCGAGATCCGCGACGAGGCCGACATCGTGGTGATGGAGCGGATGCAGGCGGACGTGTTCGGCCACGGCGACGGTGACCAGAGGGCGCAGCGCACCATCGCCCGTGTCGTGGCCGGCGATGACATCGTGCTCTGGGTCGCGGAGGCAGAGGGGCGCATGATCAGCGCGGGGCGCCTCGAGCCCGTCGCAGGCACCGAGTTCGCGGGGGTGTGGGGCGGCGCGACGGTCCCGGAATGGCGCGGTCGCGGCGTGTACCGCGCGCTGACGGCGAAGCGGGCACAGGCCGCGCTCGGCCGGGGGCTGCGGTATCTGCACTCCGATTCGACGGAGTTCTCGCGTCCGATCCTGGAGCGCTCCGGGATGCGCAGGTTCACGACCACCACCCCGTACGTCTGGACCCGCGAGGGCTGAGGGCTACTCGGCGACCGCGCGCGCTCGGCGGCGCCGTGATCGCCGCCGCACCACGACGACGATCGCGACGATCAGGCCGAGCAGAAGGATCGTCGCGACGACGGGCACGATGATCGCGGCGGCACTCAGAACGAACGCGGCGATGTCCTCCGCCGTGCTGAGGACCGGAGCCGCGACGCCGGCCAGGATCGTCGACCGCAACCGTAGGGGAGTCGTGGTGATATGCCACATATAGCCCTCTGAACTGGGTGAAACAACTGTCGAAACGTCGAGGGATTGACCCGTCGGATGGTTTGTTCGTATGGTTTGCATTATTCGCCAGGATCGTATACCTTCGCTCGTGGGGCAGCGCCGGGACGCGCTGTGGGGACGATGGGGAAAGCTCTGGGGAGTTTCTGGGTGCTGGACGCGTGGCGTCTCCGTCGCGCGCGTCGACCCTGAGACGTGCGCGATCTCGGTTTCCGAGCCGTGGGCTCAACCGATATCTGGAGTGCAACATCATGACCGACGTCAAGAGCGGCCTCTCGCGCCGTACCGTGATCAAGGGCGCAGCATGGTCGGTGCCCGTCATCGCCGTCGCCGCCGCCGCGCCGATGGCCGCGGCGAGCGCCACCAGTCCGACGAGCGTCGGATCGCTCGTCGAGTCCTCGCCGAACGTGAAGGACGGCGTGCTGTCGGCGTCCTCGTCGCGTGTCGAGGCATGCTTCCCCAGCGACAGCTTCTCGACCCCGTTCAACCTGGTCGCCACCGTCACCTTCGACAACAGCGATCCGGCCTTCTCCCTCGCCGGGAGCACCGTGATCTCGGCGGGCAACGTGTGGGCCGTCGCCAGCCGTACCGCGACTTCGGTGACGCTGACGGCGACGCAGACGGTGACCTGCTTCGTCGGGATCACCGGATTCGAGCTCGCGTACAACGCGGGATCCGCCGTGCCGCCGCTGAACTCCCTGACGTTGAACATCTCGGGAG
>NZ_JBFTMT010000028.1:0-54465 GCF_056397105.1 Microbacterium sp. 05N427
GTCCTCGACGGCGCCCTGGGACGCCGCGTCGGCGGCCGGAGCCTGCGTCTCGGCGGCTTCGGCCGGGGCCGGCTGCACGTCGGCGGTCTCCGCGGGCGCGGCCGGGGTGTCGACGCTCTGGGCGTCGGTCTCGGGCGCGGCGGCCACGGCGTCGTCGACGTCGTGCGCCGGCGCCGGCTTCGAAACCTCGTGGTCACTCATATGAGCTCCTCCATACGGATACGGTGATCCGAGGTTATCTCCGAGGTGGGACACCGTCGCGGAGACCTGCCGGAAAAGTGCGGATGCCTGATCCGGATCCGCTTCACGGGCGGATCCGCGTCGCTATCGCAGCAGCCCGGTGAGGTAGTTCACCATCACCGGCCCCATGGGCGCGGCGAGATACACGAGCCCCGCGATGACCCCGGCGCAGACGACGCCGGCGAGCCACGCGATCCCGGTGTTGCGCCCCCCGATCCGTGCCATACCCCGAGGGTACGAGCGCGGAGCACCCTGGCACGGGCGGCGCGCGGCGGAGAGTCTTCCCCGGCGCCCTCAGCGGGCGTCGGGGTACCCTGCCGGAGCGCTCAGGCGGCGTCGGGGGCGACCACGCCGGGCAGCGCCCACGCGGCGAACGCCGGCCCCTCCGCGGCGAGCGCGACGGCGCCGCCCTCGGCCACCGCGAACATCGCATCGCCGAACAGGGCCTCGGCGGCCGTCGCCCCGGGCAGCGCCCCGGGCGGAAGTTCGATGTCGACGTCTCCGCGGGCCGCGAGCACCAGGACGGTCTCGGATGCCGACTCCCGCACGAACACGAGGCACTCGTCGTCGACGTGGAGCCAGCGCAGCCCGCCCGTGCCGAGCACGGGATGCGCGCGGCGCAATTGGACGAGATCGCGGTAGAGCGCGATCCGCTCCGCGGTCTCCGGCTGTCCCTCGGACCCCCACGGGATCGGCGTGCGGCTGGCCTCGCCGTCCACGCCGGTCAGCCCGAACTCGTCGCCGGCGAACACCACGGGCAGGCCCGGCAGCGTCATCGAGAGCCCGACGGCGACCGGCACGGTGCCGGGCGCGGCGTTCGTGGCGAACCGTGCGGTGTCGTGCGTGTCCAGCGGCTGCATGTTGCCGAGCCGCACCCGCCAGGGGATCCCTCCGGTGAACCGGGCCATCGAGTCGACGACGTCGCGCGCCGTGTAGCGCGGGATCCCTCCGGTCTGCATGCCGAAGAACCAGCTCTCGGTGCGCTCCTCCCCCTCCGCGGTGAGATACGGCTCCCCGTTCGGCTCGCTGAGCCAGGCCCACACCGGGCGGGTGAACGACGGGTACGTCATCGCGCCGTCCCACCCGTCGCCCTGCAGGTCGCTCGTGGCGTCGTTCGTCGACTCCCCGAGCAGGATCGCGTCCGGGTTGATCGCCCGCACCGTGTCGCGCAGCAGCCGCCGCACGTCGGCGTTCAGGTCGATGGACCCGAGGCGCCCCGTCATGTTCGCGACGTCGACGCGCCAGCCGTCCGCGCCGTAGGGGGGCTTGAGCCACCGCGCCACGGCCGAATCCTCGCCCGTGATGAAGCGTTCGCGCAGTTCCTCGCTGGCCCAGTCGAACTTGGGCAGGCTCCGCGCGCCCAGCCAGCACTCGTACTCGGTGTTGTCGTCGTTCGTGAAGTAGTAGAACCCCTCCTCGGGGGCTCCGGGATTCCCGAACGCCGCGCGGAACCACTCGTGGCGGTCGCCCGAGTGGTTGCTGGTCAGGTCGCCGATCACCTTGATACCGCGGGCATGCGCCTCCTGGATGAGGCGCGCATATGCCTCGTCACCGCCCAGCAGCGGGTCGACGCGGAGGAAGCTCGAGGCGTCGTAGCGGTGATTGGACGCGGCGGGGAACACCGGCGTCAGGTACAGCAGGTTGACGCCGAGTTCGACGAGGTGGTCCAGGTGCTCTGTGATACCGGGGAGGTCTCCCCCGTAGAACTGGTGCGCGCGGCCGGGCATGACAGGGTCGACGGGCGTGTCCCAGTCCGCGGGGATCGCCCAGTCCGGGGTCGGGTGCTCGTCGGCCTGCGCGGAACGGGCGAAGCGATCGGGGAACACCTGGTACATCACCGACTCGTGCAGCCAGGCGGGAGGCGCGGGCTCGGCCACGAGTGCGAAGTCCTCGGCGTCGAGCGTCTCCAGACCGTGGAGGCCGGTCTGGTTCAGCCACTCGATCCGGCCGTCCTCGTGCTGCAGCAGGAAGCGATACCCGTGCCGCGGGTTGCGGACGGTGACCGGCGCCTCCCACCAGTCCCAGCCGTCGGCGCCGCCGATCCGCTCGGCGTCGGTCCACTCGGGCTCGTGGTCGGGGTTGGAGCGGGTGCGGACGGCCGCGAGCGGACCGTAGCCGGCGGGCACGCGCAGTCGCACTCGGACGACGTCGCCGAGGGCGGGGGCGTCGTCGGAGACGTGCAGCGGGGATCCGTCGTGGTGCGGGAGGAGAGCGGTCATGTCAGGCCTTTCCGGGTGCGGCGGCAGCCCGCCGGGAGTCGACGTGGTTGCACGACCGGTGCCGTGACAGAGCCCTTGAGTTGTGGTTCGAGGATCGCTACTTCACGCTACCGGCGGTGAGCCCGCCGACGATGTACTTCTGCAGCGAGAGGAACAGGATCATCGGCAGGATCGCCGCCAGCACGGCACCCGCCGCGAACACCGCATAGTTCTTCGCGTCGGTCGAGACGTACTGGTAGAGGCCGACCGCGAGCGTCTGCTTCTCCGGGGAGATCAGCACGGTGGATGCGATCAGGAAGTCGCCCGTGATGCCGATGAACGCGAGCAGCCCGACCACCGCGAGGATGGGCGCGACCAGGCGCAGGGTGATCGTGAAGAAGATCCGCGCGTGACCCGCCCCATCGATCTTCGCCGCCTCGTCGATCGACGCGGGGATCGTGTTGAAGAAGCCGTACATCAGGAATGTGTTCGCACCCAGCGCGCCGCCGAGATATACGAGGATCAGGCCGATCTGCGAGTTCAGGCCGAGCGCCGGGAAGATGTCGCCGATCGCCGACATGAGCAGGAAGATCGCCACGATCGCCAGCAGCTGCGGGAACATCTGCACGAGCAGCAGGGTCATGAGCCCCGTGCGGCGTCCGCGGAAGCGCATGCGCGAGAAGGCATATGCAGCGAGCGCACACAGGAACACGCTGGACACCGAGGCGAGCACGCCGATGAAGATCGTGTTCAGGAACCAGGCGCCGTAGGGGCGGGACGGATCCTGGAACAGCTGCACGTAGTTGTCCAGGCTGATCTTCGAGAACAGTCCGTTCGTGCTGAGCAGCGTGCCGCCGGGGTTCAGCGAGGCGGACAGCACGTACACCAGCGGGAAGCCGGCGAACACGAGCATCACGATGCCGATGATGTGGCGCCAGCCGGTCTCCCGGAACCAGCGGCCGAACGGACGACGGGCGCGCGGCGCCGGAGCGGCGAGCAGCGCCGAGGTCGCGGTCGGCGAGGAGGTCGATGCGATGTCGGTCATGTCAGTTCAGATCCTCCAGCACCTTGGTCTGCCGGAATCCGATCAGGGAGATCGCGGCGACGAGCACGAAGATGATGATCGAGAAGGCGCTGGCGAGGCCGTAGTCCCGCTCGGAGCCGACGAAGGCGACCTTGTAGACCATCGAGATGAGCAGATCCGTGGATCCCACGTTGATGCTCGCGCCGGTGAACTGCGGGCCGCCGTTCGTGAGCAGGAAGATGAGCCCGAAATTGTTGAAGTTGAAGGCGAACGACGCGATGAGCAGCGGAGCCACCGCCACGAGCAGCAGCGGGAACTTGATGAGCCGGAACGTCTGCCACACGCTCGCCCCGTCCACTCGCGCGGCCTCGACGACATCATCGGGCAACGACTGCAGCGCACCGGTGGTCACGAGGAACATGTACGGGAAGCCGAGCCACAGGTTCGCGATGAGGATCGCCCCCTTGGCGAGCCACGGATCCGTGAGCCACGGGATGGATGCGCCGCCGAGCACCACCTGATTGATGAAGCCGAAGTCCTTGTTGAACAGACCTGCCCAGACCAGCGCGGACAGGAACGCGGGGAACGCGTACGGCAGGATCATGATCAGCCGGTAGTACTTGCGGCTGCGCATCTTCGGATCGTTGAACACGATCGCCAGGAAGAGGCCGAGGATGAACGTCGTCGCGACCGAGAGGATCGCGAATGCGAACGTCCACACCAGCACGGCGAAGAACGGGCCGCGGATGGACTGGTCCGAGAAGGCGCGGACGAAGTTGTCCATGCCGACCCAGACCTGCCAGCCGGGCAGCAGTGCCTTGCCGTCCTTCGCGGTGAATGCACCATGACCGGTGTCGCTGTAGACGACCCCGGTCTTGGTGTCGGTCATCGTGTCGGCCTTCGGATCCCACCTCAGCGTCGAGGTGAACAGGTACGCCTTGGATCCGTCGGTGGTCTTGAGATAGCCCTCGTTCAGATCGTGCGAGAGCGGCACGGCGAGGGCGGCGATGTCGTCCTGGTGGGCGATCACGCTCGGGAAGTCGAGGGTCGTGAAGCCGGGCGCTCCGTCGGCGGTGATGCCGGGCTCGGTGGAGAGCGGGCGATCGGCACCGCCGATGAGCGGCGCGGCGCTGCCGGGCTCGGTGGTGAGGAAGAAGAACTTCCCGTCCTTCTCGAGGACCTTCACGGAGAACGTCGGAGAGTCGGCGACGCGGGTCTGCGACTGCAGCAGCAGCGCCTGGACCGCGTCGTCCTTGGTGGAGTTGTGCCCGGATCCGTAATTGGTGAAGGCGACGTATCCGGAGTAGAGCACCACGAAGATCTGGAAGATCAGCAGGAATACGAGGCCCGGCGTGAGGTACTTCGCGGGCAGGAGACCGGGGATGAGGTAGACCGCGTTGATCGCGAGGACGCCGACGGCGACCACCACGGCCGGGGTCCACTGCGCGTTCACGGCGAGCGCGAACACGGCGTACAGCGCGAGGGCGTCGATCACCGCGAGCGCGACGATCTTGACCAGCCACACCTTCCAGCCGGCCGATGCGGCCTCGGCATAGGCCGCGGCGCGGCGCTGGCGGCGGCTCCTGGCCCTGTCCTCGGCGGACACGGCCGTCTTCTCCTGCACGGCAGGACCCGTCATCTCGACCCCTTCACAACGTCGTCCGCGGGCGGTGGTGCGGGGAGGCGGCGCGATCGCGCGCCTCCCCGCACCGGGTTCTGGACCGGGTCAGCCGATCTTCGTCTGGATCGCCTGGGCCATGGTGGTCCAGGTGCTCGCCGGGTCCGCGCCCTTGATGATCGCGACCTCGGACTTGCCCCAGTCGTCCCACACGGAGCCCATCTCGGGCACCGAGGGCATCGGCACGGCGTTCGCGCCGACCTTGGCGAAACCGGCCACGGCCGGGTCGGACTGCGCGGCCTGGAACGACTCGGTCAGTGCCGGCGGACGTCCTCCGGCCTTGTACAGCGCGGTCTGCACGGCGGGGGTGGCGAGGTAGTTCACCAGGAACTCGTTGGCGGCGAGGGTGTTCTTCGACTTCGCGTTCACGAAGAACGCCTGCACGCCGGCGAACGGACGGGCCTCCTGGCCGCCGGCGCTCGGGATGGGGTCGACGGAGACCTTGATGCCGGCCTTCTCGGCGTCGGGCAGGTTCCACGGCCCGCTGATGAAGTACGGGGCCTCGCCCGCGTTGAACGCGGCCTTGGCGAGGTCTCCGGTCAGACCGGGGTTGAAGATGCCGGCCGCGCCCTGCGCGCCCAGCCAGGCGGCGAACTTCTGACCCGACTCATCGCCGATCGTGAGCTTCTTGGCGTCGTAGCTGCCGTCCGTGTTCTGCGCGAAGACCTGGCCGCCGAAGGACGTCTCGAAGGGGTAGGTGTGGTACGCGTCGCCCGTCGCGGCGTCGAGTCCGATCAGGAACGGGTACTTGGTGCCCGCGGCCTTGCCCTTCGCGATCATCTCCTCGTAGGTGGCGGGGGTGGCGTCCGCGAGGGCGGTGTTGCGCAGGATTGCGATGTTCTCGATCGCGTAGGGCAGGCCGTAGACCTTGCTGTCGTAGGTGACGGCCGAGATCGCGACCTTCTCGAACTTCGACGCGGAGTCGCCCAGCTCGATCGGGGCGACCAGGCCGTCCTTGACGAAGGACCCGATCCAGTCGTGCGCGCCGATCGTGATGTCGGGGCCCTTCCCGGTGGGGACCTGGGCGGTGAAGTCGTCGCGGATCTTGCCGAAGTCCTTGACCACCAGGTTGATGGTGATGCCCTTGTCCTTCTTGAAGTCGGCGGCGACCTGCTTCATCGCGGCCGCGCGGTTGGAGTCGACCCAGACCGTGAGCGAGCTCGTGGTCTTGTCGCCGCCCGCGGACGATCCGTTGCCGCTGCCGCTGCCGCTGCCGCCGCAGCCGGTCAGCGCCAGTGCGCCGGCCACGAGGAGTGCGCCGAACGCGACGACGCTCTTCCTGTTCACCTTCATCGGTGTACCTCTCTCGGTGCTATGTGGGAGCGCGATCGGCTCCGATCGTGCGCCGGATCGGCGCGCGCCCCGCCTGCCAGAACGCAAGCGTTTACAGTATGCGGATCCGATCCCGATCGCGCAACCCTCACTCACGCCTCCCCCCGCCATCAGAGCCGCGACGATCCCTTGTCTCCATTGGCGTGCAGGCGGAAACGACTCTGACTTGCACCGCACGGAAGCGTTTACAACAATGATCCGAACGAACACCACAGATCTCTCCTGCGGCCAACGCCCGCCGGGTGGGACCGGTACCCTTCCTTGACCCGACTCCCCAGGAGGCCTCGTGGCTGACATCGCCGATGTGGCGCGTCTCGCCGGCGTTTCCACCGCCACGGTCTCGCGCGCCCTGAACGGGAAGACCGCTTCGCCCGCGACGCGGGAGAAAGTCCTGGCTGCGGCGGCGGAGCTCGGCTACGTGATCTCGTCGAACGCCTCCGGGCTCGCCTCGGGGCGCACCCGGCAGATCGGCTTCATGGTGCCGTTCATCGACCGCTGGTTCTTCACCGACCTGCTCACGGGCATCGAGTCCGTGCTGCTCAGCCAGGGGTACGACGTGACCCTGTACGACCTGCAGGGCAATGACTCCCAGCGCGACCAGGTGTTCGCCAGTTCGCTGCGCCGCGCGAGCATCGACGGCCTGATCGCCGCGAGCATCGAGCTGACGCCCGACGAGGTCCGCGCGCTGCGGGCGCTCGGCAAGCCCGTGGTCAGCATCGGCGGATACATCGAGGGCGCGACCGCGGTCGACGTCGACAACGCACGGATGGCGACCCTCGCCACCGAGCACCTGCTCTCGCTCGGGCACACTCGGATCGCCTACGTCGGGGCGGGGCGGACGATCGCGAGCGCGTTCCAGCTCGGCGACGCGCGGTACGACGGCTGGCTGTCGGCGATGCGGGCGGCGGGGCTCCAGGTCGAGGAGACCGGGTTCTGGGAGGCGGACTTCGACATCCCCTCCGGGTACGCGGCCGCCAAAGCGCTGCTCGCGCACGACCGGCCGACCGCGATCTTCGCCGCGAGCGACGAGATCGGGATCGGCTGCATGCTCGCCGCACGCGACCTGGGCCTGCGCGTCCCTGACGACCTGTCCGTCGTCGGCATCGACGACCACAAGCTCTCTGCGTTCTTCGGGCTGACCACCCTCGCGCAGGATCCTGCCGGCCAGGGCCGTCTCGCCGCGCATCTGCTGCTCGCCCAGCTCGACAACCCGGGCGCGGAGCCCGAGCACCGCACGCTCACCCCGCGGTTCGTGGTCCGTTCTTCGACGGCGCGCCCGGGCGGCGCCGTGCACGAGACCGCCTGACTGCCCCGCTCGATACACTGCCTGTATGGCTGACAGCTCATTCGACATCGTGTCCAAGGTGGATCGCCAGGAGGCGGACAACGCCCTCAACCAGGCCCGCAAGGAGATCGAGCAGCGCTACGACTTCAAGGGGGTCGGCGCGTCGATCGCGTGGAGCGGCGAGAAGATCGTGATCCTGGCGAACACGGACGAGCGTGTGCGGGCGGTGCTGGACGTGTTCCAGACCAAGCTCATCAAGCGCGGTATCTCGCTCAAGAGCCTGGAGTCCGGCGAGCCCGCCGCGAGCGGCAAGGAGTTCCGCCTGGAGTCGACCCTCAAGGAGGGCATCAGCTCCGAGAACGCGAAGAAGATCGGCAAGATCATCCGCGACGAGGGCCCGAAGTCCGTGAAGTCGCAGATCCAGGGCGACGAGCTGCGCGTGCAGTCCAAGAGCCGTGACGACCTGCAGACCGTGATCGCGCTGCTCAAGGGATCCGACCTGGATCTCGATCTGCAGTTCATCAACTTCCGGTAAAGGACACTGCAGTGGCCGCTGCGTCCTGACGGCATCGCGCTGCTTCGCCGGCTGCCCGCCGCCTAGCTCAGCCCGAGCGCTCGCCCCAGAGCGACCAGGCTGGGGCCGAACAGCTGACCGACAAGCCCTCCTCCGCCGACCACGGCGAGCGCGACGACGCCCGCACCGATCAGGTTGACGCCGATGATGGCCGCGGTCGCGAGGATCGTCTGCACCGCGAACGACGGATCCGTCGACCCCGAGCGCCGACCGCCCCCGAGTGCCTCGACCTCTTCCAGTACCGTCATGCTGCTCTCCCCGTGCTCCGCGCGCTCGACCGGAGAGCATTCCCCTCCACAGCACTCAGACGCGATCTCTCCCGTTCCATTACGCCGGTCGGGCGCATGTTTCAGCGGCGGAGCCATCCGCGCGCGCGTACAGAGCCAGTTCATAGAATTCTCACGCACGATCCGTGGTGGGGACGTTGTCGCCGGCCACGGATGGACCGTGCGGTGAGCACGTTTGGGGAGACAATCATGAGCAAGTACCTGGTGCTGTACCGGTCGAACGTTTCGGCCGCCGAGCAGATGCAGAACCCGGATGCGGAGCAAGCCGCTGAAGGCATGAAGGCATGGATGGAGTGGGCCGGCCGCGCGGGCGATGCGATCATCGACCTGGGCGCCCCGACGCAGACCGTCGATGGAGCGGATCCCGGCGCGACGACGTTCATCGGCGGGTACTCGATCATGCAGGCCGACACCCTCGACGCGCTGAAGGCGCTGTTCGAGGGGCACCCCCACCTTGCCTGGGGTGGCACGATCGAGGCCCTCGAGCTGCTCGCGACCCCGGGGATGAACTGAACGCGGTACTGAGCGCCGATCGCACGATACGGATCGAACAACCTCCGCTCGTCGTCTACGACTTCCTCGCGGACGGCCTGAACGGCCCGCTGTGGCGCTCAGCGATCCGGTCGATCAGCCTCCGTACCGGCACGGCCGGCCAGACCGGCGCGGAGTACGAGCAGACACTCGCCGGCCCGGGCGGACGCACCGTTCGGGGGGATTACCGGATCGTGCACGCGGAGAGGCCGGGACGGATCGAGTTCGAAGTGACCGCAGGCCCGCTTCGGCCTCGTGGTGTGTACTCGATCCTCAGGAGCGGGTCGTCGTCCGTCGTGACGTTCGCGCTCATGGCCGAGCCGACGGGGCTCATGCGCCTGATGACCAGAACGATCCGCACGACCATGGCGGACGAGGTCTCGCAACTCGTGAACGCCAAGCGCGTCATCGAGACGATGTCGCAGCCCTAGGGCGCCCGAGCGACGCGAATCGCCGCTGCTTCTCTTCGGAGAGGCAGGGCGATTCGCGTCGGCGGCATGTCGATCGCGCGCCTCCTCGATCGTCACCCTTCTGAACGGAACCTCCGATCCGGAAAGGGACACTCATGGACAGCACGCACATCACCGGAGTCCGCACCGTCAGCATCCCGGTGAACGACCAGGACGACGCCCTGCGCTTCTATCGTCGGCTCGGCTTCGCGGTCCTGCGCGACGCGCCCATACCGAACGGCCGCTGGATCGAGCTGGCCCCCGGGCGAGGGAACGTGATCCTCACGCTGGAGCCGGCGGATCCGGACGTCCACCGCGGACCGATCGGGATCCGGTTCACCTCGGACGACGTCGACGCCGCCCACGCCGCGATGCTCGCCGAGGGCATCGAGGTCGACGAGATCCTGCGGTGGCCAGGGGTGCCGGCGATGTTCGCGTTCCGCGACCCGGACGGCAACGCGTTCTCGATCACGGGCGTGGATCCTGCGGCGGATCCCGGCGCTGATGGGAGGATCGCGTCATGAGCACGATCGGGCCTGTGGACATCGCCTTCACCGCCACGCTCGGGCGCGTCCGCGAGGGCGACACCTGGATCTGCGTGCAGCTGCYGGACTCGGCGACGATCTTCGGCACCCGAGGGCTCGTGAAGGTGTCCGGAACCGTCGACGGGCACCCGTTCGACGGCGCCTTCATGGCCCTGGGCGATGGCACGCACAAGCTGCCGGTCTCGAGCGCGATCCGCCGGGCGATCGGCAAGGCGGAGGGCGACGACGTCGCCGTGCACCTCACCCGCCGGCGCAGCTGACCCTCGCCTCCCCCCGAGCGCTGTTCCGGTCCCGCCCGGCCGGAACGTCGCGGAAACACCGCTCGATGTCGCGGAATGCACGGCTCGTTCATCACTTCGATACCGGTATTTGGGTTTGCCCTCTCCCAGTGAGATAGTGCTGTTCTGGGGTAACTACTTGGGGGTAGTGATGGGCGAACGCGGTCCGTTGACTGGCGTAGTACGGTCGCCGCTGGGGGCGACGAAACAGCTCCTCGCGGAAGAGGTGTATCAGCAGGTCGGTGCGTCGATCATCGACGGCACGCTGCCGGCGGGATCGCGCATCCGGGATGCGGATCTGGCCGAGAAGTTCGGCGTCTCGCGAATGCCGATCCGCGAGGCGCTGCAGCGACTCGAGCGGGTCGGCCTGGTCGAGATGTATCCGAGCCGGTACACGCAGGTGACAGAGGTTCCGCCCGAGCTCACGGCGAAGACCCTGGAGTACGCGGGCTACGTCGGCGGGGCGGTCGCGGCGATCGCCGTACCTCGGCTGAGCGCCGCCGAGCGCGAGGAGGCAGCGGCCCTGGCTCGCGCCCTCGACGACGGCCTCGACGATCCGGCCGCGCTCTCGGCGGAGCGCTGGGCGCTCCTGCACTATCTGGCCGAGCGGTGCGACAACGAGATCCTCAGCTCCGTCCTGGACGAGACGAGCATGCCGCTGTCCCGCAACCTGCGACCGTGGTCCGTCGACGCCTCGCAGCGCGACGTCATGCGCGCACGTCACGCCGCCCTGGCCGAGGCGATCCTCGCCGGCGACGGGCACTCCGCGGAGCATCTCATGCGCGCCATGCACCTCGTGGAGTGATTCCGGGCGGATCCGGATCCGGATCCGGGCGGGCGGTCAGGCCGGCGACGTGCGCCGGGCGGCACGATCCGCGGCGGCCCAGCCGTCGACCCAGTGCCCGAGCCGGGCGTAGGCCTCCTCGCGGGCCTCATGCCGGGACAGGAACACGTCGTGCAGGGCGCCGTCGATGCGCTCGATCGTGACCGAGGGGCCGAGCTTCAGCGCGGCGCGGGCGATGTCGTCGACGACCAGCACGCTGTCCGCGCGGGTGAGGTCATCCGACCAGGCCGTCGGCACGGCGCTGCGCGCCGAGAGCAGCACGCACACCGGAACGCCGATCGCGATACCCGCGGCGATCGTCGCATGCCCGGCCAGGATCGCGTGCAGCCACCCGGCGTGCACGGCCATCGTCTGCGCCGGCCGCCAGGCGAGGTTCACGTCCATGGGATCCGCCCCGTCGGCGGCCTCCTGCTGGGCCCGGGTGTAGTAGCCGAGGTCGACCTGCGGGGCCCGGTCGAGCGGACGGTACTTGGCGCGCAGCCCCACGAGCGGTGTGATCGTCTCGCGCGTGAAGCGCGACAGCTGGAACTCCAGCCACGGGCTGTTCAGGATCACCGCCGAGGCGACGCCGGGGTTCCGTGCGGCCCACAGGCTCAGGATCAACCCTCCCGTGGAGTGGCCGAGCAGCACCAGCCTGCGACCGACCGCATCGGAGCCCGCCTGCATGGCGGCGAGCGCCGCCGCGATGTCCTGGTCGTAGTCGGCGAGGCTCCCGATGTAGCCCGGGGTCTGGTACTCGCGCAGGCTCCGTCCGTACTTGCGCAGATCCAGGGCGAAGAACCGGGCGCCGCGGCCGGTCCAGAACCGTGCCAGCCGCTTCTGGAAGAAGTAGTCCGACCAGCCGTGCACGTACAGCACATCGGTGTCAGCGAGCTGCCGGCCGTCTCCGAACAGCCGCTGCCATGCGGTGCGCTGCGGCAGCGCTCGCACCAGGGTCGCGACGACCTCTCCCTCGTCGTCGGATCCGAGCGGCAGCGTGAGCTGCTCGAACTCGTCGCCGAGCACGTCAGCCGTCCACGCGGCGGGGTCGGAGCGGCTCATGGGTCCAGGGTATCCGGGTTGCCCCGGGGTGCTCACGGTGCCCCGGACGCCCTTCGTCTCGCCTTCGGCTCGCTCAGGGACCGGGTTCGGGTCGCTCAGGGACCGGTTTCCGCTCGCTCAGGGACCGGGTTCGGCCGGGGGCGTCACTCCCCGCGCGAGACGCGGACCATGTCCTCGCGGGGCACGAGCTTGATGCGGACGCGCTCCTCGGGAGCGCCGAGCGCCATCTCGTGCTCGTCCAGCCGGTGCCAGCCGTCGAGGTCGGTCCAGCGCACGCCGCGCTCGGCGAGCAGTGCGGGGATCGCCTCTTCGGACGGATCCTCCGGCTGCCACCACGAGCCCTGGTCGTTGATCACGTGACGGATCGTCTCCATCGCGTCCGACTTGGTGTGCCCGATGAGGCCGACCGGACCGCGCTTGATCCAGCCCGTGGCGTAGATGCCCGGCACCCGCTGGTTGGAGTCCTTCGCGAGCACCTGGCCCTCGCGGTTCGGGATCACCCCGTGCTTCTTGTCGAACGGCACGCCGTCCAGCGGCGAGCCGAAGTAGCCGACCGCGCGGTACAGCGCCTGGATCGGCACCTCGCGCAGCTCTCCCGTGCCGACCGCGCCACCCGTGCCGTCCGGCTTCGTGCGCTCGTAGACGAGGGCGGCGACCCGGCCGTTCTCATCGGAGCGGACCTCCACGGGGCGCGCCCAGAAGTGCAGATGCAGACGACGCGACGCGGACCCCCCGGCGTTGTTCACCGAGTCCCGCTTGCGCCAGGCCTGCAGCACCCGGTCGATGACCATGACCTGCTTGTTGCTGGCGATCGCGTCGCGGGACGCGTCGTCGTAGTCGAAGTCCTCGTCGTAGACGACCATGTCGACGTCGCGCAGCTCGCCGAGCTCGCGCAGCTCGAGCGGAGTGAACTTCACCTGCGCGGGTCCCCGGCGGCCGAACACGTGCACATCGGTGACGGCACTGGCCTTCATGCCCTCGTAGACGTTCGCCGGCACCTCCGTGACCAGCAGGTCCTCGGCGTGCTTGGCGAGCATGCGCGACACGTCGAGCGCCACGTTGCCGTTGCCGATGACGGCCACGGAGGCGGCGTCCAGCGGCCACTCGCGCGGCACGTCGGGGTGCCCGTCGAACCAGCTCACGTAATCGGCGGCGCCGTAGCATCCGACGGCGTCGATCCCCGGGATGTCCATGCCGGTGTCGCGCCGGGCGCCGGTCGCGAAGATCACCGCGTTGTAGTGCCGCTTCAGATCCTCGAGCGTGATGTCTGTGCCGAAGTTCACGTTGCCGAACAGGCGGATGTCGCCGCGGTCCAGCACGTCGCGCAGGGCCGTGATGATGCCCTTGATGCGCGGGTGGTCTGGCGCGACGCCGTAGCGGACCAGGCCGTAGGGCGCGGGCAGCTGTTCGAAGAGGTCGATGGAGACGTCGAAGCGCCGCTCGGCCTTCAACAGGAGGTCGGCGGCGTAGATGCCGGCGGGGCCGGCTCCGACGATGGCAAGCCTGAGCTTGGTCATGGTGGTTCCTTTCGGCAGCAGGACGTCAGCTGCTGCGGTCCGCGAGCGACTCCGCGAACCGGGTCAGCGCCTCGCGCACGGGCCCCTTGGGCAGCACGGCGAGCTCGTCGATCGCGCCCTGGGTCCAGCTGCGGGCGAGGTCGAGGGTCTTCCGGGTGACAACGTGGTCGCGGAGGCGGGCGAGGGCGTCGTCGAGGATCGCCGGATCCTCGCCCTCGGCGATCCGCTGCACGCCGGCGTCGATCTCCGCAGCGAGAGCTCTGGATTCCGGATCCGTCTCGACGCTGAGCAGCAGGGAGGGCATGGTCGGGACGCCCGCGCGCAGGTCCGTCCCCGGCACCTTGCCGGTGTCCTCGGGCTTCGCGGAGAGGTCGATCACGTCGTCGAGCAGCTGGAAGGCCACGCCGACCTTCTCGCCGTAGTTGCGCAGCGGCTCCTCGTACTCGGCGGGCGCGCCGGAGAAGATCGCCCCGGCCTGCGTGGATGCGGCGATGAGAGATCCGGTCTTGTCGGCGAGCACCTGGATGTAGAACTCGACAGGGTCGTCGCCCTCCTGCGGGCCGACGGTCTCGTGCATCTGCCCGAGCACGAGGCGCTCGAACGTGTCGGCCTGCAGCCGGATCGCACGGTCGCCGTGGCGCGACATGAGCTGACTCGCGCGGGAGAACAGGATGTCGCCGGTGAGGATCGCGATGTTGTTGCCCCACACGGTCTGCGCGGCCGGCACACCGCGGCGACGGTCCGCGCCGTCCATGACGTCGTCGTGGTACAGCGAGCCGAGGTGCGTCATCTCCAGCGCCTTCGCGATGTCGATCACCGCTGGCACGTTTCCGGCGCCGAGCTGCGCCGTGAGTAGCGACAGCACAGGGCGCACGCGCTTGCCTCCGGCCTCATAGAGGTAGCGGCTCGGGGCGTCCGCGATCGAGTCGGCGACGCGCAGGTCGACGGCGAGTCCCTCTTCGACCAGGTCGAGACCCGCCTCGACCTCGCGGGCGAGCTTGCGCGCGGCGGGGCCGACGAACACGCGGTCGCTGAAACCGAGACGGCTCGCGAGGCGCGAACCCGTGGCGGCGGGGCTCGAAGTCACGTCGTCCAGCCTACCTGGGCGCGAACCGTGTCCGGTGCCGGGTCACGCCTTCGGCTTGCGCGCGCGGTGCAGCGCCACGATCCCGAAGGACAGATTGCGCCAGGCGACGTCGATCCAGCCCGCCTCGCGCAGCCAGCTCGCGAGCGTGCGCTGATCGGGCCAGGCGCTGATCGACTCGTTGAGGTAGTCGTAGGCCTCGCTGTTCGTGCCGGCCAGACGGGCCACGCGCGGCAGCACCTGCGCGTTGTAGAGCTTGTAGAAGCCGCGCAGCAGCTTGGCCGGCGGTGTGGAGAACTCGTTGATCACGACCCGCCCGCCGGGCTTGGTGACCCGGAACAGCTCGGCGATGGCCTTCTTCGGATCCTGCACGTTGCGGAGGCTGTACGACATCGTCACCGCATCGAAGGAGTCATCGTCGAACGGGAGGGCGGTCGCGTCCGCCTCGACGAAGCTGAGGTTCGGAAGGTCGCCGTGCCGTCGCTTCCCCTCGGCGAGCATGCCCGGCGAGAAGTCTGCGGCGACCACGTCTGCGCCGCTCCGCGCGAGCGCGGCAGAGGACGAGGCGGTACCGGCCCCGAGATCGAGGATCCGCTCGCCCTTCCTGGGCGCGACGGCGCGGGTCGTCGCCGCACGCCAGAGCGCGTCGTTGCCGACCGTCATCACGGTGTTGGTGCGGTCGTAGCCGGCCGCGACCTGGTCGAACATCCCGCTCACGCGGGAGGGATCCTTGCCGAGGTCTGCGCGGTTCGGCTGCTCGTTCGCACTCACCCGTCCAGCCTACGCGGCTCTCATTCGGAGTCTCCCCGTGGAGCTCCCCCGCGTTTGAGAGTCTCCCCGTGGAGCGCCCCCGCGTTTGAGAGTCTCCCCGTGGAGCGCCCCTATTTCCGAGTCGTCCCCGTGAGCGCGGCCTATAGCGTGCGCTCACGGGGACGACGCGGAATGGTGAAGCGCTATGGGCGCTCTGTGCGCGGGGGGAGGGCGAGCGCCTCGAGCCGGTCCAGCCACGCGTCGGCCGTGGCGTCGTCGAACGGCGGCAGCTGGGCGCGCACCCGCTGCTCGAGGTCGGCGGCGAGGGCTTCCAGATGCCGCTGCACGTCGGCGGGGTAGCCGTACTGCACGCGATGCTCGTCCCACTCGTCCTCGTCGTCGATCCAGGTGCCGCGCTCTCCCTCGATCCGCACGACGTCGAGGTCCATGTCGATGCCGGTGAAGAGCACGGGCACCGCCCCTGACTGCGCGTCGTGCTCGGCGGCGCCAGCGGGCGCGTCGACGAAGTCCCTTGAAGGATGTTCCTGTTCCGCAGGGTTCGCGGAGCGCAGATCCCAGGCGAGGTCGATGTAGATCCGCATCCCTTCGGGGTGGTCGCGGTTCACCGTGAGGGCGTAGTCGCCGCTCGGCGCCACGAGGGTGACGTTGGGGCCGTGCGCCGTGAAGGAGCGGCCGGGGCGCGCACTCCCCCATCCGCCGGGCTGGCCCACCCAGTGGCCCCACTCGTCGGTTCCGAGGTAGACGCATTCATGACGCCAGTGCGGGGATCCGTCCCACTTTCGCCATTGGAAGACGATCTCGGTTCCGAAGGCGAGGCGCTCTGGGGTCACGGTGCCACTCTATGGCGCACCCCTGACGCTTCCCGGGGCACGGCGGCGCTTCCGGCACGCAATAGGCTGGATCCGTGAGTGCCGGCCTGGTCGTTCAGACGCGAGAGTTCGACCTCGCCGACGACCTGCTCGCCTACGCGGATCCGGTGGATCCGCGAGCATGGCTGCGCCGCGGCGACGGGATCGTCGCGGTCGGATCCGAGACCGCCACGGTCGTCCGGGTCGCCGCCGGCGGGGAACCTCGCACCACCGCCCTCAGCCGCGCCTGGGACGGGATCCGCTCCTCCGCGCGCATCGACGACGCGGTGCGGCTACCGGGCACCGGCCTCGTCGCGTTCGCCGCACTGGTCTTCGACGAGACCTCCGCCGCGGACAGCGTGCTCATCGTGCCGCGCACCGTGATCGGCCGGCACGGCGGACGCACGTGGATCACGCGGATCGTCGATGCCGGCGGATCGGTCGATGCCGGCGGACCGGTCGATGCCGGCGGACCGGTCGATGCCGGCGGATCGGTCGATGCGCCCGCGGTTTCGGGCGATGGGACCGACGACGACGCCGCTGGATTCGCGGGCGGACTGCTCGCGGACGGCATCCCGGCGCCCACCGCCCTCGGGCCGCACTGGGCCGGCACGCTCGGCCCCGGCGCGCAGACCGCGCAGGGCTACCAGGCCTCGGTGCGCCAGGCGCTCGCCGCGATCGCCGACGCCAGGTACGGCAAGGTCGTGCTCGCGCGCGATCTCGTCGGCACGGTGCCGGCCGGATCCGACCTGCGCCGTCTGGTGCGCGCGCTCAGCACCGAGTACCCGGACACGTGGGCCTTCGCCGTGGACGGCCTCATCGGCGCGAGCCCGGAGACGCTCGTCACCGCGCAGGACGGCGTGGTGACTGCCCGGGTGCTGGCCGGCACGGCCGCGCGCGGTGCCGACGCGGTGACCGACGCCCGCGCCGCCGCGTCACTCGCCGACAGTCCCAAGGACAACGACGAGCACGCGTTTGCCGTGCGCAGCGTCGTGGCCTCGCTCGCCCCGCACACGACCGCGCTCGACGCGGAGGGCGGGCCGTTCATCCTCGAGCTGCCGAACCTGTTCCACTTGGCGACCGATGTGCGCGCGCGCCTCAGCGACGGCGCCTCCGCCCTCGACCTCGCCGCCGCACTGCACCCGACGGCCGCCGTGGCCGGCACCCCGACCGATGCCGCGATCGCGGCGATCCGCGAGCTCGAGCCCTTCGACCGGGGACGCTACGCCGGCCCCGTGGGCTGGATCGACGCGCACGGCAACGGCGAGTGGGCGATCGCGCTGCGGTGCGCGCAGTTCGACGTGGCCGGATCCGGATCCGGAGCGCCGATTCCGCTCACCGCCTATGCGGGCGCGGGGATCGTCGCCGGCAGCGACCCCGAGGCGGAGCTGCTGGAGACCCGGGTGAAGTTCCGCCCGATCGTCGACGCGCTCGCCTGAGCGGGGCCGGGCCGTTCCTGTTCTTCTGTTCGCCGGCCCGCTGACGGCTAACGGCGGAATCGAACGATGCCGATGGCGGTCGCTGCCGTTGCCGCCACGACCACCGCGACAAAAAGCACAAGCAGGAGCGGTTGGTGCACGGCGAGCGTTGGGATGCGCCGAGTCGGCACAGCCACGACACCGATGAAGGCGCCCAGCAACCCGAAGTAGGAGCCGATCATGAACGCACGGTGTGAGCGGATCTTGCTGCGTCGTGCCTGGACGACACCGATGGTGATCGTGCAGGCGGTGAAGAGCGAGAGCCCATGCAGGATGCCGAAGCCGCCCGTGATCGTCAGAACCCCGAACGAAGTCAGTAGCGCGATCGCCATGGAGACGACCCAGATGCGCCCAAGAAGTCGGTGCGGCCGGTCTCCCTTGCGGCGAAAGAGCTGAACTCCCCCGATCAGGAGCGCGACAGTCGCTGCAACCGCGTGGAGAAAGATCAGCGGTGTCCACGGAGACATCAAGCAGCGTCTCTACACGCGCATGAATCTCGGGACGGGGCTGGCGTGATTGCCGCGGTTCCGTATCGTGCCATCAAGAGAAGCACGAGTGCGGTGCCGGAGAGTAGTCCATCTACGATGCCGGCGGGGAGCATGAACAGCATCAGTGCAAGCGTGACGGAGCAGTTGATGAGCGAGAGAGCGTAGCCCCAGAGGCGGTTCTTGAGGACGCCGATTGCGCCGGTCACGCGGAGCGCGCCGAAGATTCCGCTCATGATCATCATGAGGTACAGGTGATCTTGGAAGAACGGGACGATGAACGAGAAATGCTCGCCAACCGCCTGCTGCGAGACTCCCAAGGTGGCGAGGACGACGAACCCGAGGAACGTGCCGCCCTCCATGAGAGCTCCCTGGAGGAGCATCAGCCAGCCTGCGAGCCGAAGGCGTCGAGTCGTCGGCGTCTTCGTGAAACGTGCAGGCGCGATGGCGCTGTGATCGTGAGAAGGCATACTGCCCATGAATATGAAGGATGCGGCGCGTGTCGTCAAATGCACCATCTGCTGCGATCGCTGAGGCCACTTCTCATTCGCACCAGGACCCACGCGATCGCGTTGCGAGCGCCCTCAGCCGAGCCGTCGAAGGTACTCGTCGACGTGGAACGGACGCAGCGGCGCGTCGCTCTTCACATAGAGGGGGTGTCGAGGGTGCCCGTGCTTCGTCGGCTCCCCCAGCGACAACCAGCTGCTGCCGGCCGCCTTCGTGATCGCGACGATGTCCTGCAGTAGAGCCGGCAGATACCCTCGCGTCTCGATCAGAGCGCCCCACGCCGTAAGCAGCATTGCCTGCCGGCCGTCGAGGAGCTCAGCGATGTTGCGCTCGTTCTCGAGCTTCAGCTCCGCGCGGTGCTCGCGATCGAGGCCTCGCGGGTCCGTGGAGATCTGCGGGTAGACGTTCAGCATCATCCAGCTGTCAAACCCGTTGTCTGCAGCGAATCGGATCAGCCGCTTGATCGTCGGGTCCGGCGCCCCCGGCACCGCGGTGCTCGGGTTGATCCCGAAGCAGATCAGAGGGCTCTGCCCAATGGTGCCCAGAGCGAACCTGGCTGACCCGTCGGCTGCACGCTCGTAGATCCATTGCTCTTCGGCGACGTCGGTATCCATTGTCATGGTCTCGACTATCCCAGGCGCACGGACGCCGATGACGGATGCGAAAGAGCAGGGCTTAGCGAGAAGGCGCCCCCCCAGCGACAGTTCATCCCTCCGGAACGATCCAACCGAATCGCACACGGAAGTCACCGAAGCATTTCGGGCACACCCACGTGTAATTGTCGTCCGCTGTCACCCACGCCTCAGTGAAATCGGCGTTGCCTGCGTGGCCGTCAGAAATCTCTGCAGAGCAGAAGTCGCAATGGTCATGGTCCCAACCGGGGCGATATGGCGTCCACCGGGCGTAACGCAACGATCGACCAGCGAGATAAGACTCTTGTCCCTTCAACCGCCAGTCGTCAACCACGCGCTCACACTACGCGCCGGGCCACCGTCTTCACTATCCGTCGAACATCCAAGGCTCTCGATACTCCGCCCCTTCGCCGAGCGCACCGACGAGTTCTTGCGGACACTCGAGGCGATGCTGGGCGGAGTCACTGCCGCGGTAGAAGCTGGGGAGCACACCGTCCTCCCCTGCCGGACGGCGGCCAGCACGGCGCGCCCGGCCAGGGGTGAAAGTTGCCTTGATGAATCGCCCGGCTGACACGCACACTGGAGTTCAGCTACACGGCAGGAGGGTGAAGAAATGAACCAGCATCTGCTCAGGCGAATCCTCGCTAAAGTGGCGATCGTTCTGATCGTGGCCGGCGTTGTGACCTTCGTGCTGGCAAAGGTGCTCGGCTGGTCCTCCATCGGGACCACGATCGGCATCTGGATGTCCTGGCTGCCCGCCGCGGTCATCGCACTGGCGTTCCTGGTGAGAGCGATACTGCCGAGGAGGCATTCCGGGCCGCGTCCGGAGGATCTCAGCGCCGCTGGCGAAGCGATCAACGATCTCTATCTGGGGCGTGTCGACTCTGCACCGATCGTGAGGTCGGCGGACGAGCACTCAGTCTTTCCGCCCCCGGGAGATGCCGGCCGCTAGAAGGAATGCGACCGTGCCCGCAAGACGACTGCAAGGTGGGAGAATTCCGAGCCGGGGGAAAGCCGCAAAGAAAGAGGCCCCGACTTCCCAGTGTTTTCTAGGAGAGTCGGGGCCCTGATCTGGCGGTGACGGTGGGATTTGAACCCACGGTAGGGGGTTACCCTACACAACTTTTCGAGAGTTGCACCTTCGGCCGCTCGGACACGTCACCGCGGAATAGCTTACGCGACGGCGGGATCGATCGCGAATCGAGCGGCGCCGCCCGGGCGTGCCGCGCCCGCGCTCTCGCCGAACGGGTCGGACCCGGCTGCCTCTGCGGCGTGCCCGGCGGCCTGCCTAGAGCGCCGAGCGCACCGGTTGCTGCCGAGCGCACGGCTTATCGACGCCGGCTTCCCGTGAACTCGGCAGGATGCCGTACGCTCAACGTTCTCCCGCCGAGTGCACGGCTTGTCGCCAGCACCGGATCGCAGCATCCACGGCACTCCGAGCGCACCGGATCCTGCCGAGTTCACCGCTCATCTACGTCGGCTTCCCGTGAGCTCGGCAGGAATCCGTGCCATCAACGCTTCCAGTCGAATGCACGGGTTCTCGACGCAAGCTACCCGTGAGCTCGGCAGGATCCCGTGCCGTCGGCGGGATCCCGTGCACTCAACGCGAGTGCACGGCTTGTCGACGCCGAGCAGATCCCGCCGCCTGCGTAGCGCGCCGAGCGCACCGGATCCCGTCGAACGCACGGTTTGTCGACGCCGACTTCCCGTGGACTCAGCAGGATCCCCTGCACTCAGCAGGTACCCGTGGACTCAGCAGGATCCCGTGCCGTCGCGAGGATCCGGTGCAATCGGCGAGGTCAGCCCAGACCAGAACAGCCCACCCCCACCCCGGCCGCGCACATCACCAGGCGGCGGCGACCTCGGCGTGAGTGCGGAGGATGCCCTCGGTGGATCCTGCGGGGGCGCGTCCGATGCCGCACTCGGTGCCCACGCCGAACTCGGCGACGTGCGAGGAAGCTGCGGCGATTCGACGCTCCGCGCCCTCGGCGCCGTCCTCGCGGTGCACGAGGCCGAGGTACAGCTCGACGCCGTCGCCGAGCGCGAGCGCGTCGAGCGGGGCGAAGTACGCGTCGTCATCGCGCTCGATCGGGACGGGCAGGTGCAGCCAGGTCAGCGGGCGCTCGGATGCCGCCACCGCGGCGTTCGCGTAGCGGACCAGGGTGCCGGCGTCGGCCGGCTCGATGAAGTGCTTCTCGGCGGCGTCGCCGTAGCAGAGGTGCACGCCGACCTCGACTCCCGAGGGGACGGCGTCGATGAGCGCCGCGAGTCGCGCCACGAGGCCGTCGAACGGGTCACCGGGCCACCACGCCTCCATCACCTTGCCGTAGCCGGCGGCGCGCTCGATGATGCCCAGCTCGCTCGCGACGTCCCACTGGATCGCGAGGTCGGCTGGCGGGATCGCGGCCAGGATCTCCTCGAGCTCGCCGAGGAGCGCCGCCGTGTAGACCGGCTCGATCGCGGCACGGTCGTCGCCCGCGAAGAACGACGAGATCACGGCGAGCGGCGTGGGCAGCGACACCTGGAAGCGCACACCCTCGGCGATCGCCCCCTCGGCGCGCAGCCGGCGGAAGACCTCGTACGACTCGAGCGCCGCGGACGCGTAGCCGAGCGGCGGCAGCGCGATCTCGGACGCATCCACGCCATCGGCGATCCGTAGGGGCCGGGCGTCGAGACCCGCGCCGAAGGGGATCCGCTCGGCACCGACCCGTTCGATCCCGTGAGCGCTCCCGAGCACATCGGGCTGGAACATGATCCAGTGGAATCGGACGCCGACCTCGCCGTCGGGGATGCGTCGCAGTCGCGGCCCGAGAATCTCGGCGGCGGTGCGCATCGTGGTCTCGGCATCGTCGTAGTTCACGCTGCCGACCAGCAGCGCTCCGCGGGGGTTGGTCATGCCTGAAAGCGTAGGGCGGTTCCCCGGAACGGTCTTGCTCGGTTGCATCCCGTGCCTGTCGCACTCCGCACCTCGGGCCGACGCGCACCCCGCCGCCGAGCACGCACGCTCGGACGTGACGTCGGTGCCACTGGAACCGGCGGTCATCGACGACGCACAGCAGGAGCTGCATCGCCGGATCGAGGCGCGCCGTCACGCGTTCGAGGCGCTCGGCGAAGTGCTCGAACCCGCTTCCACTCTGGCCCCGACGGGCGCTTCAAGGGCCGCGGAATCCGGAACGGGCTCAGGATCCCGAACACGAGATCCGGAACGCGGGCTCCCGATCAGCCGGCCGGGATGAGGCGGACTCCCGCAGCGACGAGATCGCGGAGGGTCGGATCCGCGGGGTCCGCATCCGTGACGACACCGGCCACCTCGTCCAGCGCCAGGACCCCGAACCGGGAGGCCGTGCCTATCTTCTCCTCGCTCGCGAGCACATACGTCTCCGCGGCGCGTGACGCGAGGACGCGCTTCATCGCCGCCTCCTCGGGATCCCCCGTGGTCAGCCCCGCCGTCGGATGCACCCCCGTGACGCCGAGGAAGAACAGGTCGGCGCTGATCCGCTGCGCGGCCTCGACGGCCGCCGCCCCGCACGCGACAGCGGAGTGCTTGAAGAGCTGCCCGCCGATGAGGAAGACGTCGGCGGCATGGTCCAGAAGCGCGGCGGCGACCGTGGGACTGTGCGTGATGACCGTGCACGGCAGCGCGACAGGGATCCGGGCGACCATCGCGAGCGCCGTGGTGCCGCCGTCGAGGATCACCGTCGCTCCCGGCTCGATGAGGGCGGCGGCCGCGGCGGCGACCCGCGCCTTGCTGTCGGGGGCCACGGCCGTGCGTCGCCCGTAGTCGACCACGGCGGGGGACGCCGGGAGCGCCCCGCCGTAGACGCGCACCGCAAGCCCGGCCGCATCGAGCTCGCGCAGATCGCGGCGGATGCTGTCCTCCGACAGCCCCAGCTCTGCGGCGATGTCCTTCGCGACGAGGCGGCCGTCGCGGCGCAGTCGTTCGAGCAACATCTCCTTGCGTACGGCAGCGAGCATTCCGAGCCCTTCCGAATTGTGCACGTTTCTGCTGTATTGTACCCGATATGACGAAGCCACTCATGATCCTCATCGCCGGCCCCTACGCGTCCGGCACCGGCGGCGACCCCGCGCTCATGGCGCAGAACCTGGCCCGGCTCGAAGAAGCGGCATGGCCGATCTTCCGCGCCGGGCACATCCCGATGATCGGCGAGTGGGTCGCGCTGCCCGTGCTGTCCAGCGCGGGCGCGACCGGCCCCGGCGATCCCCTCGCGACCGAGGTGATGTACCCGACTGCCGAGCGGCTGCTGCAGCACTGCGACGGCGTGCTGCGCCTGCCGGGAGAGTCTCGCGGGGCCGATCAGGACGTGGCGATCGCCGAGGGTCGAGGGATCCCGGTCTACCGCCGCCTCGACGAGGTGCCGGGAATCGCCGCCTGACCCGGGCTCCGTCACGAAGGGCCCGGTCTCGAGCCGGGGCGCCGCCGAATGCAGGACCCCCCGGCCCGTTTGCAGGATGGGCGCCCGCCGGCGCGGCGGATCCGCCCTGCAAACGGGGCCGTTAGCGGGATTGATCCTGCATTCGGAGAGCACGTCCTGCATTCGGCGGACCGGACGTCGAAGATCCGGCGCCGGCCGCCCGGAACCACCGGCTCGGCGACCGGCAGGTCACGCCTCTGCGACCCACACCTCAGGCCTCGACGGGCCGGATCCGCCCGGCATCGAGCCGGACCGTCCTGTCGATCGTGCCGGCCGGAGGCTCCACGTGCGAGACCAGGACGACGGACTGGGATCCGGTCGCGCCCAGCAGATCGCGCAGCAGCGCGTCGGACGCGTCCGGATCCACCCCCGCCGTCGGCTCGTCGAGCACGAGCACCGGGAATCCGCGCAGGATCGCCCTGGCGAGCGCGATGCGCTGCGCCTGGCCGCCGGAGACGAGGGCGCCCCGCTCCCCCACCCGCGCGTCGAGCCCGCCGCGCTCGAGCGCCCAGGGGCCGAGACCGACGCGGTCGAGCACGGCGAGCAGTTCGGCGTCGGTCGCGGTCTCGCGCGCGAACAGCAGGTTCTGCCGGATGTCCTCGTCGAAGAGCATCGGATCCTGCTCGCACAGCCCGACGTGGCGGCGCAGCTCCGGGCCCGGCACCAGCGCTGCGTCGCTGTCGCCGACGCGATACGAGCCGCCGAAGCGCAGGAAGCCCACGAGGACGGCGGCGAGCGTGGACTTGCCCGCACCGCTGGACCCGGTGACGAGGATCCGCTCGCCCGGCGCGACATCCAGATCGAGGTCGCGCAGGGCAGGAGTGCGCACGCCCGGCCACGACGCGGTCACCCCGCGCAGGCGGAGCGCGCCGTCCTCGATCCGGCCCTCGCCCTCGTCGCCGCGCACCTCGGCCGGCAGGGCGGAGGGCAGCAGCGCGTGGATCCGCTCCGCGCCCGCGCGCACGCCGCGCCAGGCCGAGGCGGCCTGCGGCACGGCCGAGAACACGTCGAAGACGGCCATCGGCAGCAGCACGGCGACAGCGAACCAGGGCGCGTCGACCGCGCCTCCGACCTGTCCGGGAGCTGCGACGGCGAGCGCCCAGATCGAGGCGGCGCCCGCCGCGAGCGACACGACCGCGGTGGACAGCGCCTGCGCGACGGCGGCGCGGGTGGTCGTGCGCCGCAACGCATCGTCGGCGGCCCGGATCCGCCGGCGCGCGACGGCCTCCGCGCCGTAGGCCTGCAGCACGTCGAGCGCGGTGAGTTCGTCGACGAGGGCTCCGGCCAGCTCGGCGCGGTCGCGGCTGAGCGCGTGTTCCGCCCGGCCTCCGGCGATGCCGCCGAGGACGACCGCACCGGCGACGGCGATCACGAGACAGACCGCGAGCGCGAGGGCCGCCGAGGGGGCGATCGCGGCCAGGACGCCGATCGAGACGAGGGCCACGACACCCCCGGTCAGCAGAGGCTGCACCACGCGCAGGGGCAGGTTCTGCAGGTTCTCCACGTCGTCGACGAGGGCGGCGAGCACCGAGCCGCGGTCCGTGGATCCGAGTCCGGCGGGGGCCAGCGGGGTGAGCCGGCGCACGACCGCCGCCCGCAGATCCGCGAGCCGGCCGAGCGCGGCGTCGTGCCCCACGAGGCGCTCGAGGTATCGGGTGACGGCGCGGGTCACGGCGAAGAAGCGCACGCCGACGATCGCGACCGAGAGCGGCACGAGGTTGTCGACGAGCGATGCGGTGACGATGAGCCAGCCGCTCACGAGCAGCAGGCCGACCGCGGCCGCCGCCGAGACGATCCCGGCCAGGATCGCGGGCAGGAACCGGCGGGCACGCGGCATCGCGAGGCGGAGGATCCCGCCGACGGACGCCGGCAGTTCGGGGATCGGATCCGGATCCGTCCCGGGCTCGGGTCGCAGTTTCGGCTCTGTGCCGGGCTCGGGTCGCAGTTTCGGCTCGTCCGGATGCCCTGGAGCAGCCGAAAGAGCGACCTGGGCAGCAACACCGATCCGTACCACCTGGTCGGCGATCGCGCGGGCCGATTCCCGGTGCGAGACGAGCAGCACCGTCGCCCCGTCGTCGGCGGCACGGCGCAGCGAGGCCCACAGCCGCCGCTCCGTCTCGGCGTCGAGGGCGCTCGACGGCTCGTCGAGCGCGAGCACGCTCGCTCCGGATCCGAGCCGGTACAGGGCACGGGCCACGGCGACACGCTGCGCCTGGCCTCCCGAGAGCCCTGCTCCCTGCACGCCGAGCTCCTGCGCCGGGTCCAGGTCGGGCGCTGCGGCCGCGACGAGCGCAGTCCGCACCCGCGCGAGGTCGGGCGCAGGGTCGCCGAGCGCGACGTTCGCGGCGATCGTGCCGCGGATGAGCCCGGGACGCTGGCCGGCCCAGGCGAGCCAGGTGGTCGGATCCGGATCCGCCGCGCCCTCGGCCACGACGGTTCCGTCGTGCTCCGCCGCCCCGCGCAGCGCCGCGAGCAGACTCGACTTGCCGGATCCGCTCCGCCCCTCCAGGAGCGTGACGCTCCCCGGCTCCGCCGCGAACGACACCCCCGGCAGCCGCCGCTCCCCGTGCCGCACCGCGACGTCGTCGACGACCAGCCGCACCCCTGTTTCGAAGTGCGCGAAGGGCTCGATTCCCGGCCCATTTGCGGCAAAGCGCGCGCGGTGAGCGCCTGGCTCCGATTCCAGGACCGCGAACACGTCTTCCGTGGCGGCGACGCCCTCGGCCGCGGCGTGGAACTGCACCCCGACCTGGCGGAGTGGCAGGAACGCCTCCGGGGCCAGCAGCAGCACGAACAGGCCGACGCCGAGGCTCAGCTCGCCGCCCAGCAGGCGCAGGCCCACCGAGACCGCGATGATCGCCACCGCGAGCGACGAGAGCAGCTCGAGCGCGAAGCCGGAGAGGAACGAGTACCGCAGCACCCGCATGGTCTCATGGCGGTACTGATCGGCGGTCTCGCGCATGCGGGCCGCGGCGCGGCGCTCGCGCCCGAACAGACGCAGCGTGGCGAGACCCTGCACGGTGTCGGCGAACCGTGCCGCGAGCGCGTGCAGGACCTGTAGCTGCGTGCGCTGCACACCGCGGGTCGCGATGCCGATGAGGATGAGGAACAGCGGGATGAGCGGCAGCGTCACGACCGCCGCGAGGCCGCTCGGCCAGTCCTGCCACCACATCACGGCGACGATGACCGGCGTTGCGATCGCGGTGAGCACGAGCTGCGGGATGTACCGGGAGAAGTACGGATCCAGCGCATCGAGCCCGTGCCCCGCCGTCACCGCGAGCTCTGTGCGGTTGCGCGTGCCGAGCCACGCCGGGCCGCGGCGGGAGATCGCGTCGAGCAGCGCCTTGCGCAGTTCGCGCCCCGCCTGGGCCGCGGCGCGGGCGCCCCACGCCTCGGACACCCAGAGCAGCGCCGCGCGCACGAGCACCACGAGCGCGAGCCACGGCACCGCGCCGAGCGGCGAGCGCCCCTCGGCCACGTCCGTGATCCCCGCCGCGAGCAGCCCCGCGAACGCGATCGTGACCGCGGTCTGCAGGAGCGCGATGCCGGCCGACACCCCGAGGTACGTCCGCGCGGCGGGCGCCCACCGCAGCAGCCGCGGATCGATCGGCTTCATCGGATCCGCTCCGCCGACGCGTGCGCCAGACCCACTGGACGCGCCGGCCGCACGGACCTCGCCGGCCCAGCCGGCCCCACCGACCCCGCCGGCCCCGCCGCCCCCGCCGGCCCCGCCGCCCCCGCAAGGGCCGCCGAGACCCCTCCACCTTCGAGTCGTCCCCATGAGCGCACGCCATGGGGGGGCCGCGGGGCGGACGGCGCGGGTTCGGGGCGGGGCGGAGAGGGTTGGGAGCTCATGCGTGCGCGGGGGCGGCCTCGATCGTCGACCGGCGCACGCGCTTGCGGAACACCCAGTACGTCCACGCCTGGTACGCGAGGACGAGCGGCATCGCCACGAGCGCCGTCCAGCTCATGATCTGCAGCGTGTACGGCGTGCTCGACGCGTTCTGGATCGTGAGCGAGTTCGCCGGATCGATCGTCGACGGCAGCACGTTCGGGAACAGCGCGGAGAACAGCATGAGCACGGCCGTGAGGATCGTGACGACCCCGGCGGCGAAGGCCCAGCCGTCGCGGCCGCGCAGCGAGAAGAGCACCGACACGATGAGGAACACCGCGGCCACGGCGCCGAGCGCGATCACGGCCCAGAGCAGCGACGGCCGTCCGGCGGCGATCGCGATCGTCCACACCACGGTCCCGGCCGCGGCGAGGATCGTCGGCAGCGCGGCGAGACGCGCCACCCGGCGGGCGCGCTCGTGCACGACGCCGTCGGTCTTGAGCGCCACGAAGTACAGCCCGTGCAGGAAGAACAGGAGCAGCGTCGTGACCCCGACGAGCAGACCGTACGGGTTCAGCAGGTCGAACACCGACCCCCGGAAGACATGCCTCTCATCGAGCGCGACGCCCTGCACGATGTTGCCGAACGCGACGCCCCAGAGCAGGGCGGGGACGGCGGATCCGATCACGATCATGGTGTCGAACCGACGCTTCCAGCGCGCATCGTCCCGCTGGTGCCGGTACTCGAACGACACCCCGCGCAGGATGAGGGCCAGCAGGATCACCAGCAGCGGCAGGTAGAACCCGCTGAACAGCGAGGCGTACCACTCCGGGAACGACGCGAACAGGCAGGCGCCCGCCACGATCACCCAGGTCTCGTTGAGATCCCAGACCGGGCCGATCGTGTTGATCACCTGGCGGCGCGAGACGTCGTCACCGTTCTTGCCGAAGCCGCCGAGGAACGGCAGCGACATGCCCACACCGAAGTCGAAGCCGTCGAGCACGAAATAGCCCACGAAGAACAGGGCGACGATCCAGAACCAGAGCGTTGCGAGATCCATGTCCGTCTCCTTCCTCAGTACACGACCGACGGGACAGGGGCGTCCTCGTCGTGCTTCTCTGTGATGTCGGGCCCCTTCTTGGCGGCACGGACGATGAGCCCGACCTCCACGACCGCGAGCGCGGCGTAGATGGCGGTGAAGGAGATGAGCGAGATGAGCACCTCGACCCCGCTCACCCCGGGCGAGACGCCGTTCTTGGTCGTCATCAGGCTGAACACGATCCAGGGCTGCCGGCCCATCTCGGTGAAGACCCAGCCGACGATGTTCGCACCCAGCGACAGCGGGAACGAGTAGATCGCGATCTTCCACATCCAGGCAGCCGGTTCGCGCTTGGCGTTCTTGCGGGTGAACCAGAGGCCGGCCACCGCGACCAGCGCGTGGGCCATCCCGAGGCCGATCATCCAGCGGAACGCCCAATATGTGACCCACAGCACCGGGTTGAACTCGGTGAGCCCCGTGGAGGCGAACTTCTGCGCGTACTCCGCGTTCAGGTCGTTGATGCCGTGCACGCAGCCGTCGAGGGTGTGGTTCGACAACAGCGACAACAGATAAGGCACGCGGATCGAGAACAGCTCGCTCTTGCCGTCCGGTGTGCCGAGCGTGAACAGGCTGAACGCCGCGTCCTTGCCGCACACCGTGTTGAACGTCGCCTCGGCGGCGGCCATCTTCATCGGCTGCGTCGAGTACATCGCGAGGCCGAGCTGGTCGCCGGAGAGGAGGATGCCCGCGGTCGCGACGAGGATCGCCCACAGCCCGAACTTCAGGGACTTGCGCATCGTCGCGACGTGCTGGCCGCGGGACAGATGCCAGGCCGAGACCGAGATCACGACGCCCGCGGCGAGCATGAACGCGCCGAAGATCGTGTGCGGGAATGCGGCGAGCGCGACCTTGTTCGTGAGCAGCGCGACGAAGTCGGTGAGCTCGGCACGATTCGTCGCCGGGTTGTAGGTGTAGCCCACCGGATTCTGCATGAACGCGTTCGCGGCGATGATGAAGTACGCCGAGAGGATCGTGCCGATCGCGACGCCCCAGATGGTGGCGAGGTGCACCTTCTTCGGCAGCTTGTCCCAGCCGAAGATCCACAGCCCGATGAAGGTCGCCTCGAGGAAGAACGCGAGCAGGCCCTCGAACGCGAGCGGCGCGCCGAACACGTCGCCGACGAAGCGGGAGTAGTCCGACCAGTTCATGCCGAACTGGAACTCCTGCACGATGCCGGTGACGACGCCCATCGCGAAATTGATGAGGAAGATCTTCGAGAAGAACCGGGTCAGGTGCAGGTACTCGATCTTGCCGGTGCGCACCCAGGCGGTCTGGAAGATCGCGGTGACGGTGGCCATGCCGATCGTGAGCGGCACGAACAGGTAGTGGTAGACGGTCGTCAGCCCGAACTGCCAGCGGGACAGGATGAGCGGATCAAGCCAATCCATGCGCGGAGCCTCCTGCGTTCGCGGACCCGGTGCGGGATCCTGTGCGGTGTGCGGATGCGGATCCGGTCGGGGATCCTGTGCGGTCATCGATCGCGAAGCGGGATCCGCCGACCCGGTCCAGTTCGACCGTGCACTCCTCAGGCCGGGCCGCCGAGCGCACGCAGCGCGCGGTGAGCGGGCCGCCGGCCTGGGCGAGCACGCCCTGCATCAGGCCGAGGTGCACCTGGCACAGCACCGGTCGGTGCTCCGGCCGGGCGGCGGCGTGCGGGCACGGGGTGAGCTCGACGGTCAGCCGGTGCTCGTCGATGACGGGCTCGAAGCCGCTCTCCTCGAGGTGCTCGACGAGCGCGTCGAGCTGGTAGATCGCGCGCTGGCCCAGGCTCGAGGACTCGGTCCGCAGTATGCGGCGCAGCAGGTCCCCGCGGCGGGCCGCGTCATCGGCCTTCTGCTTGGCGACCGGGCTCGACGCCTCCGGCGCGCCGGTGGCCGCGCTGTACAGCACGCGCGGACGCCCGCGGGTCGTGCGGTGCTCGGTCGCCTGCACGACGTAGCCGCCCTCGATCAGCCGCTGCAGGTGCTCGCGCACCGTGTTCGGATGCAGCGCCGTGGCCTCGCACAGCTCGCCGATCGTGCGGTGCGGACGCGCCTGCACGAGATGCAGGATCCGCACGCGCGAATAGCTGGAGATCGGCCCGCAGACGGGCCCGGCGCTGGCCATGGCTCCATACTCGCATCGAGCATCGCCGGGCATGGGGGCTTAGGCCGTGAATAATGCCGTGCGCGATAGGAGGTTCGGATCACCACCATGCGGATCCCGGATGCCGCCGCCCACCCGCGGGGGGCGGTCAGTCCTTGCCGTGCGCGAGGGCCAGCTGGGAGATCGCCGCGACCGCTGCGCGCACGTCGCCGGGGCTTCCGCCCGCGCGACCGGCCACGAGCCCGGCGACGAAGGCGCTGAACGGTGCGGCGGGACGCGCGACGCCGTTCGCGACGTCGCGCGCGAGGTCGAGGATCAGGGCGATCGGCACATCCTCCTCGGCGAGACCGAACCGCTCGCGCAGCTCGGCGGCCCATTCGTCCAGCGCCTCGGGGGGCAGGGTGCGGTCGTTCGGGGTCATCGGGGCTCCTCGTCATGACGGGCGGACGGATCGGCGAGCGCCGCACGGGCGCGCTCCAGGTCGGCGGGGGTGTCGATGTCGGCTGTGATGCCATCCTCGTCCCGGATCCACCGGGTCGGAAGCCCCGCGAGCAGTTCCCGCGCGGCGGCGCCGGATGGGACGGCGATCGCGGCGAGTGCGGCGCGCACGGCGGCGACGCGATAGGCGCCGGCCAGCCACTGCGCACGGTCGTCGGCGCGGAACACGATCGCATCGATCGCGCCGTCAGCATCGATCGCACCGTCGGCACCGTCGGCGCGCACGGCGGCGCACAGCCTCCGCACGACGCCGGCCGGATGCACGAGGTYCCCGGCGAGCAGCAGCGCCCACTCCGCCCCGGCGAGTGCGGGCAGCCCCGCCGCGATCGCCGCGACGGGCCCGCCGAAGGGCGGGTCCTCCCGCGCCCAGATCACGGGCGCGCTCGCCGCGCCGGTCGCGGGAGCGGGCCCGTCGGGGTCCCAGGAGGTTCCGACCGCGACCACCGGGGCGACGTCCCGCTCCGCGAGTGCGGCGAGCGTGCGCCGCCACGGCGTGGATCCCCCGAGCTCCAGCAGGGGCTTGGCGGCACCGTCGAATCGCCGCGCGCGACCGCCCACGAGCACGAGGGCGCCGACGGATCCCGCGGGCGCGCTCAGCGCAGCTCCCACACGTCGACGAGGTCTCCGACCTGGACGGCCTCGACATCGGCCGACACGATCGCGTACGCCGTGGCCCCGGCGAGTCCGACGGTGAGGTGCGAGCCGGATCCACCCCGCGTCGCCGGTACGACCGCACCATCGACGATCACGGCAGGAAGGTACTGGCGCCTGCCCGGAGGGGTGCGCCACGCCGTACCCGCGGGCAGGCGGCGGAGCGGACGATGCACGACGGCGCGCCCCTGCAGCCGCAGCAGCGCAGGGCGCACGAACGTCTCGAACGACACCGCGGCGCTGACCGGATTGCCGGGCAGCCCGAACAGCAGCATGCCCTCGGCGGTCGCGCCGAACGCCTGCGGCTTGCCCGGCTGCATCGCCACGGCCACGAACTCCATCGCCTGGCCCATGCTCAGCCGCACGGCCTCGTACGCACCGGCGCTCACCCCGCCGGAGAAGATCACCGCATCCGCGCCGAGTGCGGCCGCCCGCGCGGCGGCCTCGGCGGGCCCGTCTCCCTCGTCGCCGACGACCTCGCGCAGCACGACCTCCGCCCCGGCCTCGGCCGCGAGCCCGGCCAGCAGCAGGCCGTTCGACTCCGGGATCTGTCCGCGCCGCAGCGGCGCTCCTGGCGGCACGAGCTCGGATCCGGTCGACACCACGGCCACCCGAGGACGGGGTGCGACGTGCACCTCGGCGATCCCGACCGAGGCGAGCGCCGAGAGCTGCCGCGGACCGAGCAGAACGCCGCCGGGCAGCGCCACGGAGCCGGCGGCGGCGTCGGCCCCGGCCCGGCGCACGTGGGCGCCCTCGGCGCGCGGAGCGCGCTGCACGACGGCGGTCCGCAAGGAGTCCTCGAGTCCGCCGGCCGTGTCCTCGAACGGGACGATCGTGTCGGCCTCGCCCGGCAGCGCGGACCCCGTCATGATCCGCACGGCGCAGCCCTGGGCGAGGGGCGGATCCTCGGGGCTCCCTGCGGGCAGATCCGCCGTCACGCGCAGCGTCACAGGATCCGCATCGCTCGCCGAGGCGACGTCGGCGAACCGCACCGCGAACCCGTCCATCGCGGAGTTGTCGAAGACCGGAACCGAGTTCACCGCGATGGCGTCGACGGCGAGCGTGAACCCGGCTGCCTCATCCACGGGGATCGTCACCGCGGGGCGCGGACGGACGGCGGCGAGCACGCGCTCCTGCTGCTCCTCGACCGTGCGTAAGGTGGTTGTGCCCTGGCTCATGCGCGCTCCCTCGTCGTGTGCTTCGAGGCTACCGGTGCGCCCTTTCCGCCGCCCCTCGATCCGTGCGGCGGCCCCGGCGTCGGCGCCCCCGGCTAGCCTTGCTGCATGGCCTCCCGGAAACCCTCCGCACCCGCGTACGTCTGCACCGAGTGCGGGTGGACGACCGCGAAATGGGTGGGCAGGTGCGGTGAGTGCCAGCAGTGGGGCACGGTGACCGAGCAGGCCGCGMAGACCGGCATCGTGCGCCGGGTCGAGGCGACGGCCCCGGCGTCCGGTCGGCGGGCGCGCCCGATCACGTCCCTCACGTCGCAGGAGTCGCCACGGCGGTCGAGCGGCGTCGCCGAGTTCGACCGCGTGCTCGGCGGCGGCATCGTGCCTGGTGCAGCCATCCTGCTGAGCGGCGAGCCGGGCGTCGGCAAGTCCACGCTGCTGCTCGAGGTGGCGGCCGCGGCGGCCCGCTCCGGCCGGCGGGTGCTCTATGCGAGCGGCGAGGAGTCCACGGCGCAGGTGCGGCTGCGCGCCGAGCGCACCGGCGCGCTGCACGACGAGCTGTACCTCGCGGCCGAGACCGACCTCGGCACGATCCTCGGCCACATCGACGAGGTCTCCCCCGGGCTCGTGATCGTCGACTCCGTGCAAACCGTCACCTCTGCGCTGTCGGAGGGGGCCGCGGGCCAGCCCGCCCAGGTGCGCGAGGTCGCGTCGGCGCTCATCCGGGTGGCGAAGGAGCGGGATCTCCCGATCGTGATCGTCGGGCACGTCACGAAGGACGGGTCGGTCGCAGGCCCCCGCGTGCTCGAGCACCTCGTCGACGTCGTCTGCCATTTCGAAGGCGACCGGCAGACGTCGCTGCGGTTCATCCGGGCGCTCAAGAACAGGTTCGGCCCGACCGACGAGGTCGGCTGCTTCGAGATGACCGGATCCGGGATCGCGGAGGTGCCGGATCCGTCGAGCCTGTTCCTCTCGCGCGGACGCCCGGAGCCAGGCACGTGCGTCGCAATCGCGCTCGAGGGCCGGCGCGCGATGCCGGTCGAGGTGCAGGCGCTCACGATCCCCACCCAGGCGCCTAACCCGCGCCGGGTCGTGAACGGTCTCGACTCGTCCCGCGTCGCGATGGTGCTCGCCGTGCTCGAGCGTCGGGCCGGCATCAAGACCAGCGACAAGGACGTGTACGTCTCGACGGTGGGCGGCGTGCGCTTCGTCGAGCCGGCGGCGGATCTGGCGATCGCGATCGCGGTGGCCGGCTCCCTCATGGACAACGCCGTGCCGCGCACACTCGCCGCCGTGGGCGAACTGAGCCTCGCCGGCGAGGTGCGCCCGGTCACCCAGGCGTCGCAGCGCCGCTCGGAGGCGGCTCGGCTCGGCTACGCGCACGTGATCGATGACCGCTCGGCGACCCTGCGCGGAGCGCTCAGCGACGTCAAGGCGCATCGTGCGCCGCGCCGCCTCGACGACGAGGTCCCCGCGTTCTGACGCCGGTCAGGCCTCGAGCGCGCGCAGCAGCTCCTCCGGGGGCGCCTGCATCGGGTGCGGGCCCGCGATGTCCAGGAACACGGTCGTGATCACGTCGCGATGCGTCGTGAGGAACGAGCGCAGCCAGAGCGGCGAGTAGATCCCGACGCCGGGCGGGAGGTTCGCGGGCTTGTGCGTCGCGTCGCTGAACAGCAGCAGCGCGACGTCGCCCGTGGCCGGATCCCGGTAGGTCCACACCTCGCCGCCGTCCCGCGGGTCATCCTTCGCACCAGGCCGGATCAGCGGCACGACCGTGTTGCCGTTGCGCAAGGCGAGCGCCACCGCGGCCATGTCCTGCTTCTCGAGCGCCTGTGCGAGGGCTTCGGAGCGGAACTCCGCCGCGGCCGGTGCCTTCTTCTTCGACTTCTTCACGGCCATCGTTCCAGCATAGGAGAGGACCTCTTCGCTCATCGCTTGGGGACAGACGATCGAAGAGGCCCTCAAAGTCTTCGACGACGGACGACGATGCGCTGGGGACGCTTAAGAATGTCGAAGCCACTGGGGATGGCAACCGTCTAGATCTCGAAGACTCGGCCTCTATGGTATCCCAAAGGTTGGACTCAGGCGACAAATTCCCACTTTTCGTCCAGGTTCAATTGAGCAGGAACTGCACGGGATTCGTGCTCTGGAACCCTCCGATCGACACGGTCAGGCGATAGGCCGCCCCACCGCCCGGGGCGCGCTGCCGGTCCGCGGCCGCGCAGGTGTCGACGCTGGAGCGGGTGCGATCCCAGACGACCGGGGTCGAGCTGGTGATGGTGGCGCCGGCCTTGATGGTCTGGATCGCGTCGCTCGGCGTCTGCTGGCAGTCCGTGGAACGCCACCAGGTGTCGTTCCCACTGGTGATGGTGAACGCCTGCGTCGTGGTGCCGACGTTCATCGTGCAATCCTTGCTGCTGCCGTTGGTCAGCGAGATCGACAGCTTCGGATTCTCGTCGGCGGAGTAGCTGTCGTGATCGGCGACGGCAGTGACCCTGACCTCTGCCGCGGTGCACGGCACGGGCCCCGCACCCGCGGAGCTGGTCGGCCCCGGCGTCGTCGCGGCCGGGTCGGGGCTCGCATCCGCGCTCGGATCCGGTGAGGCGGGCGGCGTCGATGCGGTCGGGGACGGCGTGGACGAGGTCGTGGGCAGCGGCTTCGGATCCGCGCCGGATGCGCCGCGCCCGACGAGCGCCCACACGAGCACGATCAGCAGCGCGAGCAGCACGATGATGATGCCGAGGACCACGATCCGGCGACGACGATAGACGGCGGCGGACTGGCGAGGGCTCATGCTTCCAGGTTAGACAAGGTGCTTGAGCATACGCGTGTTGCCGAGCGTGTTCGGCTTCACGTGCGCGAGGTCGAGGAACTCGGCCACGCCCTCGTCGCCGCTGCGCAGCAGCTGGGTGTAGACGTCGGGATCCACGACCTGCTCGCCGATCGGAGCGAACCCGCGACGCTCGAAGAACGGCACCTCGAAGGTCAGGCAGAACAGCCGGCTGAGGCCGAGATCCACCGCATGCGTCTCGAGGCGTTCCACGATGGCCCGTCCGACGCCGTGGTGCTTCCAGCCCTCCTCGACGAGCAGGGTGCGCACCTCGCCGAGGTCCTCCCACATGACGTGCAGCGCGCCGCAGCCGATGAGCCGGCCTTCGGCCTCGGCGACCACGAACTCCTGCACCGCACCGTAGAGCACCGCGATGTCCTTGCCCAGCAGGATGCGTCGTTCCACGAGCGGCTCCAGGAGTGCGTAGATGCCCTGGACGTCTCCGGCCCGCGCGGGCCGGACGAGATAGTCGCTCATCCCTCCAGCCTACGACTGCTGTCCTGTGCGCCCGCGGACGACGCGGCCCCGCCGTCCCGCTCACGGGGAGCGGGAGGGCGGGGCGGGGTGCTGGTGCGTCGCGTCAGACCGTGACGATGACGTCGTCGGCGTTCACGCGCACCGGGATCGGGCGCAGCCCGACACGGCGGTCCGCGGGGTGCTTTCCGGTGAGGACGTCGAACTCGAAGCCGTGCCACGGGCACACGATGTTGCGGTCGGTGGGATGGAACCCCGGCCCGCCGCTCTTCAGACCGCCCTCGCCCCGCACGAGCTGCACGGTGCGCGGCATGATCTTGCCCTGGCAGACGGGGCCGCCCTGGTGCGGGCAGACGTTGTGCCAGGCGCGCACCTCGCCGGCGTGGAAGTACAGGCCGAGCTCGGTGCCGTCGACGTCGACGACGATCCGCTCCCGCTCCTGCAGGTCGGCGAGGCTCGCGACGACGACGTCCCGGCGGACGACCTGCGCGCTCATTCGGCCCTCCGGTACCAGATCGCCATGTCGAAGAGGTTCACGTCGGCAGCATCCAGGAGCGCCGTGACGAGGACGACGGTCTCGGTCGCGTTGAGCGCGTCAGGGCGGATCGGCCAGGCGATCTTGCCGACGCGGTCGGTCTTCGCGGAGAAGAGCCGTGCGGCGGCGTAGAGCACGTCGGCGATCTGCTCGTCGGAGACCTCGGCTCCCCGCTCCTCGTCGCTCACGTGCTGCACGAGTTCGCCGAGGCGGGCGATGACCGTCGAGAGCTCGGCGGTCCCGGGCGCGGTGGTGGTGGTGTTGTTGTCAGTCATGTCAGGAAATCCCGGGTCGCTCCTGGAGCACACGCTCCGCGGAGGGCTTCTTGCGGTCGGTGGGGAGGTTGAACACGCGCGCGGCGTTCAACCCGAGGATGTTGCGCTTGGCCTGCTCGGAGAGGAAGGGCAGGCGGGTGATCGTGGACGGTGCGTCCCAATCCCAGTGCGGCCAGTCGGACGAGTAGAGCAGTTGCGTCTCCGCGTTGAACGACTTCATGGTGGCCTCGAGCAGCTCCATGTTGGTCCGCTCCATGGGCTGGGTCGTGTACCACATCTCCTTCATGTACTCGCTCGGCAGGCGCTTGAGGCCGGGGGCCTCGCTCGGCCGCATGAGCACCTCGTGATCGAGACGCTGCATGAGGAACGGGATCCAGGCCAGGCCGCTCTCGACCCACACCATCTTGAGCTTCGGGAAGCGCTCCGGCATGGCGTTGATGATCCAGTTCGTCACGTGGATCTGGTTGTAGTGCGTGAACGAGAGCGCGTGCATGGAGAGGAACCGATTCAGCTGAGCGAACGACGGATCCCCCCAGTGGTAGCCCGAGTGGAAGGCGAGCGGCTTGCCGCTGTCCTCGATGAGCTTGTAGAGCCGCGTGTAGACGTCGGAGTGCACCGGGTTGTTTCGGGTAGAGCACACCGTGTACCCGATGATGCCGTCGTCGTCGGCGTACTTCTCGACCAGCTCCTCGCACACCTCCGGGGTGTTGTAGGGCAGGTAGAGCATGCCCCTGAGGCGCGGGTTCGGCGGCAGGATGACCTCGGTGAGCCAGCGGTTGAATGCTCGGCCCAGCACGACCTCGACCTCGTCCTGCGGGTGCATGCCGAGCAGCAGCATCGCGCTCGGGAAGACCACCTGGTAGTCCAGGCCCATCGCGTCCATGCCGCGCCGGGCGGCCGTGACGAACGGGTGCCCCTCCGTGCCGTCGGTGGGCTCCTTGCGGCCCTGGTGGCCGATGCGGCCGCCGACGCTCTGCTGCGACATGCCGGGCTGGATGTTCAGGAGCGCATTGTTGCCGGCGAAGCCCGCGTGCTGGCTCAGGCCGAGGTCGCGCCACACGTCGTTGTCGATGAGGCTCAGCACCTCGCCCCAGAAGTGGTCCTCCGAGACGTGCGCGTCGATGTCGACGATGAAGTAGTCGTCGTAGTCGTCGCGCGCCTGCTTGGTCGCGTGGGCGAGCACGTCGCGCGTATCCGAGCGGCCGCCGATCTCGGCGAGTTCGCGGATCCGCGGCGCGTCGGAGCGGGGGGCGGGCAGGTCACTCATGGGCATTCCTCTCAGGCGTCGATCGCTCAATGCGCGGCGACGATCGCATCGGTCATCGTGGTCAGGTAGTCGTCGTCGGCGGGTGCCACCGCCACGCGGTGCGGGATCACGACCGCACGGGCGGGGTTGATCGCGAAGCCGTACTCGTCACCGGGGCGCGGCACCGCGTCCGCGGCCAGCTCGCCCGTCTCGACCCGCACGCGCAGCGGAAGCCGGCCTGAGCGGACGAGCAGGTTCACGGCACTGCCGAGATAGGTGCTGCGCTCGACGCCCGCGCGGAACCGCCCGGCTCCGGGAGCGAGGTCGTCGACGGGCATGATCCGGGCGTGCGCGGCGCGGAAGGCCACATCCGCCCTCTCCCCCGGCGCCGCCTCACCCGTGACGACGCCGGCGACGACGAGCGATGTGCCGTCGACCTCGACATCGGCGATGCCGTCCCGCACCGCGCGGATCGTTCCGGGGAGGATGTTCTGGAAACCCATGAAGTCGGCGACGTACGCCGAATTCGGGCGGTCGTACAGCTCGCTCGGCGTGCCGTCCTGCACGATCGCGCCCTCGCTCATCACGATGATCCGGTCGGAGAGCGTGATCGCCTCCTCCTGGTCGTGCGTGACGTAGACGGAGGTCGTCTCGAACTGGTTGTGCAGCGCGCGCACCTGCTGGCCCATCTGGTAGCGCAGCTTGGAGTCGAGGTTGGACAGCGGCTCGTCGTAGAAGATGATGCCCGGCCGGGCGGCCAGAGCGCGGGCGAGAGCCACCCGCTGCTGCTGGCCGCCCGACAGGGCGGTGACCGGACGCTTCTCGTAGTCCGCGAGTCCCACCGCGGAGAGCATGTCGGCGACGCGGGTGCGGCGCTCCGCCGCCCCCACCTTCGCGACCTTGAGCGGGTACGCGACGTTCTCCGCCACGCTCATGTGCGGCCAGAGCGCATAGCTCTGGAAGACCATGCCCACCTGTCGCTTGTCGGCCGGCACGAACGTGCGCCGGTCGGTGTCCACGACGATGCGATCGCCCATGCTGATGCGTCCGCCCGTGGGGCGCTCGAGGCCGGCCAGGCACCGCAGCGTCGTCGTCTTGCCGCAGCCCGAGGGGCCGAGCAGGGTGACGAACTCGCCGGATCCGATCGTCAGATCCAATCCGTGCAGAGCGGTCTTGCCGCCGTAGCGCTTGGTCAGTCCGGATACCTGGACCTCAGTCATGCCGATCAGTGCTCTCTCGCTGGGGGACGTCGGATTCGAAGCGGCTACTTCTTGAACTGCGCGTTGATGAAATCGAAGTAGGGCTGGTTGAAGTTCGGGTCGGGGTTGGAGAACGGCAGGCGTCCGAGCTTGCTCAGCGCCGGGGCGCCCTGCGGGCCGGGAGCGTCCGGCGTCCAGCCGTACGACTTGTTCTTCTCGGCGAGCGCCTTCTGCCCCTCGGGCGAGTACAGCCAGTTGATGTAGAGCTGCGCGGCGTCCGCGTGCGGGGCCTTGTTCACGATGCACATCCCGGTACGGGACATGAAGTTGCCGCCGTCGTCGAGTGGGAAGACCGCGGCGACCGGGCCGCCCTTCGCCTTCACGTCCTCGTAGAAGCCCTGGTAGACGGCGATGCCGATCGGGAACCGGCCGCTCGCCACGTCGGCGGGGACGTTCGGCTCGGACTGCGCGAACTGCACGTCCTGCTTGGCCAGTGCCTCGACGTAGGGCTTGCCCCATTTGTCGGCGCTCTCCGGCACCATGAGCGAGGTGAGGATGTAGCGGATACCGCCAGGGACCGTCGGGTCGCCGACCGTGATCTTGCCCTTCCACTTCGGATCGAGCAGGTCCTTCCAGTTCTTCGGGGCCTCGTTCTCCTTCACCATGTCGGTGTTGTAGACGAACACGAAGTACCGCATCGCGTAGTAGGTGAGGCGGCCGTCGAAGGCGGTCGGGATCTCGAAGCCGTCCGGAGCCGTCTGCACGTCGGCCTTGGTGCACAGGTCGCCCTTCGCGGCGACCTGCGGCGACTCGCCGCCGTCGTAGATGTCGGCGATGCGGTTGCCGCTCTGCGCCTCGGTCTCGATCTTGGTGATGCTCTGCGCATCCGGCTGGTCCTGCTGGACGACCTTGATCCCGGGGAAGCGATCCGTGAAGGCCTTGAACAGCGCCTTCTGCGAGGAGACGCTGGGCCCGTAGACCACGATGTCGGTCTTCCCGCTGGCGAGCGCCTTGCCGTAGAGGTCGTTCATGTGCGAGTTGCCCGCGGCGCTGGTGCCCGGGACCTCGATCGGCTTATCGGGCTTGGCGGCGGCCGTGTCGGAGGAGCACGCGGTCAGGGCCGCGAGCGCGCCGATGGCCAGGGTCGCCGTCGCGAGGCGGAGGGTATTGCGGGAGAACGTCATCATTCTTCCTCTCGGGTGTGTCAGGGGGTGATCCGGGTGAGGGGGACTGAGGGGGCGCGGCCGGTACGGCCGGCGCGGGCGCGGAGAACCGCGGCGAGCTTCATGGATCCGGCGGCGAGCGCGAGCACGGCCATGGCCGCGACCAGGATGATCATGAACAGCGCGGCGCCCTGCGACATGTTGCCCTGCAGGAACTGCTGGAACGCGGTCAGCGAGACCGGCTGCAGTCCGGGCGGGGCGAGCAGCATCGGCACCGACAGGTTGCCGGCGATGAAGAGCGCCGAGAGGAACCAGCCGGAGAGGAAGCTGGGCACGACGAGCCTGAGCACGATCGTGATCAKCACGCGCCAGGATCCGGCCCCCGACGTGCGTCCCGCCTCCTCCAGCTCYGGCGAGAGCTGCGCGAGCGCTCCCTCCGCGATCCGGCTGGAGACCGGGATCGTGGCGACGATCAGCACGAGCGTCATGAGGAACGCCGTCCCGTAGAGGCTGCGGAAGGCGGGCACGTAGAGCACCGCGAACATGTACGCCAGCGCCAAGACGATGCCGGGAAGCGCCCACGGGATCCACACCGAGAACGACGTGTACGAGCGGATGAAACCGGTGCGGCGCGCGGTGACGTAGGTCGTGAGCAGCGCGACCGCGATCGAGCCGAAGCCGCCGATCACCGCGAGCCAGGCCGTGAGTCCCAGGCTCGAGCTGAACTCGGGATCCGTGAGCATCTGCACGTAGTTGTCGAAGGTGAGCCCGGTGCTCATGACCCCGAAGATCGGCTGCAGGCTGCCGAGGATCATCGCGAACAGCGGCAGGATCAGGTTCAGCAGCAGGAACACGACGATGAGGGCGGAGAGCACCCAGCGCACGGGGCCGAGCTCCTGCGGCTCGCGGCGCGAGGTCTTGCCGGTGAGGGTCGTGAAGCTGCGACCGCGGAGGATCCATCGCTGTGCGAGGAAGAGCAGCAGCACGAGCACGATGAGCACGAGCGAGAGCGCGAAAGCCTTCGTGTACTCGGCGGGCGCCTGATCGCGCACGTAGTGGAAGATCTGCGTCGAGAACACGAAGATGTTGGCCTGGCGCCCGATCAGCTGCGGGCTGTCGAAGGACTGGAACACGAGCACGGCGATGAGGATCGCCGCCCCCGTGATCGCGGGCCCGACCGAGGGGATCGTGATGGTGAAGAAGGTCCGCACCGCTCCGGCGCCGCTGATCGCGGCGGCCTCGTCAAGCGACTGGTCCCGGTTCTTGAAGGCGCCGAGCATGAGCAGGTATGCGAACGGCATGTAGCCGAGCGACATGAGCAGGAACAGGCCGCCCCAGCTCTGGATGTTCAGGATCGGCCCGTGCATCCCGAGCATGCGTCCGAACTGGTTCAGCAGGCCGTTCTGCGGGTTGCCCAGCATGATCCAGCCGAGCGTGTGGAACAGCGGCGGCACGAACAGGTTCACCGCCATGAGGGGCGTCAACAGGCGGCGGCCCGGGACGTTGGTGTTCGCCGCGATCCAGGCGAAGAGCCCTCCGCCGGCGACCGAGATCGTGCCGCACACGACCACGAGCAGCAGCGAGTTGCCCATGGTCTTCCAGGTCTCGGGGTCCTGGAACGCCGCGAGCAGCCCGCCGAGGGTGAACGGCAGGTCGTCCGACGGGAGGCCGTCGCGGAACGCGCCGATCGCGATCATCGAGACGGGGTAGACGAACACGAGCGTCAGCGCGGCGAGGAACACCGTCCAGCCGAACCCGCCGGTCATCGAGCGCCGGATCGATGCTCGCCGGTCGCGTTCGAAGTCGCTTGCCGTCACTGCCCTCTTCTTCCGTTCGCGAGAGCGGATCCGAGACCGCCGGTCACCCGGGATCAGACCGCTCCGTCTGTCGTGTTGTCAGCGTAGGAAGCCGCTGCGCGAGCCTCATCGGGCCCGGCTCCGAAGTCCTTCCCGGGCGATCCGACACGGTGTCGGAACTCGGGCTGCCAGGGGCGCGATCGTGTCCGTCGGCGATCCCAGGGGCGCGATCGCGACGCGCCGGGGATCGATCAGGGGTTCAGAGCAGGGCGGCGAGGACAGCGTCGTTCTCCGCGGGGAGACCGACCGTGACGCGCGCGCCGCCGGCGTTCGGGAACGGCCGGGCGAGCACGTCCTGCTCGGCGAAGCGCGCCATGAGCGCGCCGGCGTCGCCGGGGAGGAAGAGGAAGTTGGACTGGCTCGGGAGCACCGCCACCCCCGCCTCGTCGAGGGCGCGAACGATGCGCGCCCGCTCCGCGACGATCGTCGCGACCCGCTCCTCGGCGATCGCGATGCCCTCGGGGCTGAAGGCCGCGATGAGGGCGGCCTCGGCGATCCCGTTCAGCGCGAAGCCGACCGAGGTGCGCCGCAGCGCCTCCGCGATCCGCTCGGAGGCCGCGGCATAGCCGGCCCTGATGCCGGCGAGCCCGTGCGATTTCGAGAGCGTGCGCAGGATCACGAGGTTGTCGAACTCGTCCAGCAGCGGCAGCGTCGCCTCCACCGGCTCGTCCGTGACGAACTCCCGGTAGGCCTCGTCGAGCACGACGATCACGCTCTCCGGCACGCTCCGGAGGAACTCCCGCAGTCCCTCGACCGGGATCAGGCCGCCCGTCGGATTGTTCGGGTTGCAGAGGTACACGATGCGCGTCTCGGGGCGGATCGCGGCCGCCATCGCCGCCAGGTCCATCGCACCGTCCTCGGCGAGACCGACCGCGGTCGCGTCGGCCCCGGCGAGAGCGAGCGCCGCCTTGTACGCCTCGAAGGACGGCGCAGGGTAGACGCCGTGCACGCCCGGCTCGCAGACCAGTCGCGCAAGACCGTGCAGGAGCGATCCGGATCCGTTGTCCACGGCCACCCGATCCTGAGCGACGCCGAGCGCCCCGGCGATCGCGGCACGAGCTGCGGCACGGTGGTAGTCGGGATAGCGGTGCGCCGTACCGACCGCCGCGGACATCGCCGCCACGATCGGTGCGGACGGCGTCCAGGGCATCTCGTTCTGGGAGAGCCGGATGGGCGGCGGGGTCGCCCCTGCGGGACGGTTCGGGGTCTGCAGCATCTCGTCGACGACACCTCGGAACTCGAGCGGCATGCGTCCTCCTCGGGGCGGAAGTTAATTCTTAATAATGAATATGAACATTATTGAAGACGCGTCTTCCTGTCAACCCGCACGGCCCCCTCAGACCCTCAGGAGAGCAGCGTGGCGACCGAGGAGTGCCGGTGCCGCTCCGCCGCGGAGCGCGCGAGCGCGTGATCGCGTCCGGCGACCGCCGCCGCGAAGTCCAGGTGGGTGCGCAGCCGCTCGGGCGTGCTGGGCGCCGTAGCGCCTTCGAGCTGCTCGGCGATGATGTAGTCGACGAGGTTCGTGTAGAGGCTGCGCAGCAGCTCGTTCGGGGTGATCAGGGCGATCCGCGCGTGCAGCGCCCAGATCGCCGAAGGCCCCTTGTCGGTGTCCCACGCGGCCTGGAGCCGATCGGCGAGCGTCGTGATCTCGGCGACGTCGTCGTCGCTCGCGTGCTCGATCGCATCGTGCAGCACGAGCCCGTCCAGCGCGTCCAGCACCCGGAGGCAGTCGCTCGCCGTCGCCTTGCCCTCGCGCAGCTGCAGCAGCTGGTCGCTGAGCTGCATGAACGGCGACCGCGCCGCGACGAAGATGCCGCCGCCCGGACCGGGCTTGGCGTCGACGATGCCGCGCGAGCGCAGCAGCTGGATGGCCTCGCCCAGCGTGGCCGGTGCGACTCCGAATCGGGCGGAGAGCTCCTGCCGTCGCCCGATGAAGTGCCCCGCCTTCCACCCGCCGGAGACGATCTCCGCCTCGAGCGACTTCGCCACCTGCACGGCGACGGCGGCGTTGGTGATCTGCGTCATGACTTTCCCCCGGTGATCCCTGCGGTGACCCCGAGCCGGCCACGCGTGAGTACAGAGTATGAGGTGCCCCGCCTCGGCGCACCCTCGATTAGATATATTCAACATATCCAATGAGCATCGGCGGGCACGGATCGTCGACCTGGGACGAAGGAGTCCTCATGACGGATCCTGCCGCACTCCGCGCTGACGCCGAAGCGCTCCTGCCCGAGCTCGTCGCTCTGCGACGCGCACTGCACGCTCACCCCGAGGCGGGCTTCGCCCTCCCCCGGACGCAGCGCGCCGTGCTCGACGCCCTCGACGGGCTCGGCCTCGAGGTGACAGCGGGCCCCGAGGACTTCTCCTCGATCACCGCCGTCGTGCACGGCCACGGCCCCGGCCCCGCCGTGCTGCTGCGCGCCGATATGGACGCCCTCCGGGTGCAGGAGCGCACCGGACTCCCCTATGCCTCGGGCGTCGACGGGGTGATGCACGCGTGCGGGCACGACCTGCACACGCCGGGCCTCGTCGGCGCGGCCCGGCTGCTGGCCGCACGCCGGGAGCAGCTGAGGGGCTCGGTCGTGCTGATGTTCGAGCCGGGCGAGGAGGCCGGGGGCGGGGCGCTGCGGATGATCCGCGAGGGCGTGCTCGACGCGGCGGGACCGCGCGTCGAGGCTGCCTACGGGGTCCACGTGCTGCCGGGAGAGCCCGGCGTCTTCTCCACCCGCGGCGGGACGATCATGGCGGGCGCCTGCGCGCTCGAGGTCGTGGTCGAGGGCCGCGGCGGCCACGGATCGCGCCCTCATCAGGCGATCGACCCCGTGCCGGCGGTCGCGCAGCTCGTCCTCGCCCTGCACGCGTTCGCGACCCGCCGCTTCCCGACATCGGATCCGATCGTCCTCTCGGTCACGAAGCTCGCCGGCAGCGAGATCATCAACGCGATCCCCGACACCGCCTCGCTCGGCGCGACGATCCGCATCCTCTCCGAACGCAGCAGAGCGACGCTGGAGGCCGAACTGCCCGCCCTCGCCGAGGGGATCGCGGCGGCGCACGGCTGCCGCGCCAGGGTCTCGTTCCGCACGGTGTACCCGGTCACCGTCAATGACGAGGCGTGCGCGGAGCGGGCGCTCGGCACGATCGCCGGACTGCTCGGTGCCGAGCGCGCGATGCTCGCCGCCGAGCCCTCGATGGCGTCGGAGGATTTCTCCGCGGTCCTCGACGAGGTGCCGGGCGCGTTCCTCTTCCTCGGAGCCACCCCCGCGGGGATCGATCCCGACGAGACGGAGATGAACCACTCCCCCGTGCGCTGTTCGACGACGGCGTGCTCGCAGATCAGGCCGCCGCGCTCGCCGCTCTCGCCCTCGCGCACGTCGGCCTCCGATGAGCCTCCGTCGGTTCCCCGCAGGGTTTCACCCGGAACCGGGCCGGGGGCTGCGGCGGCCGGGCGGGATCGCTCCGCCACCGGCCGCGGCAGCCCCCGCGCGGATCAGTGCTTCTCGTGGATGAGCGACCAGGGCGAGGGGAAGACGTCCACCCGCACCCGGACGATCGCCGGGCGCCGGGCCGCGATCGCTGCCTCGATCGCCGTGCGGACGCCGTCCGCATCCTCGACGTCGGCGAAGTCGATGCCGAACGCCTGGGCGAGCACCGCGAAGTCGGGGTTCACGAGATCCGAGCCGATGAACCGCCCGCCGTACGTGTCACGCTGGATCCGCCAGACGTTGCCGAAGCGCCCGTCCTCGAACAGCACCGTGACCAGGGGGATCCCGTAGCGCTTGGCGGTCGCGAACTCCTGCAGCGACCAGCCGATCCCGCCGTCTCCGGTGACGGCGACCACGGGGCGACCTCCGGCGCCGACCGCGGCACCGAGAGCGGTGGGCATCGCGTAGCCGAGCGTGCCCTGGTAGCCGGGCCACACGTACGAGTGCGGAGCCTGCACGGGGAAGCCGTACGTCGAGACGTATCCGATCTGGGTGAGCTCGTTCACGTACACGCCATCCTCGGGCAGGGCCGCGCGGATGGCGTCGACGAAGGCCATCTGCGGCGCGACGCGCTCGCGGATCCGCTCCTCGCACTCGGCTCTGAGGCGGCGCAGCTCTTCGCCCCACCCCTCGCGCGCCGGCGCTTCGGCGACGAGTGCCTCGAGCACCGTGGCGGCGTCGGCCTGGATCGCGAGGTCGGGCTGCCGGGGCGCGCCGAGATCGGCCGCCTCGACGTTCACGAGCGCGACCTTCGCGTCACCGACGTTCAGCTGCTGCCCGAACGGGGTGAGGAAGCGGCTGCCGAACGAGATCACGAGATCCGCCGTCGCCCGCAGCTCCCAGAGGGCGAAGGCCGGCAGCGCGTGCGGATCGCGCGCGTCGATCGCGCCGCGACCGTTCTCGCTCATGACCACCGGGGCGTCCAGCCTCTCGGCCAGGGCCGCGATCAACGCGAACGCGCGATGTCCGCGCACGCCGCCGCCGACGTGCAGGACGGGGCGCTCGCTCTCGGCGAGCAGTCGCAGGAGCGCCGCCACCTCGTCGGCGGGCGCGACCGGGGCGGACACGGCGAAGGGGTCGCCCACCTCGACGTCGATCTCGGCGTGCAGCAGGTCGGGCCCGAGCTCGAGCGCCACCGGGCGAGGCCGCCCCGTGCGCATCTGCCGGAAGCCCTCGTGCACGAGCTCCGGGATCTCCTCGGCCCTGGTCGGGCGCACCGACCACTTGGTGAGGCCCTCGACCGTTTCGGTCTGGCGCGGGATCTCGTGCAGCGCACCGAGCCCGCCACCGACGAGACGGGACGGGATCGTGCCCGCCAGCAGCATCACCTGCGAGGAGCACGCGTAGGCGGTGGCCATCCCCGCCCCGGCGTTGAGCACGCCGGGGCCGGGGACCACCATCGCGACACCCGGCTTGCCGGACGCCCGGTGGTAGCCGTCCGCCATGTAGGTCGTGCTCTGCTCGTGCCGCGGCACCAGCAGGTCGATCTCGTCCCGCTTGCGGTACATCCCGTCGGTGAGCCCGTCCAACTGCACACCGGGGATCCCGAAGACCGTCTCGACACCCTCGCTGAGCAGTGCCAGGGTGAGCGCGTCGCCGCCTGTCATCTTTGCCATCGCATCGCCTCTCAAGAAATGAATATAATGAATATAGATCTATTTCCCGAGTCCCTGCAACGCGGCCGTTCGCGCGCTGCTCTCAGGGGGGCTCGCGACAGCTCCCGGCGGACCGCGGGGAGCACCCGAGGACAGGGAGGCGGGCGATGACCCTCGAAGCGCAGGTGCAGGCCTATGCGGACCGGCTCGGGCGACCCATCATCGTGTTCGACGCGGAGTTCGCGGTGACCGCGTTCAGCGTGCACGACGAGGATGTCGACCATGCACGACTGGCGATCATCCTGGCCCACCGCGGGTCGTCCCGCGCGCGGGAGTCGATCAAGGAGTTCCGCGTCGGCCGGGCCGACGGCCCCGTGCTGATCCCGGCGATCGAGGGCGGACAGACCAGGCTCGTCGCACCGATCCGGCACGACGGCCACCTCGTCGGCTACGTCTCCTCGACGATCCCCGACGGGCACGAACCCGTCGCCGACGACGAGGTGCTGCGGACCGGACGCGAACAGCTCGGCGTGGTGCTCGCAGCGATGGCGCTCGGCAGCAGACAGGACGAGGACAGAGCCCTGCGACTGCTCTCCGCGCTGTTCGGCGGCGGCGCGGAGCACCGTGCGCGAGCCGCGGACGAGCTGCTCACGAGCGGCCTGCTCTCCCCCGCGCCGCACTACACCGCGATCTCGCTCGCGGTCGCCCCCGGTGCGGCCGCGAGCGCCGCGACCCTGCGCCTGCTGCTGGACAGGGCCGTCGCGAGCATCCCGGTGTTCCCCACGCTCAAGGCGGTCGGGGCCGTGATCGACGGCGAGGCCGTGCTCGCCGTGCCCTATGAGATCGACGCCGACCGCCTCACCGCCCTGCTCGCGCAGCCGGCGTTCTCCGCGCTGCGCGCCGGGATCGGCGGYGCGCATGCTCCGCTCGCCTCGGCCTTCCGCTCCCTCCGGGAGGCGCGGATCGCCCAGCGCGCGGCCGTCGTCGATGACGAGCGCGGCAGCGTCGCGCACTGGGCCGACCTGGGTCTGGACCGCGTGCTGCTGCAGCTGCCGCTCGCCGAACTCGCCCTGACCGACCTCCCCGAGGCCGTGCAGCGCCTCCTGGACGCGCAGTCCGGCCCCGATCTCGCGCACACGCTCGAGGCCTACCTGGACTGCGGGTGCGATGCGCAGCGCACCGCCCAGGAGCTCCACGTGCACCGGAGCACCCTCTACTACCGACTCGACCGCATCCGGGCCATCGCCGACGTCGACCTCGCCGACGGGGGCGTGCGCCGAGAGCTGCATACGGCGCTGCGGGTCGCGACGCTGGCCGGCCTGCGATGACGGAACCGACGGATCCGTTAATTGACTATATTGATTAGAGTTGATTGTGGAGATCTTCCGATCGCCCCGATCCCGCCGCACGCAAGGGAGCTGCCATGAATGCACTGCTGACCTCTGTCTCCGTCCCCGACGGTCGCCCGATCCTGGATGCCGCGACCCGCGCGGAAGTGGGACGGGCTCCGGTCCGCACGGTGGCGGACCTGGATCGCGCGATCGACACCGCGCGCGCCGCGCAGCCCGCCTGGGCCGCCCTGGGCCACGCCGAGCGCTCACGCCTGCTGCGGCTCGTCGCCGACGACCTCGACGCGCACGCCGAGGATCTCGGCGAGATCGTCACGGCGGAGCAGGGCAAGATCGACGGCGCCGGAGAGGTTCACGGCGCCGCGCACTGGCTGCGCTCCGCCGCCGACACCGTGCTGGATCCGCAGGTGCTGCGTGAGGACGGCGCCTCGCGCACCGAGCTGCACTACGTCCCCCTCGGCGTTGTCGCCTCGATCGGCCCCTGGAACTTCCCGGTCATGATCTCGGTCTGGCACATCGCGCCGGCCCTGCGCATGGGCAACACGGTCGTCATGAAGCCCTCCGAGAACACCCCGCTGAGCGTGCTGGCCCTCGCCGAGATCTTCCGCCGCCACCTGCCTGCGGACGTCGTCACCGCCGTCTCAGGAGACCGCGAGGTGGGTGCGGCCCTGGCCGCGCACCCCGGCATCGCCAAGATCGTCTTCACCGGATCCACCCCCACCGGCCGCCGCATCGTGGAGAGCTCGGCGCACAACCTCGCCCGCCTCACGCTGGAGCTCGGCGGCAACGACGCCGGGATCGTGCTGCCGGGCACCGACGTCGCCGCGGTCGCCGACCGCCTGTTCTGGGGCGCTTTCATGAACACCGGCCAGGTGTGCGCCGCGCTCAAGCGCCTCTACGTGCACGACTCGGTCTACGACGACGTGGTGGCGGCGCTCGCCGAACGCGCGGCGGCGGCGCCGATGGGGTCTGGTCACGACAAGAGCAATCGTCTCGGCCCGGTGCAGAACCCCGCGCAGTTCGAGATCGTCTCGCGCCTCGTGGACGACGCCCGCGACCGCGGGGGCAGGATCGTCACGGGCGGCGAGCCCGCCGCCGAACTCGGCCCGCTCTTCTACCGCGCCACGATCGTCGCCGATGTCCAGGACGGTGCGGCGATCGTCGACGAGGAGCAGTTCGGCCCGGTGCTGCCCGTCGTGCGCTACACCGACGTCGATGACGCCGTGCGCCGCGCGAACGGCACGGAGCAGGGCCTCGGCGCCTCGGTGTGGGGTCCCGACGTCGACGAGGCCGCGGCGGTGGCGCAGCGTCTCGACGCCGGCACGGTCTGGATCAACCAGCACGGCGGCGTCGACCCCTCGATCCCCTTCGGCGGCACCAAGGCCTCCGGATACGGCCTGGAGTTCGGCGTCGAGGGCCTCAAAGCGATGGCGGCGACGAAGGTCATCCGCCGCTGAGGACCGCCGCCGGATCCGTTCCCGTCGCGAAAGGTGCCGCTCTGACCGCTCGATAGCGGCATCTTTTGCGACGGGAACCCCACGATCAGGCGGCGCCGCGCAGGAGTTCCCAGAGCGCGGCGGCCTCGGGGGCGGTGGGGGCGGCGCCGCGCCAGACCACGGTCTGATCCTGCCGCACGAGCGTGATCGGCTGGTCGTACTCCGCCGGCAGCAGCGACGCTCCGGCCTCGACCGCTGCGAACGGGATCCCGCGGAGCTCGGCGGCCGCGGCGAGCACGTCGACGTGCACGCCCGGCGCGCAGACCGCGGTGTACCCCGGCGAGAGCAGGTCGTAGAGCGAGGTCCCGTCCGCGAGCCGGAAGTGCGGGGCGCGGCAGCCCGGCACGGTCGAGGGCGTGTATGCGCCCATCGTGTAGCCGGGAGCCTGCCCGCCGTCGTAGCGGACGATCGGCGAGGCGTCGTAGCTGTAGCCGTAGTTGAGCCCGGCGGCCGCGAACTGCGGCTCGTTGAGGTCATGCACCGCGGCGCCGAAGGCGCGCCGCGCCTCGTCCCCCGCCGGCCCCTCGTCCTCGAGGGCGGCGGGCAGCCCCGGCTTGGCCAGCTTCTGCTGGTGGCTCATCGCGAACTGCGAGACCTGCTCGGTGATCGGACGCCGCTCGGCCTGATACGCCTCCAGGATCCGCTCCTCCGCCCAGCCGGCGATCCTCGCGCCCAGCAGCCAGGTGAGATTGAGGACGTCCGCGATGCCCGCGTTCATGCCGAACCCGGCGAACGGCACCCACAGGTGGCACGCGTCGCCCGCGATGAAGACCCGGCCGTCGCGGAAGCGGTCGGCGAGCAGCCGCCGGGCGACCCAGTCCTCCTTCGAGACGACGTCGTAGGAGAAGTCGTCGTCGACGCCGAGGATCGCGCGGATCGCCGCGTCACGGTCGACGGATCCGGGATCCTCCGCCTCCTCGGGCGAGAGGTAGGTGTGCACGAGGAACGTCCCGGTGCCGTCGATCGCGTAAACGTGCCCGACGCGGCGCGGGTTGAACGTGTAATAGCCCCAGGCGCGCGGCTCCTCGGCCGACATGAGCGCGTACAGGTGCGGGGCGCGGATGCAGGTCGACTGCACGTGCTGCAGCACCGGATCGCCGCTGAGCTTCGCGCCGATCTGCTTGCGCACGGCGGATCGGCCGCCGTCCGCGCCGATGAGATAGCGGGCGCGCAGGGTGCGCTCGGCACCGCCGTCGAGGTCGCTGATCGTCGCGGTGACTCCGTCCGCGTCCTGCGCGAACGAGTGGAACAGGGTGCGGTTGAGGAGCGTCACGCCGGGCGCCGCCGCAGCGTGCCGGGCGAGGATCGGCTCGAGGAACGTCTGGTTGATGCGGTGGGGCGGCTCCGGGGTCGCCCAGGTCGTGTCGGGGCCGACCGTCGCCGTGTACCGCTCGCCGCTCGCCGGGATCGGGATGCGGGACAGCTCTGCGCCGGTGAGGGAGGTGCGGAAGGCGACGTCCTGCGGGTAGTCGGCGGGCAGGCCCGCCGCGCGCACCTCGGCGGCGATCCCGAGCCGGCGCAGGCTCTCCATGGTGCGCGAGGCGACGTGGTTGCACTTCACGTTCGGCGGCTCGAGGAAGTCGCGCGTCTCGACCACGATCGCGGAAACGCCGCGGGACGAGAGATCGAGCGCGGCGAGCAGGCCGACCGGGCCCGCTCCGATGATGAGGACGTCGGCGTCCGGCGTGCCGGTCATCGTGCTCCGTTCGGGTCGGCCGCGCGGCGGATCGGATCCCCGAGGCGGCGGAAGTCGTAGAGGTCGAGGGTGAGCTCGCCCGCGCGCAGGCGTGCCATGTACGCGTCCTCCTTGGCGGCGCGGGCGCGGGCCGCGTCCAGGATCCGGTCCACGTCGCCCGAGGGCAGGATCGCGACGCCGTCGCGATCCGCGACCACGAGGTCGCCCGCACGCACGACTCGGCCGCGCAGTGTGATCGGGATCCCGATCGTGCCCGGCCACTGCTTGACCGTGCCGCGGATCGAGACCGAGGTGCTGAAGGCCGGGAAGCCCAGCTTTCGCAGCTGCGCGGTGTCGCGCACGCCGCCGTCGATCACGAGGCCCGCGATGCCGCGCGCCTGCGCCGCGACCGCCATGACCTCGCCCCAGTAGCCGAAGGGCGCGCCCCCGCCGTCGACGACGAGCACGTCACCGGAGCCCGCGGCCTCCAGACCGTGGTGCAGGGCGAGGTTGTCTCCGGCCTGCGCCGACACGGGCACCGCGCGACCGACGAACTCCGCGCCGTCCCAGGCCGGGCGGAACGCCGCATCGAGGAAGCAGTCCTGTCCGGACGCCTCGTACAGGGTCGCGCTCCCGAGTCGCAGCAGTTCGGCGGCATCGAACTCGGCGGCATCGAGCTCGATGTCGAGTGGGGCGTCGAGCTCGCGGCGGGCGGCGCTCACGCCTCGGCCCGCTGCAGGTCGTGATAGCCGTAGCGCGCCCTGGCCTCGGCGATCGAGGCTCCGCCGAGTGCCGCGGCCAGGATCGACTCCTCGCGGGCGTGGATCCCCTCTGCGACGTCGAGCACCTCGGCCTCGCAGTCCCGCGGGATCACGACGACCCCGTCGGAGTCGCCGAGCAGGATGTCGCCCGGCCGCACCGTGACGCCCCCGATGGTGACCGGCCCCTGCTCTTCGGCGACCTCGACCCTGTCCTTCCCGGTGCGCATGAACCGCCCGCGGCTGTAGATCGGGTATCCGATCGAGAGTGCGCGGTGCGTGTCGCGGCAGACGCCCTCGATCACGGTCCCGGAAATGCCCCGGTGGTGCGCGACGGCGGTGAGGATGTCGCCCCACACGGTGCAGTCCACGCGTCCGTCGTTGTCGAGCACGACCACCTGGCCCGGCTCGACCTGGTCGATGAAGTCGCCGACCGTGCCCGCCGGCACCTGGGCGCTGACGTAGCGGACGGTGAAGGCGCGGCCGACCATGCGCTGGCCGTCGGCGAGGGGCGCGAGACCGAGCAGGCTCCCCGGGCGGCGCAGCTTGTCGAGCGCATCCGAGACGGTCGCGGTGCCGAGAGCGCGGAAGCGCTCGATGAGAGGGTCCGTCATGGGGTTCGCTCCTCTGCGGTGACGGTGGGGAACTGGGAGTCGTGCATGACCTCGCTCACGTCGCGGCCCGCACGCACGGCCTCCGCCATGCGCTCCTCGCGGTCGGCGATGCGCCGGGCGAGGCCGATGACGCGCTCCGCCTGGTCGGCCGCGACGAACACGACGCCGTTGACGTCGGCGATCACGTAGTCGTACGAGGCCACGGACACGCCGGAGACCTGAATGCGCTCGTCCGCGGCCAGCTGCACGATCCGGCCGCGCGCGCTCACCGGCACGGCGGCGCGGGCGTAGAGGGGAAGGCCGAGCGCGGCGCTCTCCTGCACGTCGCGGCAGGCGCCGTCCACGATCACCCCGGCGACGCCCCGGCGCACGGCGGCCTCGGCCAGCAGTCCGCCCCAGCACGACACATCGGTGCGACCGTGGTTGTCGATCACCACGACGTCGTCGGGCTCGGCGACCGCCACGAGCGGGGTCGCGATGTGCGTCGCGGGCCCGGCCGCGGCCTTGGGCGCCGCCGTGACCG
>NZ_JBFTMT010000029.1:0-24162 GCF_056397105.1 Microbacterium sp. 05N427
TCCCCGCTGCCGATCGGGCAGTTCATGCCACCGCAGACGGGCACGAGCATCGAGTGGGGCGCCGCGAACGAGGTGGTCGGCGTCTGGGTGCCCGTTGAGACGCTGCGGGACTTCATCCACGATGCGCCGTTGCGAGCGCTCGCGCTCGAGCCGACGCCGATGGTCCTCGCCTTCCGCGCGTTCACGCTCGCGCTCGCCCGCAACGTGGAGGACACCTCGTCCGTCTCCCGGTACGCGATCGAGCGGCTGCTCGCCGAGATGGTGTTCGGCGCACTGCTGGAGCTCTACTCCTCCGAGCTGCCCGAACGCGGGCAGGCTCCGCTGGTGGATCGCGCGCGCTCGGCGATGCTGGTGCACCGAGAGGATCCCCGGTTCACGATCGCGGAGCTCGCGACGGAGCTGCACGTGTCTCTGCGGCACCTGCAGCGCGCGTTCGCCAAGATCGGCACGACGCCCGGTGATGCTCTGCGTCATCTGCGCATCGAGTTCGCCGAGTCCCTGCTGCGAAATCCCGACTACGCGGTGCTCACGATCGAGGAGATCGCGGCGCACTCGGGCTTCTCCAGCGCGTTGCAGCTGCGCCGCGCCCTGCGTGCCGAAGGCCTGCCGTCCCCGACCATGATCCGTCCCGCGCACTGAGCAGCCGCTCGGCGGCTCCGACCGCCGAGCGGGGTGCGAGCAGAGTCCTGGACCCCGAGGTCAGAACGCGGTGACGCGGTCTCAGGGCTTCCGGTTCACAATCCCGGATTCGACCAGCTGGTCGATGGCGGCCACGACCAGCACCCGCGGATCCCCCGACGCCGGCCTGCCGAACGCGGCCACGACGTCGTCCACGATCTCCTCGACGCTGCGGCCCGCGCGCAGTGCGTCCCAGATCACGGGCGCGATGCCGTCGAGCACGTGCACCCATCGGTGGGCCAGCACGACCACGCGGTCGTCGCACCGGATGGCGTCGGAGACCGGCGAGAGGTCGAACGCGGGGTGCTCGCCGTGGACGGTCGCGGGCTCCCATTCCTCGTGCACGCGGGCGTGATCGAGCAGCTCCGGCACGACCTGGGGCACGGTGGACGCGTCCGGATACGTCAGCCGCACGACGCCGCCGATGCGGTCGCACACGGCGGCGAGCGTCTGCAGCGGACGAGGCAGCTCGGCCAGGTAGCTCATCTGCGGGGCGAGCTCCGCGATCGCCTCGGGGAAGGCGACCTGCTCGATGCTCGGCGCGGGGTGCTCCGCATCGCGCGAGATGAGCACCAGCGCGGCGAGCCGCAGGGGCGCGTCCGGCGCCGGCCTCAGGCCTGCGGAATCCGGGGAGACCTGCTGCTTCGGCTTGCCCGCCCGCACCACCGAGAGCGGCTTGCGGTACGGGTGCACCGCGAGCTCGGGTTCCACCGCGATCGTCTCGTCCGAGATGTAGCCGTGCTGCGCCCCGAGAGCGCGGCTGAGCGTCGTCTTGCCGCGTCCCGACGGCCCGACGAAAGCGGCGACCCGTCCGGCCGGATCCGCGACGCCGCAGGCGTGGAACATGAGCAGCTCGCCGCTGCGCTGTCCCAGCGCGGCGAGCGTGACCCGCACCGTGAGGGACTCCGCAAGCGCATCGGGCTCGAGCTCGGCGTCGACGCGCACGTGGTCGTCGGGCTCGGCCGTCTCGTCGTACGGCAGCTCAGCGCCCTCCCAGGAGGCGCGGATGGCCTCGATGGTCGTGTCGTCCAGGTCGTCGGCGAAGGTCAGGCGGATGCGAGCGCCGAGGGCGCTCACGTCGAGGGGTGTGCGCACGTCGCCGGACGTCGCACTCGCCTCGGACGCGGTCACGCCGCCTCCGCGTCTCCTCGACGCCGGGGCTTGTCGCCGCGCACAGCGCCTGTCGGCAGCTCCTGGTCGTCGCCGCGGTAGTACTCGCCGTGGTACTGGTAGCCGTAGTAGGCGGCACCGCTGCCGCGTCGCGGCACCCGGTTCAGCACGAGGCCGAGCGCACGGGCTCCGGCGCGCTCCAGGTTGCCGATCGCCTTCCCCAGCACCTCGTAGGTGGTCTTGCCGACCGTGCCCACGATGACTGCGCCGTCGGCGCTGTGCGCCAGCACGGCGGCGTCGGTGACCGGGATGAGGGGCGGTGCGTCGATGATGACGATGGCTTCGCGGGCGATCGACTTCAGCAGCTCGCGCATGCGGGCGGATCCGAGGACCTCGCTCGGGTTCGGCGGAACCTTGCCCGCCGTGACGACGAGCAGCTGGCCGTTGCCGAAGCGCTGCGCCACCTCGGCGATCGTGGCGCGGCCGGCCAGCACGTCGGAGATGCCGGCCCCGCGGGGCAGGCCGAAGACCGTGTCGATCATCGGGCGGCGCAGGTCGCCGTCGATGAGAACGACCGGCTGACCGCTGGATGCGAGCGTGACGGCGAGGTTCGAGGAGATCGTCGACTTGCCGTCACCGGGCAGCGGGCTCGTGACCACGATGATGCGCGGCGGGTTGTCGACGTCCATGTACTGCAGGTTCGTGCGCAGCTCGCGCATGGCCTCGCCGATGCCGAACAGATGGGCACCCTCGCTCGAGCTGCTGGTGCCGCCGTCGAAGGGCAGCAGGCGGTTGTCGGCGGTGAAGGTCTTCTCTTCGGGGATCGTGCCGACGACCGGCTTGCCGGTCTCGCGCTCGACCTGCTCGACCGAGCGGATCCGGCGGTCGAGGGTGTAGCGCAGCAGGCCGTAGCCGACGGCGATCGCCAGGCCGACCAGCCCGCCGAGGGCGAGCGCGAGCTTCGTGTTCGGGGACGACGGGGAATCCGGAAGCCGCGCCGAGTCGATCGGGCTGAGGAAGACCGCGCCCTTCTTCGCAGGGTCTGACGTCTCGAGGCGGTTGACCTCCGCCCCCATCGAGCGGACCCATGCCTCTGCGACGTCGCGCGCCTTCTCCGGCGTCCCCGCGTCGGCCGTGACCTTGAGCGTCGTCGTGTCGACGGTGTTGGTGACCGTGACCTGCTTGACGAGCTGGTCGGCGGAGACATCCAGGCCCAGGTCCTTGATCACGCCGTCCGCCACGGCGCGCGACTGACCGAGCGCGACGTAAGTCTTGACCCGCCCGGAAGTCAGCGAATTCCCGAGCATCGCGGAGCTGAGATTGCTGTCGCCCGCGTCGCCCGCGGTGTTCGCCTGCACGATCGCAGAGGCGTCGGCGGTGTAGACCTTCGGCTGCAGAAGGGTCCAGCCGAAGGCGACCGCGACGCCGAGGAGCGTGATGAGGACCATCCCGAGCCAGTGCGCACGGAACACCCGAAGATACTCACGCAGATCCATACGGGTGGTCCCCCTCGCTCGGCTCACCCTGCGAGGGCGACAGTCAACGGCTTCTCGATGCTACCGGACACACGATCCCTGCCGCGACAAGGCGCGAACGACCACCCGCTCTGGCGTGTGGGGCATCCGGCCCGCGAGCGGGCATGATGGACCCATGACCGATGACGCTCCCGTCTCCCGCCGCCCGCTCTGGCGCCGGATCACGGGCAGCTTCCTGTTCCAGCTGTGCGCGGCGTTCGTCGTGTTCGGGCTCATCCTGTCTTTCGTCGCCAAGCCCTACTGGGTGCCGTCCGGATCCATGGAGCAGACGCTGCAGGTCGGCGATCGCGTGCTGGTGAACCGCCTCGCGTTCACAGGCGGCGCGACACCGCACACCGGCGACGTCGTGGTCTTCGACGCGGGTGAGGCGTGGGACGGCGGCGCGCGCACCCCCGCGAATCCGCTCACCGCGGCGCTGCGCTGGATCGGAGAGGTCACGGGATTCGGGCCGTCGGGCCCGCACACCCTCATCAAGCGCGTGATCGCCGGCCCTGGGCAGACGGTGAGATGCTGCTCCGCGGACGGCAGGCTCATCGTCGACGGCAAACCACTGGACGAGCCCTACGTGTTCCAGGACTTCTCGTTCCAGCCCGGAACGCTCGACTGCACGACGACGCCGGTGTCGCCGCGCTGCCTGCCCGAGGTGACCGTTCCTGCGGACTCCTACCTCGTGATGGGCGACCACCGCTCGAACTCCTCGGACGGCGCGGCGCAATGCCGCGGGCGCACCGATCCCGATCCGGGCTGCTGGCGATGGGCGCACTCGGAGGAGATCGTCGGGAAGGCCGTGGTGATCCTGTGGCCGTTCAACCGGTGGTCCGGGCTGTAACCGCCCGACGACGCACGAGCAGCGCCTTGGGCCGGCCGGAGACCGCGCCCATCAGCCACTCGACCGGCCCGGTGCCGACGAAGCGCCACCAGAGCCAGGCGACCGCGAGCGGCACGAGCACCACGCTCGCCCAGGCGATCGGCATGTTCGCGGTCGGCCAGCCGACCGACGTCGCCCAGAGCGACACGATCCACACGTGGAGCAGATAGAGGCTGAGCGCCAGCTGCCCCCAGACGCGCAGGGGTGCGAACACCCCGTCCACCACCGGGCCGCGCCGCGGAAGGCTCGCGAGCAGCACGATCGCCGCGTAGGCGACGAACACGAGACCGACGTCGTGCAGCGTGTCGGGGTAGCTCCCGGAGAGGGCGGCCGGCTGGTGCAGTCCCTTCTCCAGAACAGGACGCACCGCATAGGCGAAGGGCGCGATGGCGAGCATGATCCACATCGTGCGGTCGCGACGCAGTCCGCTCCGCAGCAGGAGGGCGCCGAGCAGGAAGAACGGGAGCAGGTTCGTGAGCCGGTAGGAGTGTCCCAGCACCGTCCAATCGGCCAGCTGCTGCACGACGATGTTCGAGGAGAGGATCTGAGCGACCTGCCCACGGGCGAGCTCATTGAGCGGAGCGCCGATCAGGACGACGATTCCGAGCACGACCGCCAGCGCACGCGATCCGAGCAGCACCAGCGGGGCGCCGACGATCAGGAGCATCCCGAGGGCGGGCAGCACGATCACGACCCAGGATCCCCAGGTCAGCATCCACAGGCCCAGTGCGATGAGCACGATCCCGCGGAGCGCCTGTTGGAGCAGCGTCGCGCTCACCCGTCGGGACGTGTTCCATACGAGCTGCGCCGACATGCCCATGACCAGCGCGAACAGCGGCGAGGCGAGATCGTTCACATTGCCGATCACGAAGCGCACCGCCATCGGCAGCTGTGGAAGGAGGGGGTTCGCGTGCGCGATCAGCATCGCGACGATCGCGACGCCCCGGAGCACATCCGGGACGATCAGCCTCTCCGTGCGCGCGACAGCCATCCGGCTCCTCTCGTCGCCAGAAAGCTATCGCATCCTGAGCCGCGCAGAGAAGGGAGAACGGGGTGGAGGCAGCGCCGGCCGCGCTGCCTCCACCCCGTTCGTCACGGCTGATCGATGATCAGGGGCACACGCATCCCGGAGGCGTGCCGTTGATCACGATGTGCACCGGGATCGGCGAGTGGTCGTGATCGGATCCGTTGGCCGCGTGGCCCCAGGTGATGTTGAAGTCGAACGATCCGGTGACGTTCGCGCTGTTGCTCGACTGCGCCTGGAACACGACGTTGATCGTCGCACCCGGGTTGATCTGGATCGGCAGAGCCGGGAACGTCGACGGCGCGAGGCTGATGCCGGTCGTGTTGTTCGTGATCGTGATCGCCGTGATCCAGATGGTCTTCGTCGGATCCGGGTTGTAGACCGTCGCGGGAACGTTGTAGCCCTTGACGAACGACGAGCAGCTGTTGCCCGGCGATTTGCAGGCCGTGCCCGCGTTGATCTGCGGCGGTGGTCCCGACACCGCGAACGCAGGGATCGGGGCGGCCAGCGCAACCGCCGGCACCGCCCAGGCCATGGCCTTGGTCACCGTACGGCGGCTGACGCCCTTCGGCTGTTCGAGTTCAGACATGATAAGTCGCTCCTCCGGGTTGTCCCATCACCCGAATCCCCAGAAGACGGCGGGCGAGCACGGCGGACCCGGGAGGCTCCGTCGTACACGAGGATTATCGCACAGGCAACGCGCCGGATAAAGGGCGATGTGACGATTCGCGCGAAATGTGATATATCGACTGCTCACTCCTCGGTGAGCGCCTCTCCCGTCTCGGGATCGAACTGCAGGTCGAGGCCGGCCTCCTCGGGACCGTCCATCGCCAGGAGGACCACGGGCAGCCGCCACGCGGCGCCCAGCACGACAGGTCGGACGCTCTCGAGATCTTCGTCCTCGGACGGCCATCCGGACTCGGATCCGTCCGGTACGACGATCCCCGACTGGTCCTCGGCATCGGGTTCCCGAGCGATGGCATCAGCACCCAGGACGTGCGGCGCTTCCCCGCCCTCGTCCCCGCCGTCCGGCAGGATCGCACGCCGAGCACAGTCTTCCGCGTTCATCAGCAACGCGCACTTCCCCTCTGCAGATCCCCTCCCCAGGGGCTCCGTCGCAGGGCTCGGAAGCCCACGGCGGATCATGATCGCCGACGGCTTCGGGTAGCCTCGACCTCCTCATTCAACGGTGAAAAGCTGGGAGCCTTCTTCAGCCGCGTCGAAATCACCCCCGGCATCACCCCTCAGGGCGGGTCTGCACGAGTCGGGTGGCGCGATCAGAGGTAGCCGAGCGCGGTGGCGCGCAGCACGGCCTCGCGCCCCGAGGCGACCCCGAGCTTGCGGTACAGGGATCGCTGATGCGTCTTCACCGTGTTCACCGACCGGAACAGCGCCGACGCGATCTGCTCTCTGGTCTCCCCGCGTGCGAGGCCCGCCAGCACGTCGAGTTCGTGCGTCGTGAGACGGGGATCGTCCAGAATGCCAGGACGCGCGACCGCTCCGCCGCGGGCGAGAAGTCCGGGGACGAGTTCGCCGAGGGTGCCGAGCAGACGAGGGGAGAGCATGCGGAGCACCGCGACCTCGTGCTGTCCCGACTCCAGGTTGAGCAGGCTCATGCGCTCGACGGCCGCCGAGGCGGCGAGGGCGTTGCCGCTGCGGTGCTGCGCCAGGGCGAGGAGCATCGTGCGCTGACGATCGGCCTGACGCAGGCCCGTGGTCTGCGACGCGGCGGCGTTCAGGTCGGTGATGGCGGTCTTGGTCGCGCCGGAGGCGATCCGGATGAGGTTGAGCACGACCCGGGACGGCCAGCTGCGGTCCGTCGCCGCACGGGCCTCCTCCCGCGCCCTCGGGATGTTGCCGCTCAGCAGCGAATCGAGGGCGAGCAGCGATTGCGGGACCGAGCCCGGCAGGCCCGATGATCCCGTTCCCAGACCGGCGAAGAGCAGGGCCTCGATGCGCTCTCTGCAGTCGGCCCTGCGCTCCGCGAGCACTCCGGCACGGTGCAGGGCGAGGAGTTGCAGCGGCCAGATCTCACCCAACCGCCCGTACGTGAGCTGGAGCATCTCGGCGAAGGAGCGCCCCGGCTCCCCCTCTCCGAGGAAGGCCTCGACGAAGCGCTGCTCCGCGTCCAGTCCCGGCTCGACCCAGCTCCGGGACCGCTCCAGGCGCTGCGCCTCCGTGAGGTGGGCTGCGGCGGCGTCGGGCGTCCCGTAGATCCCGTGGATCAGGGCGGAGCGGAGGTGGGCTTCGCGGGAGAGGAAGGTCAGATCAGTGATCGGCTGCACGCGGAGCGCCCGCTGGTACAGCGCGAGAGCCTCCCGGAAGCGTCCGGACAGGGCGGCGGTGAGCGCCGCCTGGTTCAGGAACAGACTGCGTACGCCGCGGGTGGGATCCACCAACGTCGGATCCGACTCCGTGATCTCCGGCAGTCCGATCAGCCCCTCGTACGCGGTCTCGAGATCTCCGCCGCGCCGTGCCTGCCAGCCCTCCACCAGGGCCGTCCAGCGACGCAGATGCGGGGCCAGATCCTCTCGCCGCCCGACGGAGAACGCCGACGGGTCCTGCAACACCCCTGGTGCGAGCAATCGCGAGGCGAGAAGGGCCTCGGGGCTGAGTCGCAGGCGATCGGGCGGAAGATCCGAGATCATCCGCCCGAGATCCTCCGGGGGCACGGTGAACCACAGCTCGATCGAGCGCGTGGCCATCAGGCGGATCAGCTCGTCCGCATCACCGGAGAGCCAGGCCGCCGTGGCTCGCCCGGCGATGTCTCGCACTGCCCCTCACCCCGTTCACGGCCCGCGGGGGCCGTGACGCCGAGCATACCTACGGCATGCCGATCTGTCGCCCGAGGCACGGGGGGCGCCGGCGTTCGCCGCGCAGGATCCTGTCGCGCACAACGCTCCTGCGTGTGACGATGGTCGCGTGCGCCTGGTCTACGTCTCCCCCGGCCCGCTCGACGCGAAGGCCGTCGAGGGGCTCTCCGAGTTCGCGGCGACGTGGCAGGGCGATGTCGTGGCCGTGGCCCCGGAGGCCGGTGTCGCAGTCCCTGAGCGCGTGCGTGTCATCGCCGAGCCCGCGCCTTCCGCCGCAGCCGTGCGAGCCCTCGCCCCGGATGTCGTGCTCGCGCTGCACCGTCCAGAGTTCGCGTGGCTGACGGAGGTCGCCCCCACCGTCTTCACAGCCGAGTTCGACCGCCGGATCCGCCTCGAGCAGCAGCACCTCACGGCCGAAGGCGCGATCGACCGCGCGCGGATCGCCCTCGGCCAGCTGCGCCGCGAACGCGTCTACCGAGACGTCGCCCGCAAGGCCGCGGGGCTGCAGTGCAACGGCTACGCCGCCTGGGACGCGTACGCCGCGCTGAACCAGCGACCGCTCCTCTTCCGAGACCACCGGATCCGCCGCGCCGATCTCGCCGCCGCGAAGGAACGGCCGACGTGGCGCGGTGAGCGCCCTCTGCGCGTCGCGTTCTCCGGACGGCTGACGGCCGTGAAGGGCCCCGGAACGGTCCTCGAGGTCGCCCGGCTGCTCCCGGAGGTCGAGTTCCTCCTGCTCGGCGACGGAGAACTGCGCGAGGACCTGCAGCTCGAGGCGCCCTCGAACGTGCGGTTCGAGGGGTTCCTCGACTTCGAGGCCTGGAAGTCCCGGATGCGGGAGGAGGTCGATCTCGCCCTCCTCCCGCATCCGCAGGGCGATCCCTCCGGGACGTACTACGAAGCGCTCGGCTGCGGCGTGCCCGTGGTCGGCGCGCAGAACGCCACCTGGCCCCGACTGGCCGCCGAGGGGCTGGGCTGGGCGGAGCGGGACGCGAAGGCCCTCGCGGATCGGATCCGATCCGTGGGTCCCGAGCAACTCGACGCCGTGCGCACGCGCGCCCTCAACGGGTTCGAGCCGTTCGAGTCCGTCGCCGCCCGCCGGGTGGCGCACCTGGTCGAGGTCGCAGAGAGCGCACGCGCCGGCGCCTGATCGGTCGCTCCCGGTCGGAGGCCCTTCGCATGACCGGTCAGCAGGTCTGACCCACGCTGGGGAGTGTCCCCGCGGCCGCACACGAGATGAACGGGTCGGTGACGCCGACATCATCGCTCGTGCGCTGGATGGTCTGGCCGTTCACGGTCACGCTCCGTGTGCCGCCGGTCAACGGGGCGATGAAGTTGACGTAGCGCACGTAGATGGTCGAGGTCGGCGGGACGACCGTGAGCACGTAGGTCATCTGATCGGAGAAGTTGATCCCCTGCACGGCCGGTCCCGTCTGTACGCCGGTGTGCAGGTTCAGGAACTCCGGCCATCCGTCGAAGGTTCCGGCCGTGACGCTGGCCTGCGACCAGAGTTCCACGCGGAGTGACCCCACGTGATCTGCGTCGGCCCCGCCGGGACGCAGGTGGTCGAATTTCCGCTGCCGTTGCTGATGGGAAGGGCGGTGGTGCCCACGGCGCCCATACCTGACCGCGTGACGAAGGAGGCGGTCGAGTACGACGTCCAGGTGATGCCGTCGAGGCTCGTCTGCACGAGCAGGCCGGCAGGCCTGGACGCGGGCATGGAGTTGCTGCCGAAGTTGGCCTGTACGGTGCCCGAGATGTTCACGGGACTCCCTGGAGTGACCGTGACAGCCCAGGTGCGCGTGTAGGTGACGTAGTTCGCAGGCACGTCCTGGATGGTGCTCGAGTAGGTCCCGTCGGGCCACTCCCACCACAGGCCCGGCACGTTGCCGAGCCCGTGGTAGCCGTTCGTGCCGGTGTTCGGGCTAGGCACTCCGCGTGCGAACGCGGAGCTGTTGTTCGGCAGCTGCTGCGAGCGTCAGCGCCGGGGAACCGGAGAGCCCGCAAGTCCGTGCACGGGGTGGGCCATCGGGCGCCCCGCCTAGGGCGTGTCTGAGAAAGGTTGCCGCCATTGTGAGTCGACTTCGGCGAGGATGACACCGTGAGCTTTGATGTCTTCCTTCAGGACTTCTCGGATGTCCATGCGGATCGCAGCCAATCGGTTGGACAGCGCGTATTGGGACCCTTGCTCGACGCACGCGGCGAGAAAGTTGTGACTGCTGATGGCTCAGCAGCGGTGTACGGGGCGAGTGACGTGCCGTTGGACGGATTGATGTTCAACCACATCGAGGGCGACCTGGCCTGGAATGTGATCTTCGACGCCGCGGTCGCCGGCGACTGGGCGATCATGCCAATCGGTGGACCCGTGTGCATCGTCACGAAAGAACAGGCCGATACGGTACCCGAAGAGCTCAAGGCCGATGGGCTCGTCCTTGTACGCACAGGGACGGAATTGCGCGTCGCCGCCACAGGCGCCAACACCTAAAGGGCGGTCACCAACCGTCGGGTCCAGGCGATGACGGCGTTAAGGACGACGGCTGCGCGGTAGATGATCGCGTGCTTGTCGCAGCGGGTTGCGAGGGCGCGCCACTGCTTGATGTCGCGGAAGCGGCGCTCGATCACGTTCCGGTTCTTGTAGTCGGCGGTGTCGAGCCCGACCGGCCTGCCGCCGCGTGACCTACACCTCTTGCGGTAGCCCCTCCGATCGTCGGGCTCGGGGACCACCGCCTTGATCCCGCGGCTGCGCAGGTGCGCACGGATCGCTCGAGACGAGTACGCCTTGTCGCCGCGGACCGTGTCCGGGCGGGTCCGCGGCCGACCCTTGTCGCGCCCGACCCGCAGCTGCGCCATCAGAGGCAGGAACATCAGCGAGTTGCACGCCTGGCCCGGACTGATCAGCGTCACTAGTGGCAGCCCGTTGCCGTCGACGAGCTGGTGGATCTTCGTCGACAGACCGCCGCGGGAACGCCCGATGCCGTGGTCAGCGGCTCCAACCTCGGATTCGTGTAATTCGACCCAGCCCCCTGTGAGGCGAGTCGTGTTCGTCGCGTGCTGATGCGCACGCGATCGTGGAGTCCACCGACAGCGACCAGTCGATCATCCCGGCGGCGTCTGCCGCGGCGGTGACCTTCGCGAGCACTCGATCCCAGGTCCCGTCGGTGGCCATCCTGTGATGCCAGGTCCACCGTCTGCCACGGCCCGAACGCCTCGGGCAGGTCCCGCCAGGCGATCCCACATCGATACCGGTAGATGATCGCCTCGACCATCAGCCGTGCGTTCGAGAACTTACGTCCGGGCTGGCTCGTCGGACGCGGCAGCATCTCCTCGATCAACGACCAATGGGCATCCGAGAGCACTTGGAACCGCGACACGAAACGAGGCTCTCAGCCAGCGCGCCCAACCTTTTTCAGACACGCCCTAAGTCTTGCGCCGTCCGCGCCCGATCCTGCGCACGCCGTCGCGCACCCGCTTCCCGGCCGACACGATGCGCGGGAATCGAATGCGCAGACGCTCCAGCGTCGCGTACCGGAAGCGCAGATCCGCGATCTGGTCGTGCTGATCGAAGATGAAGCGGAACAGGTCCTCCGCGTGGTCCGCGTACGCCTGGGAGCTGTTGCGGAAGATCTGCGAATGCGCGGCGATCAGGTCCTCACGATCCATGCTCGAGTTGACCGAGGAGCCGTCGGCGCCGATGCGGTAGGAGAACCGCACGGCGTCGAGGCGATACGGCTCGCCGCCGCGCGCCAGCACCCGCATCACGAAATCGTGGTCTTCGCGACCTCGGCGCATCGACTCGTCGTACCCGCCGATCGCCGCCCAGTCCGTACGCCGGAACAGCGCGGAGGGGAAGATCTGATTGTGGATCAGGAACCCTGCCCAGTCGAAGTCGGGGAGCAGCCACGGGCCGGAGTACCGCCCGAACAGCTCCGCTCTGGCATAGACGAGCGGGACGTCGAGGCGTTCCTCGAGCACCTCGACGGCCTCGGCGATGTAGCGGGGAGCGATCCGGTCGTCGCTGTCGACGGGCATGAAGTAGGGGGCGCTGCTCGCGGAGATGCCCGCATTGCGCGCGGCCGATGGGCCGGCGTTGTCCTGCCGGATGACCCGCACCCTGCCGTCTTCGCGGAGCGCATCGAGCACGCGCAGTGTGAGGGGATCCGTGGAGCCGTCGTCGACGACCACAATTTCCAGAGCCGGGTGGGTCTGGGCGAACACGGATTCCAGGGTCTCGGGCAGGGTCGTGCCGGAATCGAACACAGGGATGACGACGGCCACGCGCGCCGTCGGATCCACCGTCATGCGCCGCCCCTTTCCCTCCTGCGGTGCTGACATCGTATCGGCGACGATTCCGCCGTCGTCCCACTCGGATGCCGTGCGGATCCTGCCGGCTGCGGCTCCGGAACCCGTCGTCGGGGCGCTCACTATGCTGTGAGCGTGCGCACCCGCAGCGATCACCGGCACGGAGCGCGCTCGCCGTCGCGAGGTGAGGCGCCGGGCGAGCCGCGGATCGTGATCGTCGCGCAGGAGGCGCCGACGCTGCAGGCGGACAACGCCGGGGCCGCCTATCTGATGAGGCTCGTGCGCGAGCTGCGCGACGGCGGGGCATCGGTCACCGCGATCGTCCAGGATTCGCGCAACGGACGCCGGGCGCGCGCAGAAGCCGACGGATACGGAGTGATCCTGCTGCCGCCGGCGGCGCCGATGGGACGCCTGCGCGGCGCGGTGGAGAGCATCGCTCGTCGCCTCGCGCCGATCCGCGCTCCGCGCGGGTTCCTGGCCGCGATCCGCCGTGATCCCGACGCCAGGGCAGCCCTGGCGTCGGCGGATGTGCTCGACGTGCAGTGGCCGACGATGACGGCCCTGCTCCCCGCGCTGCGCCGCGACGCTCCAGGCGCCCGGCGGATCGCGACGCTGCACGACGTCGCAAGCCAGGGGCTGCGGCGGCAGAGGCGGCGGAGCGAATCATGGCGCGCCAGGGTGCGCTTCGGGGCCTCGACGGCCCTCGCCCGGCGGATCGAAGCGCGCACCGTCGCGCTCGCGGACGCGACCATCGTGTTCAGCGAGAAGGATCGTGCGCTGCTGCCGCGGTCGGAGCGGGTCGAGGTGGTGCTCCCGCCGCTCGCCGCGGCGGCGCCCTCCGCAGCGGCGGGCGTGCCGGGCGACGCACCGCCGTTCGCGCTGTTCGTGGGGCCGATGCACCGCGGGGAGAACCGGGAGGCGCTGCAGTGGTTCGCCGACCAGGTGTGGCCGCTCGTGCGGGCAAGGGTGCCCGATGCCGAGCTGCGGGTCGCCGGGCGGGCGACCGACGCCCAGCGCGCCGAGTACGGGGCGACGCCGGGCTTCCGGATGCTCGGGTTCGTCGACGACCTGGATGCGTTGTACGCGAGCGCCGCGGCAGTCGTCGCCCCGCTCTGGGTGGGAGCGGGCGTGAAGTTCAAGGTGGTCGAGGCGCTGGTGCGCGGCGTTCCGGTGGTGGGCACCGCGGTCGCGTTCGAGGGGATCGGCGATGCCGAGCACGTCCCGGAGGCGCAGGAGACCGCCGCCGGGTTCGCGGACGCGCTGGTCGAGGCACTTCGGGATCCGGCCGATGCCCGCCGGGCCGCGGGGGCCTGGCGGACGTGGGCGGCCGAGACCTACTCCGAGCAAGGTTTCGCCCGCCGGGTCGCCGGTCTCTACGGGCTCACGGGCTCGTGCGGGGCCGAGCCCCTCGCACGCGCCGAGACGACCTCGGCCGCAGGATCCGCGGATCGCCCGTTCGCGACGGTCGTCATCCCCGTGCGCGACGGCGAGCACGGTATCGCGCGGCAGCTCGCCGCGCTGTCGCGCCAGGACATCGCCGGAGGGCTCGAGGTCGTGATCGCGGACAACGGGTCCCGCGACCGCACGGCTCAGGTGGCTCTGGCCTACCGAGGCGACTTCGCCGATCTGCGCGTGATCGACGCCGGCGCCAGGGTCGGCGTGAACCACGCGCGCAACGCGGGACTGCTCGCCGCGCGCACCGAGGCCGTGCTGCTGTGCGACCACGACGACGAGGTGCGCGATGGCTGGGCGCGTGAGATGGTGCAGGCACTCGCCTCGGCCGATCTCGTCGGAGGCAGGCTCGTCCACGTCGAGGACCGCGGAGGCCGCCCGGCCACCGCGGACGAGTCCCCCGCACTGGGTTCTGTGCTCGGGCACCTGCCCTACGCGACGGGTGCGAACCTCGGGGTGCGCAGATCGGTCGCGCTCGGCATCGGCGGTTTCGACGAGAGCTTCCGCCGCGGTCATGACGAGGTCGATTTCAGCTGGCGTCTGCAGCACGCCGGCGGGACGCTCGCGTATGCGCCGACCGCGGTCGTCTCGTATCGCCAGAGGTCGACGCTGCGCGGTCGCGCGCGGCAGTACTACCACTCGGCCAGGACGAGGGTGCTGCTGTGGATCCGCCACCGCGACGGCGCAGAGCTCGACGCGCTGTCCGGCCGCGGGGCGTTCGGCGGCGTGTTCCGGGCATGGCGCCACGTGCCGGAGCTGTTCCGATCCGACCAGCGCGACAACGCGGCGCGTGCGCTCGGGTGGGCGTGGGGCACCCTGGACGGACACGTGCGCTACCGGCTGCTCGGAAGGCTCCCTGAGGCGCAGACGATCTCCCCGGAACTGCTGGCGGCGGCCTCCGCCGCCGCCACCGATGCCGAGGAGGCGCAGGACGCGCCCGTCGTCAGCGTGATCATTCCGGTGTTCAACGGAGCCGCAACGATCGGGCAGCAGCTCGCGGCGCTGGACACGCAGATCGATGCGCCGCCCTTCGAAGTGATCGTGGTCGACAACGCGTCGACCGACGACACGGCAGCCATCGTGCGCGCCACGGTCCTTGGTCGCGCTCCCCTGCGGCTCGTGTCGGCGACGGAGCGGGGAGCCTCGTTCGCACGCAACGTCGGCGCCGCGCACGCACTGTCCGATCTGCTGATGTTCTGCGACGCCGACGATGTGGTCTCCGCGCACTGGGTCGACCACGGGTACCGGAACTTCGCGTCGACCCGGCTGTGGAGCGGATGGGTCGTGCCGGCCGCGGCCGATCTGTTCGCAGCCGGCGTCGAGGCCGTGCGCGACGTGCTCGACGAGGGCGACGGCGCCCCGTGGCATGCGCCCCGACCGCGCACCGATACCCCGTTCCCGATGCTGCAGGGCGGCAACTTCGGCATCGCCCGGTCCCTCTTCCTCGACCTCGGAGGGTTCGACCAGTCGCTGCCGTCCTCGTTCGAGGACCTCGACCTCGGCTACCGTGCCCGCCGCCGCGGGATAGAGGTCGCCTTCGCCAAGGACACCCGCCTCGCCTATCGGCTGCGCGCACAGGGCTCCGAGATCGCCGTCCGCCAGGTGCGAATGGCGCAGGCGAAGGTGCTGATCGCGACCAGATACGGCGTGCAGGCGGAGGTCGCGGATCCCCCCTGGCCCGCGCTCGCGCTGCGCCTCGCCGGCGCGGCCGTGCGCATGCCCTCACGTCCGCGCGCCGAACGGGACTGGCCCGGTCTCGCCGGCCGCGCCCTGTTCGTCTGGGGCGTGTTCTCCGGCACCGTGCGCTATCGCTACCTCCGGCTGCTCCCCCGTCCACGGCTCGGAGCCGGGCTGCCCGCACGCGCGACGACGAGCCCCTCCCCCTCCCGGAGGAGCGCATGACCGGCGCCGCCCGCATGCGGGCCACGCTGAGGGCACGCGCGCTCGTGCCGTTCGGGCGCCTCCTCGGCGCGCCCCGTGTGCAGCTCACGTCCCCGCTCACCGGTGCCGGCAACCACTTCTACGACTGGCTGTGGGCCTACCGGAACGATCGGCGCGGATCTCCCGCGCGCGTGCAGCACCAGCCGAGCATGGATCCGTGGCTCGCGGAGTTCCCCCTTCTGGACGGGCTGACGATGCCTCTCGCCGACGCGCCGCGCCTGTTCGCCGACTTCCGGGGCTCGCACGAGGACATGTTCGGGCAGCACTTCACCCGCGCCGAGGTGGAACGGTTCTGCCGGGCACTGGTGACGTCATCGCCGTCGTTCCGCGAGCGCCTCTCGCAGGCGGAGGACGAGCTCGGGCCGGGTGCCGTCGTCGTCAACGTGCGCCGGGGCGACTACTACGCCCACGACTTCCTGCAGGCCGCCTACGCCCTCGATATCGAAGGCTACGTCGGTGCGTCCCTGCGCGAGCTGCGCGAACAGGGGGTCCCGACCGACGAGATCGTGATCGTGTCCGATGACGTCCCCTGGTGCCTGCGGCATCTGCCCGCTGTCGTGGACCTGCCGTTGCGCCCTCTCGCGCACCGCGCCTCCGCCCTCGACGACTTCGCCGCGCTCGCGGCGGCCCGCACCCTCGTCCTCGCCAACTCGACGTTCTCGTTCTGGGGCGCGCACGTCGCCATGACGCTGCACCAGGACACTGTCGTGCTCGCGCCGCCGTATCACCTCATCGACGACGGCGTGCCCGACCGGAAGCGGTTCGACCCCGCATGGCAGGTGATCGGGCCGTGAGCGCGCCAGAGGTGTCGGTGATCCTGTGCGTGCGCAACGGGGCCGCCACGATCCTGCGCCAGCTCCACGCCCTCGACGCGCAGCAGGACGCGCCGTCGTTCGAGATCCTCGTGGTCGACAACGGCTCGACCGACGCAACCGCGAAGGTCGTCGAGGCCTGGCTGAACGATCCCGGACGGCCCGCCGTACCGGCCCGTCTCGTCTCCGCCGCAGACCGGGCGCACATCCCGTATGCCCGCAATCGCGGCGCCCTCGCCTCCCGCGGCCGGATCCTGGCGTACTGCGACGCCGACGACGAGGCGGATCCGTTCTGGCTCTCGGCACTGACCGGCTGCCTCGACCAGGACGGGATCGCCGGCGGGCGGATCGCGGCACGCACGGCCGAAGGCGTCGAACAGCCCGGCGTCTTCCCCGATGCGCTCGTCGCCACGCATTACCTGCCGCACGCCGGCAACGCGAACCTCGCGGTCACGCGTGCCTGCTTCATCGCGATCGGCGGCTACGACGAGTCGCTTCCGCGGTACGGCTACGAAGACGTGGACCTCTCCTGGCGCGCCCAGGAACAGGGGTTCCCGATCGGATACTGCGGCGGGGCGGTGATGAACTTCACCCTGTCGTCGAGATCCGCCGCGGTGCGCAAGCAATATCTGATCGCCCAGGGCAGGGTGCTCATCGCGCTGCGCCACCCGGCCGCCTATCGACCGTTCACTCTCGCCGGTTGCCTGCGGCTGCTCGGCAGCAGGCTCGTCGCTCTGCCGTACCGGATGGTGCGTCCTGGACCGCACCGCAGGAGCCGTCACCTGGCCTGGGTGGTCAACGCGTTCGGCAACCTCGCCGGCTGGTGGACCTACGTGCACCTCGGCCACGACGCCGCCCCGGCGCTGCTCGCGCGGTCGGACTTCGCCGGCCCGGCGGCAGGCTGAGCCCTCAGCGCGGCAGGACGCCTCTGCCCGCGACGTCTCGCAGCACGTCGGCGACACGTGCCCAGGTGCGATCGAACGTGAGCGCGGTCTCGACCTCGGCGCGTGCCGCATCGCCGACGCGCTGCCGCAGCCCCGGGTCGGCGATGGCACGGCGCACCACGCGCGCCACGCCCTCCGGATCGTGCAGCGGCAGGGCCAGGTTGCTGCGCCCGTCGTCGAGGTACTCCGCCATCGCGGCCGTCCTGGTGACGGCCGTGCACCGGCCGCAGGCCATCGCCTCGAGCAGCACGCTCTGCCCCGTCGGATAGGCCAGGTCGTGCGTGGGCACGACGACGAGGTCGGCGGCGCGCAGGTTGTCGCGGTGCGCCGGCATCGGCACCGGATCGTGCACGGCGACGTTCGGCGGGAGCGGGATCTCCGCGAAGCGCTCGGTCTGGGTGAACAGGTCATAGCGGATCTCGGGGGTGAGCCGGGCGGCCTCGACGAGCGTGAGATAGTCGCGCCCGCGATCGATGCCCATCGCGGCCACCTGCATTCGCGGACGCACCGGCTCCGAGGGCGTGTACCAGGTCTCGTCCACCCCGAACGGAACGGCCACGACCTTGTCCGCGACACCGATCCGCGCGAACGCCTCTGCCTGGTTGCGGGAGAACACCACGATCGCATCCAGCGCGCGGGCCGTGCGTGCGATCCGCTGCCGCAGCGCGTCAGAGCCGTGCACCAGCTCCTCCGCCCACCAGCACGACACCGCCACGATCGGAGCACGCGCATAGGGCGGGATGCGACGGCGCCGCAGCGCGGCCGGCAGCACCGCCTTGTCCTCGAGCAGACACAGCACCGCATCCGCACGGAAGGCGTGCCGGGCGCCGCGCAGAGCCAGGTCCTGCGGGACGCCGCTGCGGTGCTCGGCCACATCGCGCAGCTTGCGGTGCAGGGCGGCCCGCGCCGGAGGCACCGTGATGAGGTCGATCCCGTGCGCGGCGAGCAGGTCCACGCGATACGGGCCCGCGGGCCGCTCGCCCCCCGGCTCCCGGTGCTGGCCGCGACGCATTCCAGCCTGGTCGAACAGGCCGAGAACGCGCAGCTCGCGGCTCCCGGAGGCGCTCACGAGCGCTCGGCCCCCAGCTCGCCCAGCTCGACCATCCGCGCGAAGGCGGGAACGGTGTCGCGCACCTGCGCGAACGTGCCCTCCGCCTGGATCCGGCCGTCTCCGAGGAAGACGAGCTTGTCCACGTCCCGCACGGTCGACAGCCGGTGCGCGACGATGATGATCGTCAGCTCGCCGTGCATCGCCGCGAGCGAGCCCGCGATCTGCGACTCGGTCTCGTTGTCCAGCGCAGAAGTGGCCTCGTCGAGCACGAGCACGCGCGGCGACCGGTACAGGGCCCTGGCCAGTCCCAGCCGCTGCCGTTGACCGCCGGACAGGCGCGTCMCGCGCTCGCCGATCGTCGTCTGCAGCCCCTCGGGCAGCTCGGCGACCAGCCCGTCCAGTCGTGCCAGCCGCAACGCCCGATCGACCTGCTCCCGGTCGATCCTCTCGGCGGCCACGCCGAACGCGACGTTCGCCTCCACGGTGTCGTTGAGCAGGAACACGTCCTGCGGCACCACCCCGATCCCGGCGTACCAGCGCGCCGGGTCCTCGAGGATCGGCACCCCGCCGCATTCGATCAGTCCCGCCGTCGGCGCGAGCAGTCCCAGGATCAGATCGATCAGCGTCGACTTGCCGGCCCCGCTGGATCCGACGAACGCCGTGGTGGTGTGCTCCGGGATGACCAGATCGATCGCCCGCACCACCGCATCGGGCGAATCGGGATAGGCGAACTCCACGCCGCGCAGAGTGATGTCCCCGCGCAGGGGTTCCGCCGTGATGGGCTCCTCGACGTGCGGATCGGCGCTGGTCAGGTCCTCGATCGCCTCGGTGAGGATCCGCATGCTGGCCTCGGCGCCGCGCACGGCCCCCACGTTCTGCGCCATGAGGTTCATCGTGGGCAGCGCACGCATCGCCGCGGCGCCGAACAGGCCGAGTGTGCCGATCGTGCTGGCCGCGGATCCGGTCGTGAACAGGGCCGCAGAGACCACCGCGATCGAGAGCGCGAAGAGCACCTGGGACACCGCAGAGGGCACGGCGCCCAGCGTGGTGAGCATCCGGTTCGCTCCGGCGAGGTCCTTCTGCGACTGCTCGTAGCGGCCGAGCAGTCGCGCTCCGGATGCGGAGAGGCGCACCTCGCGGAAGCCGTGCACGAGCGGGATCAGCGTCGCCCAGCCGCGCAGGTTCGCGGCGGTCGACGCCTCCCCCGTGCGCCGCTGCGCCGGTTGCAGCGAGCGCTGCATGATCGCCATGGTGCCGCCGAACAGGGCGACCGTGAGCACCGTGACCACTGGCGACACGGCGAGCAGTACTGCGCTGATCGCGACCAGGGTGAGGGCGCTCGTGTAGATCGTGAGCACGCAGGTCAGGGCGGCGCCCACGGTCGCGGTGCCGCCGATGTTGCGCAGGATCTCGGCGTCGGAGCGGCGCCGGTGCGAGACATAGGGCTCGAGGCTGTAGGCGCGCAGCATGGCCGTGTTCGCCGCGACGGCGAGCCGGGCAGAGCGGCCCGCCTGCCACCACACCAGGAGCACCGACAGCCCGCTGCACACCAGGAACAGCAGGGCGATCAGAACCGCGAACGCGGGGATCAGCCGCTCCGGCCGTCCCGATCCGAGCAGATCCGCGACCCACTGCACGACGCCGGCATTACTGTGCCCCTGTGCGATCAGCTCCATGAGAGGCACCATCGCCGCGACGGGGATCGTGCCCAACGCGGTCTGCGCCAGCATCAGCACCGCGGCCAGCGCGACCCACGGCGCCGGCCGCATGCCGGAAAGGCGCAGGAGCGCGGCGAGGCCCTGGCGCACCGTGCGATCGAACACGATCAGCATGGGCCCTCCCCCTTCCCGGCACTCGGCTTCACCCTCGGCACGGCCTCCGCGCTCCGCCCGAAGCCCGTGACCCCGCGATAGACCTCCGCGACGGCAGCAGTCATCTCGTCCGTCGAGTTCAGTCGATCGTAGGGGACGCGGGGGGCGTCGAGGAGCGCGGCGACGACGGCCGGGAGGTCATCGGGATCCACGAGTGGTTCCGCCCCGACGATCTCGCCGTTGCCTCCCGCAGCGGACGCCACGACGCCGAGGCCCTGCGCGACCGCGTCGAGCAGGGTGTACGAGCAGTTCTCCCAGATCGAGAGCTGTGCGATGACGTCCGCCTCAGCCATGGCGGAGGCCGGATCCACGAATCCGGGGAAGGCCACGGCGACGCCGAGCCGAGCCGCCTGGGCCTCGAGCTCGGCCTGCAGCGGGCCCTCGCCCGCCACGGTGAGGGTCGCCCCCGGCTGTTCCGCGTGCAGCGCGGCGAACGCGTCGATGAGGGCGTCGATCCGCTTCTCGGGGGCGAGTCGGGACAGCGTCAGGATGCGCGGAGCGCCGCCCTGCTTCCTCGGCGCGGCAGGGGCGGGTATCTCCACGCCGTTCGGGATCACCGCGATCGACCCGCTCGCGTGCCACTTCGCGCGCATCGCGGCACGGGTCGCCTCGGCGACCGCGATCGCGGCGTCGAAGCGCCGCAGGCGGATCCGGTGCACGATCGCCATGCCCCTGGCCTGGATCGAGGAGCGGTGGTAGACGCTGTCGACGTCGGCGATCCCGTGCTCTGTCGTGATCCGCCGCACCCCGCGCGGCAACGGCGTGCCGGCGACGACGATGTCGGCGAAGGCGAGATGCGAGTGCACCAGGACGGGCCGCGTCCGGCGGACCGCCGCGCGCAGGGTGCGCCCGGAGGCGACCGCGCCGGCAGCCGGGCCGAAGGGTCCCGCGATCACTGGTGTTCCCTGCTCCCGCAGGCGTTCGGCGAGCGGTCCCTCAGGGCACAGCACGGTGACCGTCCACCCGGGGACTCCGACTCTGGTCGCGTCGAGCACGTGTCTGGCGACGCCGCCGATCTCTGCGACGGGCACGACCCAGAGAGCGGTCGGCGTCGTGCTCCGCGAGCTCGCCCGCCACTCCCGCACCTGGGCGATCCAGCGCTGCGCCATCGCGTCGGCCGTGAGCGTGCGCTCGTACGCGCGAACGTTGCCGGCGCCCCAGTCCGGGTCCTCCTCCAGGCGGGACAGCGCTCGGCGAATACCGCCGAGCACGTCGCCGGGAGCACAGAGCACGGAGTCCGGCAGCAGCCGGTGCTGATCGATCCCGCCGCCGACGGCGGTGAAGACCAGTCCCCGGCCGAGCGCCGCGGCCTCGAGCGGCAGCAGATCGAAGTACGCGACGCGATTCGGCACCACGAGCATCCGTGCGGCGGCGATGACCGGGACGGGGTCGTCCCTCCAGCCGAGGTCTCGCACCGCGGGCGACGATCGCCGGGCCGGTCCGGCCCCGAGCGTGCTGAAGCGCAGCGCCGGGTTCTCGGCGTGCAGCGCCTCCGCGGCCGCGAGGAAGCGGTCGTAGCCCTTGTCGGCGACGTAGCGGCCGACGAACAGGATCCCGGGATCCTCGTCCGAGGCGGCGACGGCCTCGGGTTCCCCCGGCGCGAGGCGGGGCTTGGGAACGCCCGAGAGGATGTGATGCACCGCCGTCCCGGCGAGGATCTCTCCGAACGCTTCGACGTAGGCGGTCCCTGCGCTCGCGGTGGGGAACACCACGGCGTCGGCCGCGCGGAAGAGCTCCCGTTCGACCCGGATCATGCGCCGGCGGGTCAGAGCGCTGCGGATCCCGTTCTCGTGCGGGTGCATCGCGGCGTACTCGTCGGCCGCGATGGTGGGGCTGTGCGGCATGTACCAGACCTCCACGCCGCTGCCGCGGGCGAGCCTTGCCCTCCGCGCGTCCTGATACCCCTGGAGGATCACGAGGTCGGCACCGGCGATCTCGTCGCGCAGCGGATCCTCGACCCCGCCTTTGAGGGCGACGCCCACCCGATGCCGCAGCCTTCCCAGCGCGGCGCGCGGATCCGCGCGGCGACGGGTCCGGCGGGCCGGCCGCTCGCCGGTCGCCCGGTTGCGCTGCTCGGTCAGGATCCCGGAGAACCGGAAGTCCAGATCGGGTGGCGCGAGGGCGGTCAGCGCCTGACGCAGGTTCCAGGTGTAGCCGGCAGGACCGCCACCCGGGGCGATGAGGTCGCACACCACCAGCACGCGGGTGACGTCAGACATCGTTCACCACCTCATCGGGACGCCGCTGCCCGGACAGTCCTGCAGCCTCGACGAGCCAGGCGACGCGCTTCTCGGCAGCCCAGCGCGGCATCCGACTCAGGACGCGGTCCGCGCGGCGCGCCCTCGCCTCGAGCTCGGCGCGTCCATCGCGGGCGGCCGTGCGGTCCACGAGCCGCCCCCACGTCCCGCGCGCCGGTAGTGGGGACCCGAGGGCGGCGGATCCGTGCTTCGTCTCGAAGGCCCGCCGTGCGGCGCCGGCGTGGAAAGCGCGGCGCACGCGGCCCTCGGTCGTCGTGGCGGCCACGTGGTGCGGCGTCTCCAGCTCGGGCGCGAGCACCACGGGAACTCCGGCCGCGTGCAGCCGGAATCCCCAGTCCACGTCCTCCCAGCCGTAGGCCCGGAACGCGGGGTCGTACCCGCCGACCCTGTCGAACTCCTCCCGGGTCACCGAAACATTGCCGGCCCAGTACCTCCAGCGGCGGTCGGCGGGCGCGGCGTAGGCCTCGGCGCGGAACCGCTCGTCGCGAGGAGCCCCGTAGACGCGCGCGTAGGGGGTCGGCGGGAACACGTTGCGATACAGCCCCACGACACCGCACGGCGCCCCGGCGTGCCGGGCGAGGTGCGCGGCCACGTAGTCGGATCCGGGGCGGAGGTCGTCGTCGCACCGGATGAGGACCTCGCCGCGCGCCTCGGCGAAGCCCGCGTTCAGCGCGGCGGATCTGCCCCGGTTCTCCGGCAGCACGAGCGCGCGCACGGGCAGTTCCCCCGCCGCCAGGTCGATCACCGCGGCGGATTCGTCGACATCGCCGTCGATCACGACGATCGCCTCCCACGACGTCTCCGTCTGCGCACGGAGGGCCTCGACGAGATGCAGCAGGCGCGTCGCGCCGCCCCGGGTCGGGACGACGATGCTCGCGCGCGGCCCGGTCATCGTGCGGCCTCGTCGCGCACCCGCACGCAGAGCGCGGCCACCCGCTCGCCCCAGGGCGCCCAGTCCAGCGCCTCGGCGTACCAGGAGGCGGCGGTCGTGCGCGAGACGCCGCCCCACGCGCCCCGGCCGAGCTCGGCCAGCAGCTCCCCCGCCGCGGAGCACGCCGCGTCGTCGGGCACGAGCCATCCGCTGCGCCCGTCCGCCACGATGCTCGGCACGCCGCCGACGTCGGTCGCGATCGCCGGCAGCCCGTGGGCGGCCGCATCGGTCAGGGTGACCCCGGCGGCGTTCGCGCGCGCCAGCTCCAGCAGCACGTCGGCGCGCGCGTATTCGGCGGAGAGCTCGTCGGCGGTGAGCCGCCCCGGCGCGCGTACGTCGTCGGGAAGAGCGGGCGCGGATCCGATCACGGTGAGCGCGATGTCCGCTCCCGCCGCCCGCGCCTGCGCCACTGCGGCGAGCGCCCGGTCGCCGCCCTTGCGCTCCCAGTCGCTCGCGACGACCAGCACGCGCAGCGGTGCGGCGGCGGACGTCGTGGTGTCGCCGCGGTCCGCCACCGCGCGCGGGCGGATCGCCGCTCCCGGCGGCGCGACGACGACGCGCGCCGGGTCCGCCCC
>NZ_JBFTMT010000030.1:0-22335 GCF_056397105.1 Microbacterium sp. 05N427
CGCCATAGGGTGCGCTGACGGGGACGACTCCATGGGTAGAGTCACGCACTTGCGGTTGAATACCTTAGCGTGGCAGGTTTCTAGCTGCGGGCCCTGATCTTGATCACAGAGCCGTGATGGACACCCCGCAGATTGCGAGAACCACTCATGAGAAGAAGCGTCATCCGCGTCGCCGTGGTCACCGCGGCCGTCGTCGCGGCGACCACGCTCACCGGGCTGTCTGCCAACGCAGCCTCGACGGGCGACATCGTCAACGCAGGCAGCGACAAATCCGACAAGAAGGCGGTCGTCATCTATCTGACCCGTCACGGCCGCACCATCCTGAATCAGACCGACACCGTGCAGGGCTGGGCGGACTCGCCGCTGCTCGTCGGCACCCAGCCGGTGGCGACCGCCCCTGTCGCGAAGATCGACGAGGGTCGCCCGCTGGCGACCGCGGTCGGTGCGAGTCTCAACGCGGCGGTCGGCAGGTTCGATGCCGCGTACTCCGCAGACGGCAAGCGCCACTTCGAGACCGCGACCTACCTTCTGCAGGGCGCAGGCCAGGCCCGGCTCGCGGTCACCCAGGACTGGCGCCTGCGCGAGCTGAACTTCGGCCGCTATGAGGGCAAGGAGAACAAGGAGATGTGGTCGGCGGCGGTCGAACACCTCGGCTACACGATCGATCAGGACGCTGCGCCGACGGCCCCGGCCGATGCCACGGGGCAGAACGGCGGCTGGCAGACGATGCAGGGAATCGCCATTGCGCAGCAGGGCCTGTACGGCATGATGGCGGCCATCAAGGCAGTGGCCGATGCTCCGCAACTGGGCCTGCCCGCCGAGGACTGCACGGATGTGAACTCCCGGATGACCGCGGCGCTCGCAGAGATCGCCGCGAAGGCCAAGAAGAAGGGCAGCACGGTCCTCGTCGTCTCCAGCGGCATCTCGATCATGTGCTTCACGAATGGACCCGACATGCGCACGGTCGATGGAGGGATCCCCGGAATGCCTCCGGCAGGCGTCCCGAACCTCGGCGTGACCAAAGTCATCTACAAGGACGGCGGATTCACGATCGACGGCCCCGTAGGAAGCAAGGACTACTACCCCCAGCCCTGATCCGTCGGCACTGGCTCGCAGCCAGCCGACCGTCGAACTCCGGGCACGAAGAAGGCCTGGGCCTGCGGGAATCCGCAGGCCCAGGCCTCTCCTCAGCCCTTACAGGCCTCGGGTGAAATCAGCGACTCAGAAGGCCCAGTCCTCGTCCTCGGTGGCCTCGGCCTTGCCGATGACATAGGAGGATCCGGATCCCGAGAAGAAGTCGTGATTCTCGTCCGCGTTGGGCGAGAGGGCCGACAGGATCGCCGGGTTCACGTTCGTCACGGTCGCCGGGAACATCGCCTCGTAGCCGAGGTTCATGAGCGCCTTGTTCGCGTTGTAGTGCAGGAAGCGCTTGACGTCCTCGGTGAGGCCGACGCCGTCGTACAGATCCTGCGTGTACTGCACCTCGTTGTCATAGAGCTCGTAGAGCAGCGAGAACGTGTAGTCCTTCAGCTCGTCCTTCTTGGCCTGGTCGAGCGTCTCGAGGCCCCGCTGGTACTTGTAGCCGATGTAGTACCCGTGCACGGCCTCGTCGCGGATGATGAGGCGGATGAGGTCGGCCGTGTTGGTGAGCTTCGCCCGCGACGACCAGTGCATCGGCAGGTAGAACCCCGAGTAGAACAGGAAGCTCTCCAGCAGGGTCGAGGCGACCTTGCGCTTGAGCGGCTCATCCCCGCGGTAGAAGTCCATGACGATCTGAGCCTTCTTCTGAAGGTTCGGGTTCTCCACCGACCAGCGGAACGCCTCGTCGATCTCCTTCGTCGAGCACAGCGTCGAGAAGATCGAGGAGTAGCTCTTCGCGTGCACCGACTCCATGAACGCGATGTTCGTGTAGACGGCTTCCTCGTGCGGAGTGATCGCATCGGGGATGAGCGACACGGCGCCGACGGTGCCCTGGATCGTGTCCAGGAGGGTCAGGCCGGTGAACACGCGCATGGTGAGCGTCTGCTCCTCGGGGGTGAGCGTGTTCCACGACTGGATGTCGTTCGACAGCGGCACCTTCTCGGGCAGCCAGAAGTTATTCACCAGACGGTTCCAGACCTCGAGGTCCTTGTCGTCCTGGATGCGGTTCCAGTTGATCGCCTGCACACGGTCGACCAGCTTGAGGGGTTCGGAGGTCATTTCTTTCCTGTTTCGGTCGTTGAGCGAACGCAGAATCTCACAGCATGCAGCTGACGCACTCGGTCATGTCGGTCCCCTCGAGGGCCATCTGACGCAGACGGATGTAGTAGATCGTCTTGATGCCCTTGCGCCAGGCGTAGATCTGAGCCTTGTTGATGTCGCGTGTGGTGGCCGTGTCCTTGAAGAACAGCGTGAGCGACAGGCCCTGGTCCACGTGCTGCGTCGCCGCCGCGTACGTGTCGATGACCTTCTCGTAGCCGATCTCGTACGCGTCCTGGTAGTACTCCAGGTTGTCGTTCGTCATGAACGCCGCCGGGTAGTAGACGCGGCCGAGCTTGCCTTCCTTGCGGATCTCGATCTTCGACGCGATCGGGTGGATCGAGCTGGTCGAGTTGTTGATGTACGAGATGGATCCGGTCGGCGGCACGGCCTGCAGGTTCTGGTTGTAGATGCCGTGCTCCTGGATGGAGGCCTTCAGCTCGCGCCAGTCGTCCTGCGTCGGGATGTGCTGGCCGGCGAACAGCTCGACGACCTTCTCCGTCGCCGGCACCCACTCCTGATCGATGTACTTGTCGAAGAACTCACCCGACGCGTAGGTCGAGTCGGCGAAGCCGTCGAAGGCGACGCCGCGCTCGATCGCGAGGTTGTTCGACGCACGCAGCGCGTGGAACAGCACCGTGTAGAAGTAGATGTTCGTGAAGTCGATGCCCTCTTCGGAACCGTAGAAGACGCGCTCACGAGCGAGGTAGCCGTGCAGGTTCATCTGCCCCAGACCGATCGCGTGCGAGCGGTCGTTGCCGTCCTCGATCGAGCGCACCGAGCGGATGTGGCTCTGGTTGCTCACCGCGGTGAGCGCGCGGATCGCCGTCTCGACGGTCTGCCCGAGGTCGTCGGCGTCCATCGACAACGCGATGTTCATCGATCCGAGGTTGCRGGAGATGTCCTTGCCGATCTGCCCGTACGAGAGGTCCTCGTTGTAGGTCGTCGGCGTGTTCACCTGCAGGATCTCGCTGCACAGGTTCGACATGTTGATCCGGCCCTTGATCGGGTTGGCCTTGTTCACCGTGTCCTCGAACATGATGTACGGGTAGCCCGACTCGAACTGGATCTCGGCGAGGGTCTGGAAGAACTCGCGCGCGTTGATCTTGGTCTTCTTGATGCGCGGGTCGTCGACCATCTCGCGGTACTTCTCGGTGACCGAGACGTCGCCGAACGGCACGCCGTAGACGCGCTCGACGTCGTACGGGGAGAACAGGTACATGTCCTCGCCGTTCTTCGCCAGCTCGAACGTGATGTCCGGCACGACGACGCCCAGCGACAGCGTCTTGATGCGGATCTTCTCGTCGGCGTTCTCGCGCTTGGTGTCGAGGAACCGCATGATGTCGGGGTRGTGCGCGTTGAGGTACACCGCGCCGGCGCCCTGACGCGCGCCGAGCTGGTTCGCGTAAGAGAAGGAGTCTTCGAGGAGCTTCATCACGGGGATGATGCCCGAGGACTGGTTCTCGATCTGCTTGATCGGAGCGCCCGACTCGCGGATGTTCGAGAGCAGCAGCGCCACTCCTCCGCCGCGCTTGGACAGCTGCAGGGCGGAGTTGATGCCACGGGCGATCGACTCCATGTTGTCCTCGATGCGCAGCAGGAAGCAGCTGACGAGCTCGCCGCGCTGCGCCTTGCCGGCGTTGAGGAAGGTCGGGGTGGCGGGCTGGAAGCGGCCCGAGATGATCTCCTCGACGAGGTTCACGGCGAGATCCTCATCGCCGTCGGCCAGAGCGAGGGCGGTCATCACGACACGGTCCTCGAAGCGCTCCAGGTAGCGCTTGCCGTCGAAGGTCTTCAGCGTGTAGCTCGTGTAGTACTTGAACGCACCGAGGAAGGTCTCGAAACGGAACTTCTTCGAGTAGGCGAGGTCGTTGAGCTTCTGGATGAACTCGAACGAGTACGCCTCCAGCACGGCGCCCTCGTAGTACTCCTTCTCCACGAGGTAGTCCAGGCGCTCCTTGAGCGAGTGGAAGAACACCGTGTTCTGGTTCACGTGCTGCAGGAAGTACTCCCGCGCCGCGCGCTTGTCCGCATCGAACTGGATTTTGCCGTCCGCGTCGTACAGGTTCAGCATCGCGTTGAGGGCGTGATAATCGAGCCCCTCATACGCCGCGTTGACCTTGAACGCGATCTCGCTCTTCACCGGCGCTGAGTCCTTCAGTGCTGCTTCCACCATTGATCCAATCCGTCGGTCACCCGATCGACGTCGTCCTGTGTGCCGTAGATCTCGAGCCGGTACAAGTGGGGCACGTGGCACTTGCGGCTGATGATGTCACCGGCGGCGCAGAACGCGTCGCCGAAATTGGTGTTGCCTGCGGAGATCACTCCGCGGATGTGACGCCGGTTGCGCTCGTCGTTGAGGAACCGGATGACCTGCTTCGGTACGGCGCCCTTCTCGACGCCGCGCCCCTGCCCGCCGCCGTAGGTCGGCGTGACCAGGACGAACGGCTCATCGATGACAAGCGGATCCTCTGTGCTGTGCAGCGGGATCCGCCGTGCCGGAAGGCCCAGCTTCTCGACGAACCGGGCGGTGTTGCCCGAGATGCTCGAGAAGTAGACCAGCAGCGGCGCAGCGGTCGCGGTGGCGGCGTTCATGAGATCGCTCCTTGAGACACCGGTCGCTGAGCTTGTCGAAGAGCAGTGACCGCGGAGTTATGCCAGGCGAGCGGCGAGCTCGTCGATCTTGTCGGGACGGAAGCCCGACCAGTGACCCTCGTCGGTGACGACGACGGGCGCCTGCAGGTAGCCGAGCGACTTCACGTGCTCGAGCGCGGCAGCGTCTTCGGAGACGTCGTGGACCTCGTATTCGATGCCCTTCGCGTCGAGTGCGCGGTAGGTCGCGTTGCACTGCACGCAGGAGGGCTTGGTGTAGACCGTGATGGACATGTATTGCGCCTCTTCTTCCCCTCAGAACCCGGCTTTCGAGCAGGTGGCCCTGCCGGGAGTTCAATACTACATATAGGTGCGGACATTCGGGTCGACCACTAGGGCTAGTAGTTACAACCCTGTAGTTTTCCACCGTATTCCACCGATTCACCACAGGTTCTCCACGCCTTTGTCCACAGCCGGCGGCCATCGCGGAGCACCCCCGAACCGCGATTTCCCGCGGCTCCGAGAGGCCCCGTCCGGATCCCTCCACAGATCCGAGGCTAAGAGGGGCCACGGACATTCCTCAGCCTGTGGAAACCGCCCTCCGGCGTGTCGTCGGCGTGTCGTGTGCGCGCCCTCACGCCGCCGCGCCCGAGACCGCAGGAGACCCTGCTTCCGGGCACCCGCGACCTGTAGCGTTGATCCGTGGCCGGATCTGGATACAAGGAGCTTCTGCGCGTACCGGGCGTCGGACGGATCATCGCCGCGCAACTGACCGCGCGGTTCCCGAACGGCATGGCGAGCCTCGCCATCCTGCTGCATGTGCAGCATGCGACGGGCTCCTACGGCGCGGCGGGACTGGTGCTGGCCGCGTCCTCGATCGGGCAGGCCGTCTCCGGGCCCGTCACCAGCCGTTGGATGGGCCGCTGGGGCATGCGCCCCGTGCTGACCCTGACGCTCTCGATCTGTGTGCTGTCGTTCCTCGGCCTGGCCTTCTTCTCTTTCCTGCCGCTCGCCGGCTACGTGGTGCTCGGCCTGATCGCGGGGCTCTCCACCCCGCCGATCCAATCGGCCGCGCGCACCATCTACCCCAAGCTCGTGAACTCCTCGCAGCTCACGCCGCTGTTCTCCCTCGACGCGTCGCTGCAGGAGATCATCTGGATCGTGGCGCCCGTCGTCATCACGATCGTCTCGACGCAGGTCGGCACCGTGCAGGGCCTGCTGCTCGTCGCCGCCGTGCTCGTGGGCGGCGGCGCGTGGTTCATCCTCTCCCCCGAGGTCGGCCGGGTGCGCATCCCGCGCAGCCGCCGCGGGTTCGGCGCGGTCGTGCTGAAGCCTCCGGTGATGCTCGCCACCGTCGTCGGCTTCCTGCTCATCGGCGCCTGCGCGGCCGTCGAGGTGGGCGTGGTGAAGACCTTCGACCACGGGGGACTTTCCGCGGGGCTCGTGCTCGCCGTCTTCTCGGTGGGAAGCCTGGTCGGAGGCCTGGCCTCCGGCCGCGTGCCGATGGGTCCGTGGGCGATGGCCCGACGCCTGACGATCGTGACCGTCGGCCTCACCCTCACGATGCTGTCGCTCAACGTGTTCTGGCTCGGCGGCACGCTGCTCGCCGCCGGGATCGGGATCGCCCCCGCGCTCGCAGTGCTGTTCGCGATCACGTCGGCGAGCGTGAAGTTCTCCGAGACGGCCGAGGCGTTCGGCTGGGCGGGCACCGGACAGCTGATCGGCGCCGCCGCAGGGTCCGCGATCGCCGGCTTCCTCATCGACAGCATGCACAGCCCCACCGGCGCCTACCTCGCGGCCACGTGCTTCGCCGCTGTCGCCCTGATCGTCTCGGTGGTGTTCGTGCGGTCCTTCCCCGATCTGCGCGGTCGCGACGCCGCACCGATGCCGGACACCGAGGCCGTTCCGCTGCCCTGAGCGCTACCGCCCCAGCTCGACGACCTCGATCGGGCACCGTGCGACACCGGCGTCGGCGATCCGCCGGTCGCCGGTGAGCAGCACGCGTTCACGAGGCAAGCACCCTGCGACGAGCGCAAGGACCGCTTTCGCCGCCCACCTCGGAATCCGCAGAATTCGGGGATCCCAACCTTCGATATCTGTTGTCATTTCGGATTTCTAGTGACAAGATCGGAGCATGAGCGCCGATCTGCAACGGAAAGCACACGATCACCTCTGGATGCACTTCACCCGTCAGTCCACGATGGACCGCGGCGGGGTGCCGATCATCGTGCGAGGTGAGGGACACCACGTCTGGGACGACGCCGGCAAGCAGTACATCGACGGCCTCTCCGGCCTCTTCGTCGTCAACGCGGGTCACGGCCGCACCCGCCTCGCCGAGGCCGCCGCGAAGCAGGCCGCGCAGCTGGCGTTCTTTCCGCTGTGGTCCTACGCGCACCCCGCGGCGATCGAGCTCGCCGACCGCCTCGCCGGCTACGCCCCCGGCGACCTGAACCGCGTCTTCTTCACGAGCGGCGGCGGCGAGGCGGTCGAGACCGCCTTCAAGCTCGCCAAGCACTACTGGAAGCTGCGCGGCAAGCCCGCCAAGCACAAGGTCATCTCCCGCGCGATCGCCTATCACGGCACGACCCAGGGAGCGCTCGCGATCACCGGCATCCCCGCGATGAAGGCGATGTTCGAGCCGGTCACCCCCGGCGGTTTCCGGGTGCCGAACACGAACATCTACCGCGCCGCCGAGATGGGCGCGCCGACGGATCCCGAGGCGTTCGGCGTCTGGGCCGCCGACCGGATCGAGGAGATGATCCAGTTCGAGGGCCCTGACACGGTCGCCGCCGTCTTCCTCGAGCCGGTGCAGAACTCGGGAGGGTGCTTCCCGCCGCCTCCCGGCTACTTCCAGCGCGTGCGCGAGATCTGCGACCGCTACGACGTGCTGCTCGTCTCCGATGAGGTGATCTGCGCGTTCGGCCGGATCGGGCACATGTTCGCGTGCGACGCCTACGGCTACGTGCCCGACATCATCACGTGCGCCAAGGGCATCACGAGCGGCTACTCCCCCTTGGGCGCCGCGATCGTGAGCGATCGCATCTACGAGCCCTTCGCGCACGGCGACCTTTCGTTCCCGCACGGCTACACCTTCGGCGGGCACCCTGTCTCGGCCGCGGTGGCCCTGGAGAACTTGAACATCTTCGAGGAGGAGAAGCTCAACGAGCGCGTGCGCGAGAACTCGCCGCTGTTCCGCGCGGAGCTGGAGACCCTGCTCGACCTGCCGCTCGTCGGCGATGTGCGCGGCGACGGGTACTTCTTCGGGATCGAGCTGGTCAAGGACAAGACCACGCGTGAGACGTTCGACGACGACGAGTCGGAGCGCCTGCTGCGCGGCTTCCTCTCCGGAGCCCTCTACGACGCTGGCCTCTACTGCCGCGCCGACGACCGCGGCGACCCCGTGATCCAGCTCGCCCCGCCGCTCACCATCGGCCCGGCGGAGTTCCGTGAGATCACCGGGATCCTGCGCGGGGTGCTGAAGGAAGCAGAGTCGGTCCTGTAGGCACGGGGACGCGACACGGGGAGGGCGGATAGGGATCCGCCCTCCCCTTTCATCTGCACCCCCGCCGTCCTCGCCTACTCGTCTTCGGGAACCCCCAGCCGCGTTCCGCCGCCCGCTCCCGTCGCGATTGATGCCGCTCTGATCGGATCAGAGCGGCATCAATTGCGACGGGAGCGGGTGATATCGGCAGCTTTCGCGACCGGAGCGTCGCGACGGGAGCGTCGCGACAGCGGCGTCGGACCGGGGGCGTCGCGCCGGGCGTGCGGAAGGCGCGAGGAGCGAGCCGGCTCAGCCTCCCGCCATCGTCCGGGCGATGTCGGCGGCCGAATCGCCCGCCTTCTTCAGGACGAGCGCCACCAGCACGAGCGCGCCGAGCGTCAGCACGAGCATGATCGTGGACACCGCGGCGATCTCCGGGCGCAGTCCGCTGCGGAGGGCGCTCAGCACGTAGACCGGCCACGGCGTGGTGCCGGAGACCTGCACGAAGGCGGAGACGATCGTGTTGTCCAGGCCCAGGGTGAACGAGAGCAGGAAGCCCGCGAGCACGGCAGGCATCGCCAGCGGCAGCGTGACCTTGAAGAACGTCGTGAACGGCCGGGCGTAGAGATCGGCCGAAGCCTCCTCGAGCCGGGCGTCGAGGCCGACCAGGCGCGCGCGGACGATGTACGACACGATCGCGATCGAGAAGAGCGACTGCCCGATCACGAGGCGCACCGTGCCGTCGTTGAAGACCGAGAGCCCCAGATCCTGGCCGAGGAACACGACCCATGGCAGCAGCGCGACCGCGTCCACGATCTCGGGCGTGACGGAGATCAGCAGCAGCAGGCCGAGGAACCACGGCACCCACTTGCCGGGCGTGCGGGCCATCGCGATGCCGGCGAGCGTGCCGAGCGCGGTCGCGAGCACGGCGGCGATGAGACCGGTGCGCAGCGAGACCAGCACCGCATCGCGGACGGCCGGCTTGGTGACGATCGCGGCGAACGAGTCGAACCCGAAGTGGTCCCACGAGATCAGCAGCCGGCCGACGTTGAACGAGTACACGATCACGACGGCGATCGGCAGGAACAGGAAGACGAACACGAGGGTCGCCCACAGCGGCAGCAGCCAGCGGCTGACGTTGCGCGGGCCCTTGGCACGCTGCCCGGATCCGGCCCGGGTCGTGGACGGTGACGGATCCGCCTGCTCGGCGGGTCGTTCTGCGACGACGGTCATCATGCCTCCTCGAGCGTGAGCCGGTAGCTGCGGCGGATGGGGATCGTGGCGAGCCAGCCGATCGCAGCCGCGATGCCGATCGACAGAGCGATGGTGAGGATCAGCAGCACCGCCATCGCGGATCCCAGCGCCCAGTTCTGCGCGGTCTGGAACTGGCTGGCCACGATCTGCCCGACCATGTTGCCCTTGGCGCCGCCGAGCACGGTCGCCGTGATGTAGTCGCCCATGAGCGGGATGTAGACCAGCAGCACGCCTGCGATGATGCCGGGCTGCGCGAGCGGGATCGTGACCCGGAAGAACGTGCTCCAGCTACCGGCGCCCAGATCCTTGCTCGCCTCGCGCAGCGGTCCGCTCACCCGATCGAACGCCACGAAGAGCGGCAGGATCATGAGCGGCAGATAGTTGTAGACGACGCCGAGCAGCACCGCGCCGCGGGTGTTCAGGATGCCGAGCGGCCCGGGGATGACCCCGAGGAACTGCAGCGCGTGGGACAGCCAGCCCTCCGGGGCGAGGATGATCTGCCAGCCGATCGTGCGCACCAGGAAGTTGGTCCAGAACGGCACCATGACGAGCGCGAGGAACATTCCGCGCCGGCTCGGCGCGCACTTCACGGCGATCCAGTACGCCACCGGCGCCCCGATCACGAGACACAGCGCGGTGCCGGCGATGCCCACCCAGAGGGTGTTCTGGAACGTCGCGAAGAACGTCGGCGAGAGCGCCTCGACGTAGCGGTCGAAGGACAGTTTGTCGTTCGCGTTGGTCGCGAAGATGCTCGGCTTGTAGCCGAAGCTGTACCAGACGACGACCCCGATCGGGACGACGAAGAAGATGAGCAGCCACACCCAGGCGGGCAGAGCCAGGCCGAAGCGGATCCTGAGCTTACGCACCAGCGGCCGCCTTCGTCGCGTTCCAGATCGACACGATCCGCTCCTGCGCGCTCGTGAACTTCTGCTCGTGCATGGTCTTCACCTGCGCGTCGTCGAAGTACACCATGTCCAGACGCTCCAATCCGGCCTCGTCGGCCTTCTGCTGGGTGCCCTGCACGCCCGTGTCGTAGCCGATGTAGTCGACCTGGGCCAGCTGCACGTCGGGCGCGATGATGTAGTCGATGAAGGCGTGCGCGGCCTCGGGGTGCGGCGCGCCCTTCGCGATCGCCCAGTTGTCCATCCAGAGCTCGGTGACGGGAGCGCCGAGCACCCACTGCCAGCGTTCCGGATCCTTCGACGCCGCCATGCCGGTGCGCGCGTCGCCGCTGTAGGACTGCACGAGTGCGGCCGAGGCCTGCGGGATGATCTGGCCGCCGGGCGCGGAGTCGAAGGTGTTGATGTGCGGGGCGAGCTGCTTCGTGAGGAAGCTCTCGCAGGCGTCGAGGTGCTTCTTCTCCGTGGTGTTCCAGTCGATGCCGTGCGACCAGAAGTAGATGCCGCACAGGGGTGCGGGGTCGTCGAGCACCGCGGTCCTGCCCGACGCTTCTTTCTGCGCGGCGTCGACGAAGTCGGCCCAGCTCGTCAGCTCACGGCTGATGACGGTCTTGTCGTAGACGAAGCCCGTCGTTCCCCAGGCCTTGCAGATGGAGTACTCGTTCTTCGGGTCGAAGGACCTGTGGATGAAGTTCGGGTTCATCGTCGCGAAGTTCGGGATGAGGTCGAGGTTGATCTTCTCCAGCAGGCCGTTCTCCGCCATGGGCATGACGAACAACCCGCTCGGCACGACGATGTCGTAACCGGAGGTCCCCCGCGCCGCCACGAGCTTGGCGATGAGCTCCTCGTTCGAGTTGAACGCGTCGACGACGACCTTGGCCCCCGACTTCTTCGTGAAGGCGCTGAGGATCTGGGGATCGTCGTAGTCGCTCCAGGTGTAGATCGAGAGCCTGTCCTCGAGAGGTCCGCCGTGCGCCTCGGAGGCTGCGGACGCCTTCTGCGGCGCGCACGCCGTGAACAGCACCGCGCCGGATGCGGCGAGCGCGGTGGCGAGGAAGCCGCGCCGGGTGAGCTCGGAGCGGATCTTCCGGGCGGATGCGCCGTTCGCGAGCACGCGGACCGGAGGCGCCATCAGGCCGCTTCCTTGGGCAGGGCGATCACGTGCGTGGCCGACTCGGGGATGCCGTCGCCGGCGAAGATCCGCACGTCGGACGGGCTCCACGTGCAGCGCACGGCGTCGCCGACCGCGACGGCGGGGGCGCCTGGCGCGGGGATCCGCACCAGGAACGCCTGCTCGCGTCCGACCTCGACCGCGACCTGCAACGTCTCGCCGAGATGCGAGACGCCGAGCACGGTGCCGTCGATCCCGGGCCCCTCGGCCGCGCCCGCCGTGGCGAGCCGCACGAACTCGGGTCGGATCGCGGCGACGACGGCGGATCCCGGAGCGGTCTGCTCGCCGCCCCAGCGGCCGTGCACGGTTCCCGCGTAGGTCTCGGCCGCGTCGCTGCCGAGCGCCGTCCCGTGCAGGAAGTTCTGCTGGCCGATGAAGGAGGCGACGTAGGCCGAGGCCGGCTCGGCGTAGATGTCGGCCGGCGCGGCGAGCTGCTCGATCCGCCCGGCGCGCATGACAGCGATCCGGTCGCTCATCGACAGAGCCTCGGCCTGATCGTGCGTCACGAACACGAAGGTCGTCCCGAGCCGCGCCTGCAGCAGCTTCAGCTCGAGCTGCATCTCCTCGCGCAGCTGTCGGTCAAGGGCCGCCAGCGGCTCGTCCAGCAACAGCACGGACGGGCGATTGATCAGGGCCCGAGACAGCGCGATGCGCTGCTGCTGACCGCCGCTGAGCTGCGTGGGCTTGCGGTCCGCGAAGCGGCGCAACTGCACCATGTCGAGGGCAGCGGCGACGCGCTCGCGCTGCTCGGCCTTGGGCACCTTGCGCTGCTGCAGACCGTACGCGACGTTCTCGGCGACGGTCATATGCGGGAACAGCGCGTACGCCTGGAAGACCGTGTTGACCTCGCGCTTGTGCGGCGGGAGTCCCAGTACGCTCCGGCCGCTCAGCCGGATGTCGCCCTCGTCGGGGTGCTCGAAGCCGGCGATCATGCGCAGCGTCGTGGTCTTCCCGCACCCGGAGGGGCCGAGGAGGGAGAGGAACTCCCCCGGTCGGATCGACAACGACAGCCGGTCGACGGCGGTCGCCTCACCGTAGAACTTGGTGACCCCAGAGATCTCGACACCGCCGGTGGGCGTGTCGATCGTGCTCTGAGCAGGTACGGACAATGGACCGCTCATGAAACCTCCACAGTGAGTTCTTCGCTGCGGAGATTCTGACACAGGATCCGCCCTCAGTACAGAGGAAAACGTAGGTTGATCGGATTCCTACGACGATATTCGTTGTTGAGCGCTCAAATATCAACGAATCTGAAGGCGTTCCGATCCGAGGTGAACCCTACTTCCCCTGGAAGTCGAACGCCTTCAGCAGCTCCTCGATGGCCTGCTCTCGCGGCTCTCCGCCTTCGTCGAACATGTGCGCGACGTGCGTGCGCAGGTGGTTCTCCAGCAGCAGCTTGTTGAGGGATTCGAGGGAGCGCTGGATCGCGCGGGACTGCGTGATGATGTCCATGCAGTACTCCTCGTTCTCGATCATCTTCGCGACGCCGCGGAGCTGTCCCTCGAGGATGCTGGTGCGGTGCAGGGCGCGCTTCTTGATGTCTTCGATCACGAGGTAGAGAGTACCGCCCGCCTCACGGGACGGGGCTCTGCAAGGATGGGCGCATGGCTCGCGCCCGTGAAGCACTGCTGTCCCCGGCGGATCTGGAGCGCCTGCGCGCGCTCCGGCGAATGAAGGCCGTCGCCCTCGCCGCGCTCGGGGTCATGGCCGTCGCGTTCGTGGTGGCGTTCTGGCTGCAGGCCCGCTATCCGTGGCTCGAGTACGTGCGCGCCGCCGCAGAGGGCGGCATGGTGGGCGCCCTGGCCGACTGGTTCGCGGTGACGGCCCTGTTCCGCCGTCCGCTCGGACTGCCGATCCCGCACACGGCGATCATCCCCAACCGCAAGGACGAGATCGGGCGCACGCTCGGCGAGTTCGTCGAGACCAACTTCCTCTCCGCCGAGGTCGTACGCACGAAGCTGTCCGAGACGTCGATCGCCGCACGGCTCGGATCCTGGCTGCGCACGCCCGCTCATGCGGAACGGGTCGCGAGCGAGGGATCCACGATCGCTGCCGCCGTGCTGCGCGCCCTCAGCGACGACGACGTGCAGAGCGTGATCGCCGAACTCGCACGCGAGCACCTGGTGGACCCGGAATGGGGAACGCCCGCGGGCACGTGGCTGCAGCGCATCGTGGAGGCGGACGCCCATCGCGGTGCCGTGGATCTCGCCGTCGACAGCATCGCGACCTGGCTGGACGGCAACGCCGCCGCGTTCCGGGGACTGCTCTCGCGCCGGCTGCCCGGATGGGTGCCGCGGCTCGCGCATCGCTTCGTGGACGAGGCCGCCTACAACGAGGCGGTGCGGTTCGTGCGGGCCGTGCAGGCGGACCCGCGCCACCCGGCCCGCCTCGCCCTGGACGGCTACCTCGCGCGACTGGCGGAGAACCTGCAGCACGATCCCGGCACGCGATCACGCCTGGAGAACGCGAAGGCGGCCCTGTTCGACAGCCCGCGCGTGGGCGCGCTGGCCGCCGAGGCCTGGAACGCCGCGAAGACGGGCCTGCTGTCGGCGCTCGCGGATCCGCAGAGCGGCCTGCGTCGCCGCGCCGCCGTGGCGATCGGAGAACTCGGAGATCGCCTGGCCACGGAGGATCCTCTGCAGCAGCGCGTGGACGGCTGGCTGACCGACGCCGCCGTGTTCCTCGTCGACCGCTACCGGCACGACATCGCCTCGATCATCACCGACACCGTGGAGCGGTGGGATCCCGCCGAGACCACGGAGAAGATCGAGCTCATGGTCGGCCGCGACCTGCAGTACATCCGCCTGAACGGCACGGTCGTCGGAGCGCTCGCGGGCCTCGCCATCTTCGCGGTCGCGCATGCGGTGATCCCCGCATAGGCGCGGCCCGTCGGCCCTCTGGCGGGGTGGCTCGCTGGCGGGGTGGCTCGCTGGCGGCGATTTGCACACGATGACGCGATCAGCACGCGGATCCGGCGATTCTGTGTGCTGATCGTCGCAGAGTGTGCGAATCGTCGCGCCGGTCGTCATCCTCCACAGCACTGAGCTGATGCGAACAGTGCACGGGTTCAGGGACCAACGATCGGCGGTGCTTCGGGATCCGGCACGCTGTCGGCATGCTCTCCTTGGTCGACACCATCCGACGCCGAGGTGGGATCGCGCGCGGCGCGGACCTGCAGCGGCTGGGCTTCACTCGGTCGGCGGTCGCTCGCGCCGCGCGGCGAGGCGCGATCGACCGTCTGCGCGACGGCGTCTTCGCCGTGGGGCCTGTCGATGCCGACGTCCGCGCAGCCGTCGCGCATGGCGGCGCACTCGCCTGCGCGAGCGTGCTGAAGGCGCGAGGGATCTGGGTGCTGCCTGACGTCACGGCACCGCACGTCTGGCTGGGCGCGGGGCGGCATGGTCTGACGCATCCACATTGCGCCTGTGTGCCGCACTACTACCGCGGGACCCCGCCTCTCGGTCGGACCGACCTCGGAACGGCGCTCCTTCACCTGCGGCTCTGCGCGGGAGACGAGGCGTTCTTCGCCGCGTACGAGTCGGCCTGGCGAAAGGGGCTGCTGCCCATCGCGATACGCCGACGGATCCGCGAAGCCCTGCCCGCCTCCGCGCACTGGCTCGTCGACCTTGCCCGACGCGACGCGGACAGCGGGCTGGAATCGTTGCTTCGGCTGAGGTTGCACGCGATCGGGCTGCAGCTCGAGTGCCAGGTGCGCGTCGACGGAGTGGGCAAGGTCGATTTCACCATCGGCCGACTCATCATCGAGGTCGACGGCAAGGAGAACCACGCGAGTCCGACCAAGCGGCACAAGGACCTCGTGCGCGACGCCGCCGCCGCCCGCCACGGGTACCGCACCCTCCGATTCGACTACGCGCAGGTCGTGCACGACTGGCCATCCGTGCAGGCGGCCATCCTCGCCGCGATCCGTGGGATGTGACAATGCGCACACCACGACACGCGCTGCACACGGATCCGGAGTTTCCGAGTGCAGATCGTCGCATGATGTGCGGATCGTCGCGGCGAAGGCGGAGGCGAAGACGGCCGCGGCGGGGGCTGAAAGAGCGCCGGACAGATGTCTCGTGTGTCAGACAACGACCGCGGTGGCATCCCTCCGTGGAGCGCACGCCGTGGCACGCTGTTCAACGGATGCCGATCGCGCCTCCGGGAAGGGACTCCTCATGGCACTCTCGCACGATCCCCTCTGGCCCCGTGGCGGCGACTGGCCCGCCCTCGACGCTCCCGCGGACGCGGTCCTGCTCGGCGTGCCGACCTGGCGCACATCGCTGTCCCCCACCGGTGCGCATGCGACGCCGGCGGCGATCCGCGATGCTCTGCGCCGATACAGCCCGGCCCTGATGGGCCCGCCCGCGATCGACCTGAACGAGGCGCTCCGCATCGCCGACGCGGGAGACGTGCACGAACCCGACGGCGACGAGGGCATCGCCCGTACGATCGCCCGCGTCTCCGAGCTCGCCGCGGCGTCCCGGCTCGTTATCGCGCTCGGCGGCGACAACTCGCTCACCTACCCCGTCGCGCTCGGAGCGGGCGCAGACGGCCTCATCACGATCGACGCGCACTTCGACCTGCGCGACGGGGTTTCGAACGGCTCCCCGGTGCGCCGGCTCGTCGAGGACGCCCCGGAGGGATCCGCGATCGATCCGCGCCGGATCGTGCAGATCGGCATTGCGGACTTCGCGAACTCCGCCGCCTACGCGCAGCGCGCGGCCGACTGGGGCATCCGCGTCATCACCCCGGACGAGGTGCGCCGGCGCGGCATCGAGGACGTGGTCGCGGAGGCGGTCGAGATCGCCGGGGCCGGAGACGCCTCCCGGGTGCACCTCGACATCGACGTGGACGCCTGCGATCGTGCCGCGACCCCGGGATGCCCGGCGAGCGTGCCCGGCGGGTTCGCGGCGTGGGAGCTGCGCGCGCTCGTACGCGGCATCGCCGGCGACCCCCGCGTGGTCAGCGCCGACATCGCCGAGGTGGACGCGACGGCCGACGACGAGGATGCACGCACCGTGCGCCTCGCGGCGCTCTGCGTGCTGGAACTGCTCGCCGCGCTGGCGGGCCGAGACTGATCCGCGCATGAGCGACCGTCCAGAACGCGACCCGTTCCTCGAGGGCGGCCCCGCCCTGCGCGTCGCTCTGGGGCTGAGGTTCCTGATCGAGCTCGCGCTGCTGGCGGGCGCCGCGACCGCCACGGTGCGGCTCGTTCCCGGCTGGCCCGGCTGGGTGGCGGCCGTCGTGGCGGTCGTCGTGCTCGCGATCGTCTGGGGCCTGCTGCTGTCACCGAAGGCGCGCTTCGACATCCGCACGGTGGGAAGGCTGTGCCTGGAGGCGCTGCTCTTCGGCGGGGTCGGCGCTGCACTCTGGGCGAGCGGGCTCGGCGTCGCGGGCGTGGCCCTGTTCGCCGTCTGGGCGCTGGACCGGATCGCCCTCGCCGCGCTCAACCGAAGCTGAGCATGGTGCGCTCTCAGAGCGCGCGCAGCGCCTGGTCGATCGGCCGCTCCCCCTCGTTGAAGCGGATCGTGCGACGGATGGTCGCCGGCTCGAGGAGCGTCTGCGCGATCACGTGCGCGACATCGGCGCGCGAGACTTTGCCCGAGGTCTCCGACGTCGCGTCGATCCGCCCCGTCGGCTCCTCGAGCGTCAATCGGCTGGGTCCGAGCACGGTCCAGTTGAGCGCGGTCGCGCGCAGGTGCTCGTCGGCGGCGGCCTTCGCCTCGGCGTAGGCGTAGAAGGAATCCGACGCGGGGATCCCGTGCGCGGGCGAGGACCCGAAGTACGAAACCATCACGTACCGGCGGACGCCGGCGTCGGCCGCCGCGTCCATGGACCGGGCAGCGGCGTCGAAGTCGACAGCCCTGGTGCGCTCCGCGGATCCGCCTCCTGCCCCCGCCGACCACACGACGGCATCGTGCCCGGCGATCAGGGTCGCCATCGCCTCCTGCGATGCGGACTCGGCATCGAAGACGACGGGATCCGCGCCGGTCGCGCGCACGTCGTCGATCTGCCCGGCGTCACGGATCACCGCGGTCACCAGGTCGCCGCGCGCCGTGAGGAGGGGTTCGAGGAGGAGTGCCACCTTGCCGTGGCCGCCGAAGATCAGGATCCTTGCCATGCCTCAACGCTATGCCGGATTCTGCGGCCACGGGCGACGGATCCGGATCCGCTCCCCGCCCGCGGCCGCGGCCGCGGCGCCCCGCCTACCGGACGACGAGGCGCGGCTCGATCAGCGCGTGCGCCGTGCCCGCCCGCACGTCCCGCGGAGTCACGGCCTCGCCGGTCGGCCCCATGAGCAGCTCCAGCGTCGCCGCCGCGACATCCTCGGGGCGCTGCTCCACGCTGGAGAAACCGAGTGCCTCCGCCGTCGGCGTGTTGTCGAAGCCGATCACCGGCACCCTCGCGGATCCTCCCGACTGCGCGAGGAGCGCTCCGATCGCCAGAGAGTCGCTCGCACAGACGATCGCATCCACGTCTGCATGGTCACTCGCCACGACGGCCCTCGCCCTCGCGACGTCCTCCTCCGTGGTCCACCGCGGACCCACGGCTCCGGCCGCGGCCATCGCCTCACGCCAGCCGCGTTCGCGGTCGTCACCGGTGCCCGACCCCGAAGGCCAGCCGAGGAACGCGACGCGGGGGCCGAATCCCAGCGCGTGCACCGTGGCCGCCCTCGTGCCGGCTGCGCCGTCCACATCGACCCACAGGTGCTCGGGAGCCGCCAGATCGTCGTCGCCCCAGGGCCGGCCGAACGCGACGAAGGGCAGCCGTACCTCGCCCAGCCAGCGCGTGCGCGGGTCGCCGTGGAACGTGCCGGTGATGATCGCGGCATCGATCTCGGACCCCTCCCAGAGCTCGGCGAGCCGGGCGATCTCGTCGCCGGCCGTGCGAGCGGCGTAGACGAGCATGCGCATTCCGCGCTCGCTCGCGCGCTCGGTGAGCGCGTGCACGAACCGATCCAGCACGACGCCGGAGACGCCGCCCACGTAGGGATCCAGATGGATGCCGATCGTCGAACTGCGGCGGGTGCGCAGCTGACGGGCCGCCGCATGCCGCCGGTAGCCGAGCTCGACGATCGCCTGCTGCACGCGCTCGCGCGTGGCGGGCTTCACGATGGTGGGCGTGTTCAGCACGTTCGACACGGTCTGCCGGGACACTCCGGCGCGCAGCGCCACGTCCTCGACGGTCGGCGTCCTGACCATGTCTCTCCCTCCGCGGATCCGGTGCAGGATCCGGGACCACCTTCCCACCTTGACACCCCGGGCTCCTGCCGCCTAGCGTATTCGACACAGAGTTTGATCGTTCAAATTCTTGGGACGACGTCCTGCCGTCACCGACAGGAACACATCATCACGGATGCTCATCAAGGGAGAAGAGACATGACACGGCACAGCACACGCGCCGCAATCGGGGCTGGGGCCCTCGTCCTCGCAGGCACGATCGCACTCACCGGATGCGGTTCGGGATTCTCCGGCGGCGACGCCGGCAGCACCGGCGGCACCGGATCCGCGAAGCTCACATCGTCCGACAAGCCGCTGAACATCCTGATCGGATCGTCCGGCGATGCCGAGACCAAGGCCGTCAACGACGCCGTCTCGGCATGGTCCAAGACCTCGGGCGTCAAGGCGACCGTGACCGCGGCGAGCGACCTCAACCAGCAGCTCTCGCAGGGCTTCGCGTCCGGCTCCCCCGCCGACGTGTTCTACCAGTCCACGGACGCCCTCGCGGGGTACGCGTCGAACGGATCGCTCCTCGCGTACGGCGATCTGCTCAAGAACAAGGACGACTTCTACCCGAGCCTGCTCACGTCCTTCACCTACGACGGCAAGCTCTACTGCGCGCCCAAGGACTTCTCCACGCTGCAGCTGGTCATCAACACCGACCTGTGGGCCAAGGCCGGACTCACTGACGCCGACGTCCCGAAGACCTGGGACGAACTCGCCGCCGTCTCCAAGAAGCTCACCGCTGACGGCCACGTGGGCCTCTCGATGAGCGGCGAGTACGCCCGCGTCGGCGCGTTCATGGTCGCCGCCGGCGGCGGCCTCATGAACGCCGACTCGACCAAGGCCACCGCCGACGCCGACGGCAACGTGAAGGCGCTCGACTACCTCAAGGGCCTGCTGGACGACGGCTCAATGAAGTTCGCCGCCGATCTCGGCGCCGGCTGGGGCGGCGAGGCGCTCGGCACCCAGAAGGCCGCGATGGTCGTGGAGGGCAACTGGATCACCGGCGCCATGACCAGCGACTACCCGACCGTGCAGTACAAGGCGGTCGAGCTGCCCGCCGGGCCCGACGGCAAGAAGGGCACGCTGCAGTTCACGAACTGCTGGGGCATCTCCGCCGACAGCAAGAACCAGAAGGCCGCTCTCGACCTCGTCGAGCACCTGACCAGCGCCGACAGCCAGCTCGCCTTCTCGAAGGCGTTCGGCCCGATGCCGTCCATCAAGTCGGCCGCGGACCAGTGGAAGAAGGACAACGCTCCCCTCGTGCCGTTCCTCAACGGCGCGGAGTACGCGCTCAGCGTGCCGACCGCCAAGGGCGCCGGTGATGTCATCACCGACTTCAACGGCAAACTCGGCACCCTGGCGAAGAGCGATCCGAAGACGATCCTCGACGCCACGCAGAAGAACCTCGAAGCCTTGCTGAAGTAGTCATGACCTCCTCCACTGAACGGTCTCACCGGCGGCCGTCCCCTTCGGGCCTGCAGCGCAGTGAGACCGTGTCGGGGTGGTTGTTCACCGCCCCCATGCTGGTCCTTCTCGGCCTGTTCCTGGTCGTCCCCGTCCTCATGGCGCTCTGGGTGAGCGTCAGCGACTGGGGCGGCCGAGGCTCGCCCTTCTCCGGCGGCGTCTCGTTCGTCGGCCTGAAGAACTACGCCGCGCTGCTGCTCGGCGGCGGCCTCGCCGAGGCCGACTTCGGCATCAGCCTGAAGAACAATGCCTGGTACGTGCTCCTCGTGGTCCCCAGCCAGACCGCGCTGAGCCTGTTCCTCGCCGTGCTCGTGAACCGGCAGATCCTCAAGGGCCGGGGCTTCTTCCGCACCGCCTTCTACTTCCCTTCGGTGACCAGCTCCGTGGCGATCACCGTGCTGTTCCTCTTCCTGTTCTCCACGACCGGCGCGGTGAACGCGGCGCTCGGCTGGCTCGGGATCACCGGGCCGAACTGGCTCAACGACCCTTCCGGGATCCTGCACTTCGGCGCCGCAAGCGGCCCTGCGGCGCTCACTCAGAACAGCTTCCTCGGCGTCTCGTTCTGGGACTGGATCGGCGGTCCCAGCGTCGCGATGTGCGTCTACATCTTCATGGCCGTCTTCACGACGAGCGGCACGTTCATGCTGCTCTTCCTCGCGGCGCTGCAGAACATCTCGGGCGATGTGCAGGAGGCCGGGATGATGGATGGCGCGAACGGCTGGCAGCGCTTCTGGCGGATCACCCTGCCGCAGCTGCGCCCGACGCTCTTCACGGTGCTCACGCTCGGCCTCATCGGCTGCTGGCAGGTGTTCGACCAGATCTACACGGGCACCAGGGGCCAGCCCGCCAAGACCACCATCACGCCCGCGTATCAGTCGTACCAGGCCTCGTTCCTCAACCAGGAGTGGGGTCAGGGCGCCGCGATCGCGTTCATCCTCTTCGTGATCATCATGGTGTTCACGCTCATCCAGCGCGCAGTGCTGCGCGAACGGAAGGTCTCCCGACGCCGTAATCAGCCGTATCTGGAGGCCGCAGAGCGCGCCGCCACCCGACTCGACGCCGACCGCGCGACGGTCCAGACCGAGAGGGGCTCACGATGAGCGCCACTGCAGTCCTCACTCCACGACGCCGGCGCGGGGACACCGCGCGGATCCTCACGACGTCGATCTTCTACGCACTGCTCATCGCGCTCGCGCTGGTGTACATCTACCCGTTCCTGATCCAGGTCACCACGAGCTTCAAGACGGATCCGGATGCCGCGACGAACCCGCTCGCACTGGTGCCGCAGACGTTCACGACCGAGGCCTACACCCAGCTCTTCCTGCAGAGCGACTTCCCCACGTGGTTCAAGAACTCGGTGATCGTGACGATCGTGGTCACGGCGGGGAGGGTCTTCTTCAACTCGCTGGCGGGCTACGCGCTCGCGCGTCTCCGCTTCCGCGGGCGCAATGTCGTGTTCGCCGGCCTCATCGCCGTGATGAGCGTGCCTGCGGTGGTGCTGCTGATTCCGAAGTTCCTGGTGATCAATAGCCTCGGCATGTACGACTCGTACGCGGGGATGATCCTGCCGCTCCTGGTCGATGCCGCGGGCGTCTTCATCATGAAGAACTTCTTCGAGTCGATCCCCGTGTCGGTCGAAGAGCAGGCGCGGATCGATGGAGCGGGCACCTTCCGGGTGTTCTGGTCGATCGTGCTGCCGATGGCGCGGCCGGCGCTGATCACGATCGTGATCCTGTCGTTCCAGGGATCCTGGAACGAGCTGGCGCACTTCATCGTGTCCACCCAGTCGCCCGAGCTCACCACCCTCACCAAGGGCGTCGCGCAGCTCGCGAACGGACAGCTCAGCCAGGGCCGTCAGTACCCGCTCAAACTCGCCGCGGCGATCATCATGACGATCCCGGTGGCCGTGATGTTCTTCCTCTTCCAGAAGCGCATCATGAACTCCAGCGACGGGGCGGTGAAGGAATGACCGCCGATGACCACGGCGGCGCGGGCGCGGACTTCATG
>NZ_JBFTMT010000031.1:0-37203 GCF_056397105.1 Microbacterium sp. 05N427
CGCCACGMGCCGCCCGGCCCGCCGCCCGCCCGGCCCGCCGACCACGGCCCGAGGCCCGCCGAGCGCGGCGCCTTGACCGGATCCCGGCCGGTACGGGAGCATTCGGGAGTGAGCCGAGCAGAGGACGACCCGCAGAGCACCACGATCGAGACGAGCCGCCCGCTGCTCTCCGCAGAGAGGCTGAAGGCCTTCGAGGACGCGGTCGTCGCGATCGCGATGACGCTGCTGATCCTGCCGCTGCTCGAGAACGTGTCCGAGTTCGCGCGGGAGAACAAGACCGCCCTGGAGTACGTGCAGAGCGAGAACAAGCAGCTGTTCAGCTTCGCGCTGAGCTTCCTCATCATCGCGGTCTTCTGGATGAACCATCACCGGGTCTTCGACCGGGTCGAGAAGGCGACGAACGCGCTCGTCTGGCTGCAGGTGGGGTGGATGTTCACGATCGTCTGGCTGCCGGTGTCCACGGCCATGCTCGGCGTCATGGCCACCGACGCGACGCAGAAGCTGCTCTACATCGGGGCGCTCCTCGCCTCGTCGCTGCTCATGCTCGCGACCCGGCTGTATCTGCGCCACCACCCCGAGCTGCATCGCATCGCCCCGGAGTCGCTGCGCCGCGGCCTCATCGCCGAGATCGTCATGAGCAGCCTGTTCGCCGTCGCCCTCGTCATCGCCGTTCTGGTGCCGGACATCGGCTACGCGGCGATGTTCCTCCTACTGCTCGCCGGCCCCGCGCAGGCGATCGTGGCGCGCAGGGGCGACGCTCGCCGGAACAGCGCGCGTCGCGCCGCGGGGGAGCCGGGCCGACCCGTCAGGCCAGGTCGATCACCCGATCGTTGAGCTCGGCGGCGTCGACGTCCCAGAGCTCCGTGATCTCGGCCGCGACCCGGTCGATGGCGTCGTCGAGCCCGCGCACGCGAAGCACCACGGCTGCAGCGTGCAGCGGCTGTTCCGCGTCGCGAGCGGCCTTGGCGAAGCCCTGCGCGACGGCGCGGGTCCAGGACTCGCTCGCGGCTTTGACGGCGGCGTAGTTCGCTCCGCCCGCGAGCGGGCGGGCGACCGCGGTCGAGGAGATGATCGCGAAGCGGCCCGCCTCGGAAGCCCGCAGATCGGCGTCGAATGCGCGGCTCGTGACCCGCACCGCGGTGAAGGCCTGCTCGAGGGCGCGATAGTCCTCTTCGGTCTGCCCCGCGAGACCCCCGCCGCCGCGCCAGCCGCCGACGAGCGGCACGAGGCCGTCGATGTGCTCGCCGTCCCCGGCGAGGCGCGTCGCGAGGGCCGCGACCTCGGACTCGTTCGTGAGAGAGCAGCTCTCCACGCGAATCGACCCGTGGACGGTGTCCGCCGAGGCGGCGACCGCGGGATGCGCCGCGGCGGCGAGCGCGTCGAGCTTGCCCCTGTCCCGGCCGACCGCGATGACGCGCGCGCCGGCGCCGATCAAGGCCCGCGCGATCGCGAGGCCGGAGGGGCTCGTGGCCCCGGCGAGAAGTACGGTGCGTCCTGCGACGGTCATCGTGTTTCCTCCATGGTCATCGGATCCGGCTCGTGGATCCGGCCCGTCGATCCGGCCGGCGGATCCGGCCGGTGGATCTGGCCGCCATTGTTGCAGCGCCGGCCCGGTTTGGGGCGGGAACATGCGTTTCGGGGCGCGTCTCACCACGAATCCGTGGCGAGACGCGCCCCGAAACAGTGAGAAGCGCCCCGAAACGCGGCTCAGTCGTCGGTGCCGCGGATCCCCACGGTCGACTCGATGACCGGCTTCATCTTCTTGTCCAGAGTCTCGAAGAACATCGAGAGAGGGAACTCGTCGTCCAGCACGGCGTCGGTGTAGCCCTTGGGGGCGCCGGCGAGGATCTCGTCCGACAGGCCGCGCGCCCACTGCGACGCCGGGTGCGGCGTCAGCGTGCCACGGACCAGCTCGTATGCGGCGAGCCAGTGAGCGGTCTTCGGGCGGTCGATCGAGTGCCAGTACAGATCGTCGATCGCGTCGCCCAGGGCCACCACGGCGTCCGGCACGTTCTCCCAGTCGAAGGCGAGCGCGGTGTCGGTCCAGTGCAGCACGCCGCGCTGGTGCAACCAGGCGAACAGCAGCTGCCCGCCGACGGCGTCGTAGTTGCGCGTGCGGTTGCCGGTGATCGCGAAGCGGAAGATGCGGTCGAAGATCACCGCATACTGCACGAGATGCGCGTAGTCGTGCATCTCCTGCTCGCTCGCGGTGAGCTGCTCACCGGCCGCGACGCGGGCGTCGAACGCGCGCTCGATCTTGAGCGACTCGCGGAACGCGGTCATGTCGCAGCGCATCTCCTCGAGCGAGTAGAGGAAGAACGGCATGCGCTGCTTGATCATGAACGGGTCGAACGGCAGGTCGCCGCGCATGTGCGTGCGGTCGTGGATGATGTCCCACATCACGAACGTGTTCTCGGCGAGCTCCTGGTCATCGAGCATGGCCGCGGCCCGCTCCGGAAGCTCCAGGTTCGTGATCCCGCTCGCGGCGCGTACGACGCGGCGGTAGCGGGCGGCCTCGCGGTCCTGGAAGATCGCGCCCCAGGTGAAGGACGGGATCTCGCGCATCGCGACCGTCTCGGGGAACAGCACCGCCGAGTTCGTGTCGTAGCCGGGCGTGAAGTCGATCAGGCGCAGCGAGACGAACAGCTTGTTGCCGTAGTCGCCGGCCTCCAGGTCCGCGATGAACTCGGGCCAGATCGCCTGCACGATGAGCGCCTCGACGAGCCGGTCGCTGGAGCCGTTCTGCGTGTACATCGGGAACACGACCAGGTGGCGGATGCCGTCCACACGGTGCTGCTGCGGCTGGAAGGCGATGAGCGAATCCAGGAAGTCGGGCACGCCGAAGCCCTCGTCGACCCAGCGCTCGAAGTCCTTGACGGAGGCCTCGAGGTAGGCGGCGTCATGCGGGAAGGCCGGGGCGAGGGCGCGGATGCCGGCGATGATCGCGGCGACGTGCGCGCGGGCGGCGTCGTGGTCGGCCTCGTTCGGGACGGATCCGTCCTTGATCTGCAGTGGGCGCAGCGCGATCGCGGCGTCCTTGAGCAGGGTCCAGGCCGCGCTGGTCTCGGCGACGGACGCGTCCTCGACGACCTCGGGTTCGCCGATGAGAGCGTTGCTGTGGGTGGTGATGAGGGACATCGGGACCTCCGATCCGGGACGATGCAGGAAATATTCCTGCAAATGTTGGTTGACTCCGATATTATTTCACGTATGGATGATCCTGTCGATCTCGCGATCCTGGCTGCCCTTTCGCAGGACGGGCGGGCGACGCTCGCACACCTCTCCGACGCGGTGGGGCTGTCGGTGTCGGCCGTGCAGGCGCGGCTGCGCCGGCTCGAGTCGCGTGGCGTCATCTCGGGCTACCGGCCCGTCATCGACGCCGAGGCGGTGGGCAAGCCGCTGGCCGCCTTCATCGAGATCACCCCGCTCGACGCCGCCCAGCCCGACAACGCCCCCGAGCTGCTCGAGCACCTCGATGCGATCGAGGCGTGCCATTCGATCGCGGGCGACGCCAGTTACATGCTGTTCGCGCGGGTCGCCTCCCCGCGGCACCTGGAGCAGCTCGTGCGCGACATCCGGCTGGCCGCCAACGTGAGCACTCGGACGACCGTCGTGCTGCAGACGTTCTACGAGCACCGGCCGGTCGTGCCCACGACGCGCTGACCTCAGCCCGCCTCAGGACGGATCCGCGTCCTGCCGGATCCGGATCGTGTCCAGCAGGCTGCCGGACAGTCCCTGCACGCGGCGCCGGAGGGACAGCCCGATGCGCGCGGCCTGCTGCTTCGCAGCGTCGGCGACCGGGCCCTCGTGCAGGTCGTCGACCGTGGCGTTCCACAGCAGCAGCCAGCGATCGAAGTGCGCCGCGGTCAGGGGGTGCTTCGCGTTCACCGCGGAGTGCAGGGCGAGCGCGTCGCGGTGGTAGCCGCCGGCCTGGAACAGCACGCTCTCCCAGAAGTCGCCCATGATCGGCAGGTGGTGGTCGAGGTCCATGCGCGCGACATCGGTGAAGAACCGCCCGATCAGCGGATCCTGGAACGCGGTCTCGTAGAAGGTCCGCACCAGCACGAGGATGTCGTCGCGATCGCGGATGTCGGCCATGGTTCCAGGGTAGGTCGCGGGTGGCCGGCGCCGCGCTGTTCCCCTTGTCGGGATGCAGCTGTTCCGTTCTCAGGACGAATTCGCGAGATCCGCGATTTTACGGTGCATACCGCGGCGGATCCCGGCATCCATCCTGAGAACGGAACGTGGACTGCGGCTGCCCATAGGCTGAGGGCGTGACCGACACGGCGATCCAGGGCAGCACCGCGCACGAGATCGCCGACTCGATCCGCGCTCTGATCGGATCCGGTGCCCTCGCCGTGGGGGAAAGCCTGCCCACCGTGCGGGGCCTCGCGGACAGCCTTGGCGTGAACCGCAACACCGTGGCCGCCGCCTACCGGGCGCTCGCCCGTGCCGGAGCCGTGGAGAGCCGCGGTCGCGGCGGCACTGTGGTCGCAGGACCCGTGCGCACCGAGGAGGAGGGCTTCGCGGCGGAGACCGTGCTGCGCGACCTCGGCAGTGGCAACCCCGACCCCGACCTGCTCCCGCTGCCCGTGCTCGCCGAGGTCGACCTGCGCACCCCCGCGCTCTATGGCGACGCGCTCATCGACGACGGGCTGCGCACCTGGGCGACGGGGTGGCTCGCCGAGGCGCAGCCGCGTGCCTTCGAGCTGTCGGTGACCTCGGGGGCGGTCGACGCACTCGAGCGGCTCCTCGTCGCCTCGCTCGCCCATGGTGATGTGGTCGGCCTCGAGGATCCGTGCTTCCTCTCCAGCATCAACGTGGTCCGGCTCGGCGGGTACCGCCCGGTCGGCATCCCCCTCGACGAGGAGGGCATCACGGTCGCGGGCGTGCGCGCGGCGATCGACGCCGGCGCCCGCACGGTCGTATGCACGCCGCGCGCGCACAATCCCACGGGCATCAGCCTCACCGCCGGGCGCGCGGAGGCGCTGCGAGAGGTGTTCGCCGAGGCGCCGCACGTGCTCATCATCGAGGACGACCACTACTCGCTGCTGTCGCGCCGGCCGTATCACTCCGTGATCCCGGACGGGCACCCACGCTGGGCGCTCGTGCGGTCGATGTCGAAGTTCCTCGGGCCGGATCTGCGGCTCGCACTGCTCGCCTCGGATCCGGATACCGCAGCTCAACTGCGCACCCGACTCTCGCCCGGGAAGACCTGGGTCAGCCGGATCCTGCAGCGGGTCGCCGTGGGAATGCTCGACCACCCGGACACCCCGGCCGCGCTGGAGCGCGCGGGCGCGCACTACGCCGAGCGCGGCGACGCGCTGCGCGCCCTGCTGCGCGAGCGCGGCATCACGGTGCGCGGCGACGACGGCCTGAACGTGTGGGTGGAATGCGGCGTCGACGGCCGTGCCGTGTCCGAGGCGATGATGCGCCGCGGCTGGCTGGTGCGCACGGGCGGCGGATTCCTGCTCGAGGCGGACGAGGCCTCGCCGCAGATCCGGCTCACGGCGCACACCCTCGGCGACGCCGAGATGCGCACCCTCGCCGACGACCTCCGCGCCGCGATCACCGACGCCCACCGGCGCTGAGGCCGCCCGGATCCGGTTCCCTTGACCGCGAGACCGAACCTGCGTCCCCGAGAGCGGGCGGCGCGAGAGCAGGCGCGAGAGCGGGCACAACCGGCGCCGGTAGGATTCCTGCGTGGCGAACCGTAGGACCAACAAGACCGCACCCGCGTCTGCGCGCCCTGCGGCGCGCTCCCGTTCCGGCAACCCGGCGAAGCGCCCGGTCGAGCAGTTGCCGCCGGTCACCCTGGGCGACTGGATCGGCGCGGCCCGCCCGCGCACGCTGCCGCTCGCGATCGCCCCGGTGCTGGTCGGCACGGGCGCCGCGCGGCTGGGGGATCCGCAATTCCACTGGGTCATCGCGCTCGCCTGCCTCGCGGTCGCGGTGTGCCTCCAGATCGGCGTGAACTTCACGAACGACTACAGCGACGGCGTGCGCGGCACCGACGCGCACCGGGTCGGCCCTGCCAGGCTCACCGCCTCGGGGCGCGTCTCCGCCAAGAGCGTGCTGTACACCGGGCTCGCGTTCTTCGCGCTCGCCGCGATCGCGGGTATCGGCATCACGATCCGCACCCAGCAGTGGTGGCTGATCGCGGTCGGCGCGGTGTGCATCGTGGCCGCCTGGTTCTACACCGGCGGCAAGCGGCCCTACGGCTACAACGCGCTCGGCGAGGTCTTCGTCTTCGTGTTCTTCGGGCTGGTCGCCACCCTCGGCACGACCTGGGTGCAGTCGCTGACGCTGCCGCAGGAGGCGTGGATCGGAGCCATCGCGGTCGGCCTGTTCGCCTGCGCGGTGCTGCTGGCCAACAACCTCCGCGACATCGACCAGGACCGTCAGGTCGGCAAGCGCACGCTGACCGTCGTGATCGGCAAGCGGGCCACGCAGATCCTCTACACCGTGTTCGTGATCCTGCCGTTCCTCGCGCTCGTGCTGCTCGCCCTGTTCTACCCGGTCGCCTGGGTGGGGCTGCTCGCACTGCTCGCGTTCCTGCCGGCGCTCGTGATCGTGTGGGCGTACCGGGCGCCCAAGGAACTCGTGATCGCGTTGGCGCTCACCTCGCTCGGCACGCTCGCATACGCCGGAGCGCTGTTCTGGGCGCTCATCTCGCCAGTGGTGTGAGCGGCTCGGGATCCCGGCAGCCGGTCGTCGTGAAGGCCCCGCCCACCGGGTGCATAGAGTCTTTTCGTAAGATTCCGAGCATGCCTCTGAGTTCGTCGCGCCCGTCCGCGCCCACTGACTCTCCCGGTGACGCCGCTCTCGGAGACCGGCGAGTCACGCGCTCATCCCGCCGCTCCCGCGTCGTCCGGACCACGGCCGCCCTGCTCGGCGTCGCGCTCGCCGGCGGCCTCGCCGCCTGCTCGAACGACCCCGTCGCCGACCAGTACCGCAACGGCGACAACAAGGGATACATCGGCTCCGACGGCATGCGCGTGGAGGAGATCAAGGCCGCCGACCGCAGCAAGCCCGTGACCTTCGGCGGCACCCTCGAAAGCGGCAAGGCCTTCACGAGCAGCTCGATCGCGGGCGACGTCGCGGTCGTGAACTTCTGGTACGCCGCGTGCGGACCGTGCAGGGTCGAGGCCGATGACCTGGAATCGGTCTGGAAGAAATTCGACGGCAAGGGCGTCTCGTTCGTGGGCGTGAACACCTACGACCAGGCAGGCACCGCGACGGCGTTCAACGACAAGTACGGCATCACCTACCCGAGCATCATCGACGTGAACACCGGGGGTGCGAAGCTCGCCTTCGCCGAGGTCACTTCGATCCAGGCGACGCCCACCACGCTCGTCCTCGACAAGCAGGGGCGCGTCGCCGCGCGCGTGATCGGCCCGATCGGCTCCGCCTCGATCCTCGAGACTCTCATCCAGGACACACTGGACGAGAAGTGATGAGCGCACCTCGTACGGACGCCGCCACGGCGATCCTCGGCCCGCGGAGGGCGAGGGCGTGAACATCGACGCCATCGTCGGATCCGGCGCCCTCTGGGCGGCGCTTCCCGTCGCCATGCTCGCGGGGCTGCTGTCCTTCCTCTCGCCCTGCGTCCTGCCGCTCGTGCCCGGCTACCTCGGCTTCGTCGGCGGTGCAGTGGGCGGATCCGCGCCCCAGCAGGACGGCACGACGAAGGCCCCCACGCGCCGCCAGATGGTGCTCGGGGTGCTGCTGTTCATCCTCGGCTTCACGCTGGTCTTCATCCTGATGGCGGTCGTCGGCGGCACGGCTGGTGTGTTCCTGCTGCGCTGGGGCGACCTGATCACCCGGATCCTCGGCGCGGTCATCATCGTCATGGGCCTTGTCTTCATCGGCGTCTTCGGCTTCGCGCAGCGCACCGTGCGGATGAACATCTCCGGTCGTGCCGGACTCATCGGCGCTCCGCTGCTCGGCATCGCGCTGGGCATCGGCTGGAGCCCGTGCCTCAGCCCGACGCTCTCGGCGATCGTCGCGCTGTCGGTCAACGTGGGGGACGTGGGCCGCGCGGTGTGGCTCGGCATCGCCTACTCGCTGGGTCTGGGTATCCCGTTCCTGCTCGTCGCGCTGGGCTTCGGCTGGGCGACGCGCTCGCTCTCGTTCCTGCGCCGCCACGTGCGGGTCGTCAACATCGTCGGAGGTGCACTGCTCATCGTGCTGGGACTGCTCATGGTGACCGGCGTCTGGAAGACGATCATGTCGAGCATCGGGGCGGTGGTCGGCAGTGTCGAACTCCCGCTCTGACGTCCCCGCGTCCGAGGCCCCCGAAGGCCCCGAGGGGTCCGCGACCCTTCGAGAGCCTCAGGGACCGAAAGCGAACAAGGAAGGTGCGAAGAAGAAGGCCGGCACCGACCGCTCGAGCGATCCGCTGCGCCCGAGCGACCACATCGACGGCGACGGAGACTCTCGGGGGGACGGCGTCGACTCGCCGAAGCTCAACGTCGTCGGCTGGCTGCGCTGGGGCTGGCGACAGCTCACCAGCATGCGCACCGCGCTCGTACTGCTGCTGATCCTCGCGATCGCCGCGATCCCCGGGTCGATCTTCCCGCAGCGGATGGCGGATCCGAACGGCGTCACGCAGTGGAAGGCCGACCACCCGGATCTGTTCCCGATCCTGGACGGCATGCAGCTGTTCGACGTCTATCTGTCGGCGTGGTTCTCGGCGATCTATCTGCTGCTGTTCCTGTCGCTCGTCGGATGCGTGATCCCGCGCATCAAACACCACCTCAAAGCCCTGCAGTCGCGTCCGCCGCGCACGCCCGTGCGGCTGGGTCGTCTCGACGACCACCGCGAGGCGGTCCGCACGGTCGCCGGTTCCGACCCGTCCGCGGCCGCGGAGCAGAGCATCGCGATCGCGGAGAAGCAGTTGCGCGCGCTGCGCTACCGCGTGCAGCGCTACGACGACAAGCGCGGCTTCTCGGTCTCGGCCGAGCGCGGGTACGCCCGCGAGACCGGCAACCTGCTGTTCCACGTCGCCCTCCTCGGCGTGCTGGTTTCGGTGGGCGTGGGCGGCAGCTTCGCCTACACCGGGCAGCGCGTGGTCGTGCAGGGCACGAGCTTCGTCAACACCCTTCTCGACTATTCGTCCATGAACCGCGGTCGTTTCGTCTCCGATGACGCGCTCGCGCCCTACCGGATGACGCTGGACTCCTTCGACGTCACCTACCAGCCGTTCGATCCGAACAAGTCGTCGTCGGGTCAGGCCGGCGACTTCGCCGCGAACGTGACGGTCTCGGAGCAGGGGCAGAAGGAGCACAAGGCCCAGGTGCAGGTGAACCACCCGCTGGGCATCGCGGGYGACCGCGTCTACCTGCTCGGCAACGGCTACGCCCCGACCATCACCGTCCACAATGCCAAGGGCGACGTGGTCTTCCACGACTCGGTGCCGTTCCTGCCCCAGAACAACAGCACGATGATGTCGATCGGGATCGTCAAGGTCGCCGACGGCCTGCCAGAGCAGCTCGGGCTGCAGGGCTTCTTCTACCCGACCTCGGCGAAGCTCGCGACCGGCGCGCTCACCTCGGTCTACCCGGACCTCATCAACCCCACGCTCACCCTGAACGTGTTCGCCGGCGATCTCGGCATCGATGACGGCACCCCTCGTTCGGTGTACGTGCTCGACACCGGATCCATGACGCAGCTCACCGGCGGCAAGACCGGGACGAAGTCGATCGAGCTCGCTCCGGGGGAGACCACCGCGCTGCCGAACGGCATGGGCACCATCACGTTCGACAACGAGGCTCCGAAGGGCGCGAAGGACTACTCGCAGTCCGTCAAGCGCTATGTCTCGCTGCAGATCCACCACGACCCCTCCGAGCAGTGGGTGCTGGTCTTCGCCGTGGTCGCCCTGCTCGGTCTCGTGCTCGCGCTGTTCGTGCCGCGCCGGCGCATGTGGGTCAAGGCGACGGTCGTGGACGGCGCCGTGCAGCTGGAGTACGCCGGCCTCGCACGCGGAGAGGATCCGACCCTCGCCGCCGCCGTGGAGGACCTGCGCGACGGTCATGCGCGCCTGCTCGACGCCGACGGCGCGACCTCGGCCGTCCCCGAGGCGCCCGTCCCCGAGGCGGACGTTTCCGACGCGGGCGCGTCCGACGAATCAGAGCCCGATGACAGCGGACGCATCGACAAACTCAGTGACCGATAGCGGAAGTAGGCTGACAGCATGAACTTCGACTCCTTGTCGATCCTGATGATCTGGACCGCGGTGGCGATCTACGCCGCGGCCTTCATCGCCTACGCGTTCGACCTCGCCAGGCGCTCGCAGGTCGCCGCCGACGCCAAGGCCGTCGTGCCCGAGCGCGAGCTCGTCGGTGCGGCCGTGGGGGCATCGGCCTCGTCCGTCGGTCGCGCGACCGGCTCCGGCGGCGGGGGAGCGGGGGCGACCGCTCCGCAGCGTTTCGTCATGGCGCGGATCGGCACGGCGCTGACCACGCTGGGCTTCCTGTTCCACCTCGCCGGCGAGGTGCTGCGCGGCGTCGCCGCGGGCCGGGTGCCGTGGTCGAACATGTACGAGTTCTCGATGACGGGAACGCTGCTGATCATCGCGGTGTACATCGGCGTGAACATCTGGTTCGACCTGAAGTACCTCGGCACCTTCATCGTCGGCCTGGTCGTGGTGCTGCTCGGCGGCGCCGCCACCGGCTTCTACGTCGAGGTCGTGCCACTCGCCGACCCGCTCAAGAGCGTGTGGCTGGTGATCCACGTGTTCGTGGCGTCGCTCGGTACCGCGTTCTTCGCGCTCGCCTTCGCGCTCAGCGTCTTCCAGCTCATGCAGGCGCGCCGCGAGGCGAAGGTGCTCGCGGATGCTCCCAAGGCCGGTCCGCACTTCCTCGCCACGCTGCCCTCCTCGGAGCGCCTGGAGGGCCTCGCCTACCGGTTCGCGACCGTGGGCTTCATCTTCTGGACGTTCACCCTGATCGCCGGATCCATCTGGGCGAACGACGCCTGGGGCCGCTACTGGGGCTTCGACACCAAGGAGACCTGGACATTCATCATCTGGGTGCTCTACGCCGGGTACATCCACGCCCGCGCGACGCGCGGCTGGCGCGGATCCCGCTCGGCCTGGCTGTCGATCGTGGGTTTCGCCGCGGTGCTGTTCAACTTCACCATCGTCAACCTGTTCTTCAAGGGTCTGCACGTCTACTCGGGCCTGAGCTGAGCGGCTCGAACGGTCGGAGCGGGCGATGACCGCGCGGAGGGCCGGGCTCCGGCCGGGTGCGCTGGCGGTGATCGCCCTGGCGCTCGTCGCCACGGGCGTCGTCGTCAGCGGGCTCCTGCCGCTGGCCGATGCCGGGGCGCTGGCGGGGCGAACGGCTCCCGTGCTCGGGTTCGTGATCGCGATCACGATCGTGGCCGAGCTCGCGCGGGACGCCGCCGTGTTCGACGTGATCGCGCAGTATCTGGCCCGATGGGGGCGCGGCAGGGTGATCGCACTCTGGGGTGCGGTGATCCTCCTCGCGGTCATCAGCACGATCTTCCTCTCGCTCGACACGACCGCGGTGATCGTCACCCCGGTGGTGGTGCTCCTCGCGCAGGGCGTGGGCGTCTCGCCGCTGCCCTTCGCGCTCGCCACGGTCTGGCTCGCCAACACCGCGTCCCTGCTGCTGCCGGTGTCGAACCTGACGAACCTGCTCGCGGCGCCGGCCATCGGCTCGGATCCGCTCGCCTTCCTCGCGCTGAGCTGGGCGCCCGCGCTCGCTGGCGTGCTCGTGCCCGTCGCGATCCTCACCGTCGCCCATCGGCGCACGCTCTTCGGGCGGTACACGTCACCGGTGCAGGCTGAGCCCTCCGACCGCGTGCTGTTCCTCGTGTCGGCCGTCGTGCTCGTCGCCCTGCTTCCGCTGCTCGCGCTCGTACGGGACGTGTGGATCCCGGCGTCGGCCGCCGCACTGATCCTGATCGTGCTGTTCGCCTTCCGGAGGCGCCGCGCGCTGCGCCTCGCCCTGGTTCCCTGGCAGGCGCTCGGCCTTGCCGCAGCCCTCTTCGTGATCGTCGAGGCCGCGCACGTGCGAGGGCTCGCGGCGCTCCTCTCGCCGCTTGCCGCGACCGGGCATGGAGTGCTGGAGCTGCTGCGTGTGGCGGGTATCGGAGCGCTCACGGCGAACGGCATCGACAACCTCCCCGCGTACCTCGTGCTCGAGCCGATCGCCGCGCACGACCCGGTCGCGCTCATGGCGCTGCTCATCGGCGTCAACCTCGGCCCGCTCGTGACACCCTGGGCATCGCTCGCGATCCTGCTGTGGCACCACCGCGTCTCGGCGCTCGGGGTGTCCATCCCCTGGGGGCGGTTCGCGCTGTGGGGCCTCGGCGCCGCGACGGCCACGGTGGGAGTCGCCGCGCTCGCGCTCGCAGCCGTTTCCTGAATCGCGGATTCGGGCTATCGTCGCGGCATGTGCCGGAACATTCGCTGCCTTCACAACTTCGAACCGCCGACGAACGATGATGAGGTGCGGGAGGCCGCGCTCCAGTTCGTCCGCAAGGTGAGCGGATCCACGCACCCGTCGCGCGCGAACACCCCTGCGTTCGAGCAGGCGATCGACGAGATCGCGCAGGCGACCCGGCGGATGCTCGATCAGCTCGTCACGAACGCCCCACCGAAGAGCCGCGAGGTGGAGGCCGTCAAGGGGCGCCAGCGTCACGAAAAGCGCATGGAGCGCGAGGTCAGAATCCGAACCGCGACCTGAGCTCCCTCCGTCGCTCGCCGAGCTTCTGATCCGCGAGACCGAACCTGCGCCCCGAGACCGACGATCTCATCGTGGGTCTCGGGACGCAGGTTCGGTCTCGCGGTCCTGAGGGTGGGGCGAGCGTGCGCCGGGTCAGGCGGCGAGGGCGAGGACGGCCCTCGCGCTCGTCGTGCGCCGGGCCGTCACGGCCAGCGTGGTCGCGATCAGGGCGAGTACGGCCCAGACCAGGAGCGCCGCGATCGCGGATCCGACGCCCTCATCGCCCAGCAACGCGGTCGCCGCGGGGGAGGTGGGCAGGAATCCCGCGATCGTGGCGAGCCAGCCTGGCAACGTCGAGATGATCCCCGCGCCGAGCGCCGCGACGCCCAGGACCGCGGAGATCCAGCGGCCGACCCCGCCGAGGACTGCGACCAGAGCCTGGTTCACGGCGGCGAAGGCGATGCCGGCGAGCACGGCGACGCCGGCGAAGCCCCACCAGCGCGACGGGTCGTACTTCGCGACGATCTCGACCACGAGCGCGACCAGCAGGCCCTGCCCGGCACCGATTGCGGCGGCCGGGGCGAACGCGCGCAGGGCGAGCGAGGCCGAGGCACGGCGCGAGGTGAGTGCCCGCGCGGTGAACGCCCGCATCACGAGGAACGTCGCAAGGCTGCCGAACCACAGCACGACCGCCGCGAGCAGCGGGATCGCGGTGGGTCCGAACATCCCTCCCGACGTGTCTGCTGTCACCGGGTTCGCGACGACCTCGGCCAGTGACGATGCCTCGGAATCGGTGCGCTTCGGCAGCGAGTCCGCCGCCTGGTGCAGGCCGGAGGCGAGGCTCGACGTGCCGGTCGCGAGGGATCCGATGCCGGTGCCGAGCTGTTTCGCGCCGTCGGCGAGCTGGGTCGCCCCCGACTGCAACCCGGTGGCGCCGGTGGCGAGGTCGCCCGCGCCGGTGGCGCTCTGCGACGTGCTGTCGGCGAGCTGACCCAGGCCCGCGGAGAGCTGGTTGATGCCGTCGGCCGCGGTGCGGAACTGGTCGGCGAGGGTGGCGGAGGCGGCGGTGTTGAACGCGCTCAGGCCGGCTGCCGTCCCGGAAGCGGCATCGGCCGCCTTCGTGGCAGCGGGCTCGAGCTCGTTCTGGGCGCCCGCCACGGTTCCGGCGAGGGTGGCACAGAAATCGGGTTGCGCCTTGGCATCGCACTTCGAGCTCAGGTCCGCGAGGCCGCTGACCAGGCCGCTGACGCCCTGGCTCACACCCGCCGTCAGCTGCTTGGTGCCGTTCACGCCCTGGAACACCTCACCCGGCACGAGCCCCTGCGCCTGCAGCGCATCCGCGCCCTGCGCGAGCCCGGCGCCGGCCTGGTTCGCGCCGGTCTGCGCCGAGGTGATGCCGTTCGCGATCGTGCCGAGGCCGTTCGACAGCTGCGAGGCCCCGTCGGCGAGCTGACCTGCACCGTCGGCGAGCTTGGTCGCGCCGTCCGGGAGCGCCGCGGCTCCGGTCGCGGCGGAGGTGGCGCCCGCGGCGAGCTTGTCGGCGCCGTCGGCCGCCTCGCCGATCTTGTCGCCCAGCGTGCCGAAGCCGACGAGCACGTTCTGCAGGGTGTTCTTGGAGATCTCGGTGCCCATGGTCGACGCGGCGGTCGCGGCGATCTGATTGGCGATGAGGCCGTCCGCGGCGCGCGCCTGCGGGGCGGTCGTCACCGAGATCGTCGCCTTCTCAGCCGACTTGGCCGGATCCTGCACCGCGCTGCCGCCCGAGACCGCGGCCGCGGAGAAGCCCTTCGGGATCCGAACGACGGCCTGGTAGGTCCCGTCCTTCAGACCCGCGGTGGCGTCCTTCTCGTTCGAGACGACCCAGGTCAGGTTCTCGTCCTTCTTCCCCGTGCCGTCGACGAGGCCCGCGGAGAGCTGACGGCCGAGCGGGGCGAGCTGTCCGGCCACCGTGACCGGCTCGTCGTCGTTCACGATCGCGGCGGTCATGGTGTCGAGGCGCTGGGTGGGGTCCTGCAGGGCGGCGACGAGCACGCCCCCGAGGACGGCGGGCAGCAGCAGCACGCCGAGGAGCGTGAGGGCGGTGATCGGCTTGTGTGAACGGGCGCGTTCGATCAGCGCGGACAGGCGGTTGGTCATGCGGTCACCTCGTCGAGGTCGGTGGTGGGCGCGTCGGCGATCGCGAGCGGTTCGGGCTCGACCGGCGGGTGGTCGAGGTCCCGTGTCTGCGGATCCGCCCACCCGGCGTCGGTCAGCAGCTGTGCGGCTGCGGAGGCGTCGGCGGCCGTGGCGAGCACGGCGAGCGCACCCCGGTGGGCGGCGTCGCGCAGCATGGCGACGGCCTGCTCGCTCTGGGCGAGCGTGAGGCGGTCGGCCCCGTCGATCACCACGAGCGTGGTGCGACCGCGCAAGGCGTCGCGCAGCTCGCGGAGCGGATCCGTCCCCGTCCCGCCGTCCACGATCACGCAGCCGACGTGCGCGCGCACCCAGGCGGCGCGTCCCGGCAGCAGGTGCCCGGCCACCCGCAGGCGTCCCTCGGAGGGTACGCGGGCCGTAAGGGCGAGCGCCACGGCGCGTCGCACGGCCCTGTCGCCTCCGGTGAGCACGAGGGCGGATCCGGCGGGCATCCGCAGATCGACTCCGTCGATCGCGCCCTGAACGGCCAGACCGTCGGCGGCGATCACGGAGTCGTCACCGGGCCAGCCGGCCAGATGACGCTCGCGCTCCACGGCCTCGCCCTCGATGTCCACGCTCGGCAGGATCCGCTCGAGCCACGCGGGGATCTCCCAGGCGCGCTCGCCGAGGATCGCCATGAGCGCGGGGATCAGCGTCATCCGCACGAGGAACGCGTCGATCGCGATGCCCGCGGCGAGGCCCAGCGCGATCGGCTTGAGCGAGGAGTCGCCCTCGGGCACGAAGGCCACGAACACGGCGAACATGATGAGCCCCGCGGCCGTGACGACCTTCGCGGATCCGGCGAATCCTCCGCGCACCGCTCGCAATGCGGCGGCGCGACGTTCTGCCCGGTCGGGGCTGCGGGATCCGGCATCGTGCACGAAGTCCTCACGCATCCGCGAGACGAGGAACACCTGGTAGTCCATGGCCAGGCCGAACAGCACGCCCATCAGGATGATCGGCATGAAGCTGATGATCGGCCCCACCCGTGCGACGTGCAGGGCATCGGCGAACCAGCCCCATTCGAAGACGGCGGACACCACGCCGAACGCGGCCACGATCGAGAGCAGGTAGCCGAGTGCGGCGGTGACGGGCACCCAGATCGAGCGGAACACGATCGTCAGCAGCACGAGCGACAGACCGATCACGAAGATCCCGAACGGCAGCAGCGCGGCGCCGAGCTGGTCGGAGATGTCGATCGCGACGGCCGTGAATCCGGTCACCTTCACGTCGATCCCGAACCTGGTGAGCCATTCGTCGTGGTGCGAGCGCAGCTCGCGCACCAGATCTGCGGTGGCCGGGGCGTCCGGGGCGGTCGTGGGGATCACCTGGACGATGCCGGTGTCGGCGGTCTGGTTAGGGGTGGCCAGGGCGATCTCGGCGACGCCGGGGAGTTTGCCGACCGCATCGCCGAGGTCCTTCATGAGACCGACCGGATCCGTGGACGTCACGATGGTGCCGGTGAGGATGAGCGGGCCGTTGAATCCGGGGCCGAAGTGCTCGGCGGTGAGGTCGTAGTTCTCCCGCGCCTCGGATCCCTTCGGCTGCACGCCCGAGTTCGGCAGGGCGAGCGCGAGGCTCGTGGCGGGGATGGCGACGATGCCGAGCCCGAGGACGATCGCGAGTGCGACGAGGACCGGGTGCCGGGTGACGCCTCCCACCCAGCGTTCCGAGAATCGGCGGCGCGGCGCCGCCTCGGTTTCGCCCTTCTTGGGGCGTCGGGGCTTGGCGGGGCGACCGGCCACGCGGCCCTTGAGGAAGCCGAGGATGGCGGGCGTGAGCGTCACGGCGATCAGCACGGCGATCATGACGGCGACCGCCGCCGCGATGCCCATCGTGGTGAGGAACGGGATCCCGGCGAAGCCGAGGCCGATGAGCGCGATCAGCACGGTGATGCCGGCGAAGACGACCGCGGATCCGGCGGTGCCGGTCGCGCGCGAGGCCGATTCCTCCGGATCCACTCCTTCGCGCACCTGGTCCTGATGTCGGGCGACGATGAACAGCGCATAGTCGATGCCGACCGCGAGGCCGAGCATGAGCGCGAGCAGGGGCGTCGTGGAGGAGACCGAGGCGAAGGCGGTGGCGGCGAAGATCGCGGCCATCGAGACGCCCACGCCGAGCATGGCCGTGAGTAGCGGCATGCCCGCCACGACGAAGGAGCGGAACGTCACGATCAGCACGAGCAGCGCGATCACGAGGCCGATGCCTTCGGTGATCGAGATCGCCGGGATCGACATCGAGAAGAGGTCACCGCCGATCACGGCGTGCGCGCCCTTCGGCAGATCCTTCTCGAGGTCGCTCACCGCGGTGCGCAGGGTGTCCTTGGTGGCGGCCGAGACGTCGGAGGCCTGGCCGTCGAACTGCATGCGTACGATCGCCGCGGAACGGTCGTCGGAGACCATGCCCGTGACGTGCTCGTCGTAAGGGCTCGTGGCGGCGAGGACTCCGTCGACCTTGCCGAGGTCGGTCACGGTCCGCTCGATCGGCGTCTTGTAGTCAGCGTCGGTGACGCTGTCGCCGTCGGCCGCCACGACGATGAACTGCGCGCTCGTGCCGCTCACCTGGGGGAAGGTGCGCTCGAGCTGCTCCAGGCCCGCCTGCGATTCCGTGCCCGGGATCGTGAAGGCGTTGTCCGTGCCCTTGCCGAGGACGAGCGCCGCGCCGCCGGCGATGCCGAGCACCAGCAGCCAGGCCACGAGCACGCGCCAGGGGTGCCGGAAGGACCAGCGGCCGAGCGAGGAGAGGAGAGTCGACACGGGGTTCCTCCGAAGGGAGTGCAGGCGGGTTCGATACACTGGTGTATTCGATACGTCTTTGTATCGTAAGACGACGACGCCGGGATATTCTGTGCGCGGGATGTGAATCGCGGGCGCAGAGGCCCGCAGGAGGTGCGAATGACCGGCAGTGCGACCAGGAGCCGGGAGAACACGCGGGCGCGGCTGCTCGAGGCGGCGGCGCTGGTGTTCGCCGAGGACGGGCTCGACGGCGCGACCGTCGAGGCCGTGTGCGAGCGCGCCGGCTTCACGCGAGGCGCGTTCTATTCCAACTTCGAGTCGAAGGACGAGCTGTTCCTCGAACTCGCCGGCACCGTGTCCGCCGAGCGCCTGACGGCCGTGCGCGCGCGGGTGACCGAGCTCAACGAATCCGGTGCGCTCGCCCGGGACTGCGACGCCACCACGCTCGTGCAACAGGTGATGGACACCGGCAGCGACGACCGCCTGGGCGTCATGCTGCTCAGCGAGATCCGCCTCCGCGCCCTGCGGGATCACGCCTGGGGCAAGGCCTACCTCAAGCAGGAGCAGGAGATGGTCGCCGGCATCGCCCAGATCATCGACGACATCGCCGCGACCGGCACGATCACCTTGCGGGTCGATTCGGAGGTCGCCGCCCGCATGCTGCTGATCATCTGGGAGGGCACGACCGTGCGCGGCGCGATGGCCGGCAAGGACGACGCCCAGCTACGCCGCACCGGCAGCGTGGAGCTCGGCCGGATGGTGTCGCTGCTTCTCGGGTGAGGCGGCGGGCGGGAGCTCGTGTTCCGTGGGGCGTGTGTTCTCCTTTTGGGGCGCATGGTGGCACGGATTCCGGGCGCCGTGCGCCCCAAACCGGCAGAGTGCGCCCCGAAACTGCGCCGGCCGGACCGCGGTGCGTGCTCGGCTTTGGGGCTAGTGCTCACGTTTTGGGGCGCGTGGTGGCACGGATTCCGGGCGTGGTGCGCCCCAAACCGGCAGAGTGCGCCCCAAACTGCGCTGAGGCTGGACCGTGTCCGGCCTCAGCGGCCGTCGGCGGCGAGCAGCCCGTGGCAGCGGGTGAGGCGGTCCAGCCACCAGTCCCGGCGCTCCGCCGGCGCGGCGAGCCGGGCGAGCGCGGCCGGATCGGGGACGACCCTGGCGGCGGACACGATGCCACCGCGCGGGCGGGCGTCTGCGACGTCGTCGGCGAACAGCGACGCCGTGCCGAGGCCGCAATCGTGGTCGAGCACGGGCAGCGCGGCGGCCAGGGCCGCGCCGAGGGAGAGGCCGACCGCGGTGTCGAGCGCGCTGGAGACGACCACAGGCAGCCCCGCCTCCGCGACGATCCGCAGCGCGCGCTCGATGCCGCCGAGCGGTTGCGCCTTGATGACGAGCAGGTCTGCGGCCCCCGCGCGGGCGACGGCGAGCGGATCCGTCGCCTTGCGCACGCTCTCGTCCGCCGCGATCGGGATATCGAGGTAGCGGATCCGCTCGCGCAGCTCGACGAGCTCGTCGACGCTCGCGCAGGGCTGCTCCGCGTACTCCAGGTCGAAGGGGGCGAGGGCGTGGATCGCGCGCTCGGCCTCGTCGACGTTCCAGCCGGCGTTCGCGTCGATCCGGATCCGACCTTCCGGCCCCATCTCGGCACGCACGGCGCGCACCCGGGCGATGTCGTCGGCGAGGCTCTGCCCTGCTTCGGCGACCTTGACCTTCGCCGTCCGGCAGCCGTCGAAACGCGCGAGCACGGCCGGCACCTGTTCCGCGGGGACGGCAGGGATCGTCGCGTTCACGCGGATCCCGTCGCGCACCGCCGCGGGGCGGGGGCGCCAGGCGTCTGCGATGGCGGCGGACAACCAGCTCGACGCCTCGGCGTCGCCGTACTCGGTGAACGGCGAGAACTCGGCCCATCCTTCCGGCCCCTCGAACAGCAGCGCCTCGCGGACGTCCACCCCGCGGAACCGCGTGTGCATCGGGAGCGCGACCACCCGCGCGGTGTCGAGGATCTCGGAGAGTGCGGGGAGGTCGGTCATGCCCCCATCATGCACCCGGGGATCCGCGCCGGCGCGCGGGTTCGGATGTGTCCTCAGCCGTGTTCGGGCACCGGATCCGCATGATCCGTCGGGGGCGGTTCAGTCGAGCCGCTTCTGCAGCTCGGCGAGACGTCCGGAGGGACGGAAGCCGAGGGCGACGTTGACGGCCAGCATGTGCTCGTTCGACTCGGCGTTGTAGGTCACCACCCGCGGCGTACGCGGCATCTCGTGCTGCAGTCGGCGCAGGTTCTCCAGCTTCACCCTCATGCCCAGGCGGTGGCCGCGGTCCTCCCGTCGCACGAGTGTGCCCCACTGGTACGCGGAGCTGTCATCCCCGGAGACCACGAGCTGCGAGTAGGCCACGACCCGACCATCCGGGTCGAGCGCGACGACGCAGAACGAGGTGCGGCCCTGTGCGGACACGAGCTCCTCGCTCTCGCGGATCTCCGCCACGTCGGGAGTCGCGGCCTCGATGTCGAGGTCGCCCATCGGCGCTTCGGTATCGAGTGAGCTGGAGAGCTCGGCCCATCCGGCGACGACGTCCTCGGGCACGGGGCCGATCCAGCTGCGCAGCACGTAGTCGTCGTCAGGGGCTCCCGCGGCGAGACGATCGAGCAGTTCCTCCGCCACAGGGAGGTCGAGCACACTCTCCCGGTCGCCGAGCGCGAGCGCGTAGCCGTGCCTGCGGCCGAACTCCACGCCCGGATGCCCTGTGCCGTCGGCGGGTGCGGAGGCCGCCCAACTCGTCTCAGCCAGGAACGTCCGCCGGGAGCGCGCGATCGCGCGCGCCTCCAGCTCGGCGAGAAGCGCGGATCCGATACCCGTCCGCCGCGCTTCCGGTGCGACGTACACCGCGACATCGGCGACATGGAGGTTGTCCTTGAGCGGCAAGGCGAGAGCAGCCGCGCCGACGACCGCCCCGTCGCGCCGGGCGAGGAAGACGTGCTGTTCGAAGGTCGCCGAATCCTGCTGGAGCTCCATCCGCGTCTCCTCGAGGGACCACAGCACTGCGTCGCCGCCGCGGTCGGCGCGAAGCGCGGCGGCGTAGATCTCCCACCACGCGTCCACGGCCGCGTCGTCGAAGGCGTCAACGGGGTGGATCTCGATCGTCATACTCTCCACGCTATGGGAGTGCGTTGAACAGAATTGTGTGATTGACAATGGTGTGCGACGCACAATATGGTGTTGAACATGAGCGATGAGGAGTTCGACGGCCATCTGCAGGAGCTGCGGCGCGGCACGATCGTGCTCGCGAGCCTGCGGCTGCTGCGTGAGCCCGGGTACGGCTACGGCCTGCTCGAGCAGCTGAGTGCCGCCGGGTTCCCCACCGACTCCAACACCCTGTACCCGCTGCTGCGACGCCTCGAGAAGCAGGGCTATCTCGTGAGCGAGTGGAACACCGAGGAAGCGCGACCGCGCAAGTTCTATCGCACCTCCGACGCCGGGCTCCGCCTGGCCGACACCCTCACCCGCGATGTGCAGGCCATCGCCGCCGCCGCGAAGAACCTTCCCTGACCTCCTGGAGGAGAACATCATGGACACCGACACGACTCTCGCCGACACGTCCCTCGCCGAGCGGTATGTGACCGCGGTGGCGCGGTCCGTACCTGCCGCCGATCGCGCGGAGGTCTCCGCCGAGCTGCGCGCGTCGATCGCGGACGAACTCGACGGCCGTCTCGCCGCAGGCGAGGAGGAGGGGGCGGCGGAGTACGCCGTGATCGCGGAGCTCGGCGACCCGATCGCCTACGCGGCCTCGCTCTCGGGGAGGCCGCTCGTTCTGATCGGACCCCGCTATTACGCCGCCTGGCTGCGACTGCTGCGTCTTCTGCTGTTCATCGTGGTGCCGGTGACCGCTCTCATCGCAGGCCTGATCCGAGCGATTGGGGGAGGCGACGTGGGCGCGGTGATCGGCGCGATGATCCCCGCGATCATCACGTCGGGCGTCCAGGTCGCGTTCTGGACCACCCTGGTCTTCGCCGTGCTCGAGCGGGTCGGATCCACGGGGGACACCGTGCTCGAATGGACTCCCGACAAACTGCCGCGGACCGTGATCCCGCTCGCGCGGATCTCGGATCTGATCGGCATCTCGGTCATGACGGTGATCCTGATCGGGTCGGTCGTCTGGGACCGCACCGTCGGCTGGGGCGACGAGCATGTCCACGTCCTCGCTCCGGGCCTATGGCCCTGGGTCATGGTCGCGTGGTTCGTGCTGCTCGCGATCGGGGTCGTCGTCGAGGCGTTCGTCGCCGTGCGGGGGCGTTGGAGTGCGCCTCTCGCCGCGGTCAGCATTGCGGCGAGCCTGGTCGCGATGATCGGCGCGATCATGCTGATCTGGCGGCGTGCGGTGATCGCGCCCGACCTGATGGCGCGGATGCAGGCCGCGAGCACCCCGACCGCGGACGTCGTCCAGATCGTGAACATCTCGCTCACGGCCGTGTTGGGCGGGATCCTGATCGGCCTGCTGTTCGACGCCTACCGCAAGCTCGGCCTCGCGCGCGAGGCGTGAGCGGGTCCGCGGTGGACGGCACCCGGAATAGGCTGGATCCGTGACCGAGAACCCCGTCTCCGACCTGTTCGACCCCGCCGAGTGGACGCTCGCGCCGGGCGCGGGGGAGTACACCGACATCACCGCGCACGTCTCGAACGACGGACGGATCGCCCGCATCGCCTTCGACCGGCCCGAGGTGCGCAACGCCTTCCGGCCGCACACGGTCGACGAGCTGTACCGCGCGCTCGACGAGGCCCGTCAGGATCCGCGGATCGGCGTCGTCCTGCTCACCGGCAACGGACCGAGCCCGAAGGACGGCGGTTGGGCGTTCTGCTCCGGCGGCGACCAGCGGATCCGCGGCCGTGACGGCTACAAGTACTCCGAGGACGAGGCGGCGGTGCCGGCCGAGGCGCAGGCCAGGTCGGGCCGGCTGCACATCCTGGAGGTGCAGCGGCTCATCCGATTCATGCCGAAGGTCGTCATCGCGGTCGTGCCCGGCTGGGCCGCCGGTGGCGGGCACTCGCTGCACGTGGTCTGCGATCTGACGATCGCGAGTGCAGAGCACGGGCGGTTCAAGCAGACCGATGCCGATGTCGGATCCTTCGACGCCGGATACGGGTCGGCGTACATGGCTCGGCAGACGGGGCAGAAGTTCGCGCGCGAGGTGTTCTTCCTCGCCGAGGAGTACTCCGCCGAGCGCGCGATGCAGGCGGGCGCCGTGAACCGCGTCGTGCCGCACGCCGAGCTCGAACGAGAGGCGATCGCGATGGCCAGGACGATCCTGACCAAGTCGCCCACCGCGATCCGCATGCTGAAGTTCGCCTTCAACGCGGTCGACGACGGGCTGGTCGGGCAGCAGGTCTTCGCGGGTGAGGCCACCCGCCTCGCGTACGGCACGGACGAGGCGGTCGAGGGCCGCGACTCCTTCCTGGAGAAGCGCGAGCCCGACTGGTCCCCCTACCCCTGGCAGTTCTGATGACCCTGGGTCTCACCGTGCGCACACGGCTCGATCCGCGCCGCGGATGGAGCCATGTGCACACAGTGAAGCCGGGTGGGACGGGCGGTCCCCGGTGAGGCTGCAGGCTGTCGACGGTATGGATCCGGTCGCCGTCGGGGGCGGGCTGGCGGCGGCGCTCGACGGCGCCGCGCCCCTCGCGCTCGGGTTCGCGCCGGATCCAGGCGACGAGGTCGCCGATGGCACGGCGGTCGTCATCGCGACCTCCGGATCCACCGGCGTGCCGAAGAAAGTCATCCTCTCCGCCGCCGCTCTGACGGCGAGCGCGGAGGCGACCGCGCGGCGGATCGGATCCGGGCAGTGGATGCTCGCGCTCTCGGCCGGCTACGTCGCCGGGCTCCAGGTGCTGGTCCGCGCGCACCTGGCGGGCACGGCTCCCGTGCTGCTCGACGGGCGGTTCACGCCGGTCTCGTTCGTGGCGGCGACGCGCGGCATGACGGCGGGTCCGCGGTTCGCGTCGCTCGTGCCCGCGCAGCTCGCGACGCTGCTCGACGCGGCCGACGATCCGGAGGTGCGCGCCGCCCTCTCCTCCTACGACGCGCTGCTCCTGGGCGGGCAGGCGCTGCCGCCGGCGCTCCGCACGCGGGCCGCGGATCTCGGTGCCCGCGTCGTGCGCACCTACGGATCCAGCGAGACCGCGGGTGGCTGCGTATACGACGGGGTCCCGCTGGACGGAGTGCGCGTCGCGCCGGTCCACGGCGAGCTGCGCATCGCCGGTCCGACTCTCGCCGACGGTTATCTCAGCGATGCCGAGCTGACCGCGCGCACGTTCGTCGCCGACGGCGCCGGCGACCGCTGGTACCGCACGGGCGACGCCGGCGACGTGGCCGACGGCAGGGTTGCGGTGACCGGGCGGGTCGACAACGTGATCGTCTCGGGCGGAGTGAACGTGTCGCTGGACCGGGTCGAGCGCGCGGTGCGCACGGTGGCGGGTCTGGAGGGCGCCGTCGTGGTGGCGATCGCGGACGAGCGCTGGGGCCAGGCGTCCGCGATCGTGGTCGAGCTGCCGGGCGGAGCCGTCGATTCTGCCCCGAGGTTGCTCGCCACCGCCCGGGAACGGGCCGCGGCCGACGTGGGCGCCGAGGCGCGCCCCGCGCGGATCTTCCCGGTCGAGGCGCTGCCGCTGCTGGCGTCGGGCAAGCCCGACCGCCGCGCGATCGCCGCRCTCGCCGCCGCGCGCTGAGTCCGGCCTGATCCGCGTTGCGGAGGTAGCCTCTGAGCGCGGCCTCCGCGGTTCGAGCGACCGAATGCAGGACCGTCGCTCCCACATGCAGGAGCGACGGAGGCCGGTCGCTCGGATCACCGCGGAGTCTCGGGGCTCGCCGCTCGACGTGGTCGGTCGGTCCTGCATTCGGCGGGAGTCTCCTGCATTCGTTCGTCCGCCCCGCYCGCACGTCGACGCCGCACCGGATACATCTCCCGGCGGATGACCGCGCGAGATCCGGTCGCGTACCGTGAGGGGGTGATCCGCACCATCCCGCGCTTCTGGCTCGTGTTCGACATCGTCGGCAGCGCCATCGGTCTGCTGCTCACGCTGCCCCTCACGTACACGTTCGAGGCCGGCACGATGAGCCGCTGGATCCCGGACGGCCCGTTCTCGATTCTGCTCGTGATGCTGGTCGCGGTCATCCTCTGGGGCGCGGCTGCGATCAGCCGGCTCTCACCGGTGCTCGCCCTGATCGTGGCGTGGATCGGCGCACTGTTGCAGATGGCGTGCGGTTTCTCGCCGGGCGCCTACAACATCGCGATCCTCGCCGTGGTTTTCGCGACTTCGGCCTGGGGATCGATGCGCCTGCTCTGGATCGGCGGCGCCTCCGCTCTGGGTGGCGGGCTCATCGCGGGCGGCTACATGTCCCTGATCAACGAGCAGGGCCTGATCCAGGATCCCGACACCGGCCTGCGCGTCGCGCTGGTGGCGGTGCTCCTGGGCACCGTGTCCGTGCTCACCCTGGTGATGGCCTGGGGCGCCGGTCTGCTGTGGCGGGTCGTGCTGCACAGTCGGCGGACCCGCGACATGCAGGTGCGGGCGGAGGCGGTCGCCGCCGCAGAGCAGGAGCGTGTGCGGATCGCCCGCGACATGCACGACGTGGTCGCGCACTCCCTCGCGGTGGTCATCGCGCAGTCCGACGGCGCGCGCTACGCCGCGGCCGCGGATCCGGCGCAGGCGACGGCGGCGCTCACCACGATCGGGCAGACCGCGCGCGCGGCGCTCTCCGATGTGCGGCTGCTGCTCGCGCAGCTGCGGCACAGCGAGGGGCAGGGGCCGCAGCCCACGCTCGCCGACTTGGAGACGCTGTACACGCAGGTGCGCGCCGCGGGGATCGAACCGCGCGTGACGGTGGATCCGATGCCGCCGGGCGAGCCGCCCGCCGGCATCCAGCTGGCGGTGTACCGGATCCTGCAGGAGGCCCTGACCAACGCGATCCGGCACGGCGCCGGCGACGTCGACGTCTGGCTCGGCTGGCACGCCGACAGCGTGCAGATCACGGTGCGCAACGCGGTGCCGCCGATGCCGCGGCAGGCGCACACGGAGCGCGGGCACGGCCTCATCGGCATGCGCGAGCGCGCGCAGCTGGTCGGGGGCACGCTCAGCGCGGAGCACGAGGCGGAGGGGTTCGTGGTGCGCGCCATGCTCCCGATCGGGCCGGCCGCCGCCTAACCCGCGGTCCCGGGCCCGCTCCACGGGCGTCCCGGCCCCGCGCCGGGCGTCCCGGCCCCGCGCCGGGGGATGACAGACTTTCCGGAGGCGCGGATCCGATCGCGCGGAACGAGGAGGCAGGATGATCCGTGTCGTGCTGGTCGACGACCAGGCGCTGTTCCGTGCCGGGATCCGCATGCTCGTGGCGTCCCAGCCCGACCTCGAGGTCGTCGGCGAGGCGGGGAACGGGCAGGAGGCCATCGAGGTCGTGCGCTCGACTCGCCCCGACGTGGTGATGATGGACATCCGGATGCCGGTCATGGACGGACTGACCGCCACCGCGCGCATCCTGGAGCAGGCGGATCCGCCCCGCATCGTGATGCTGACCACGTTCGACCTCGACGAGGCGGCGGCGCGCGCGATCCGTCAGGGCGCGAGCGGCTTCCTCCTCAAGGACGCGGATCCGGAGTTCCTGCTCGCGGCGATCCGCACCGTGCATTCCGGTTCCAGCGTGATCGCGGCCTCGGCCACCCGTGATCTGTTCGCGCACTTCGCGGCGCCCGCGCAGACCCCGGTGCCGCCGAGCTATGGCGCCCTCACCGAGCGCGAGAAGGAGATCTTCGCGCTCGCCGCGCGGGGCCTCTCCAACGCCGAGATCGCCGCCCGCGAATTCCTCTCCGAGGCGACCGTGAAGACGCACATCAGCCGGATCCTCACCAAGCTCACCCTGCGCGATCGTGTGCAGCTCGTCGTCTTCGCCTTCGAGCACGGCCTGAACTGACGCCGCCTCGGCGTCGCCCCTTGCCGCCCCCTCGGTGTCGCCCCTTCGGTGTCGCCCCCTGGGGTACCCCTCCACTTCAGGGTCGTCCCTGTGAGCGCACCCTATGGCGTGCGCTCACGTGCGGGGCGCTCGCGCCTGGGTGCCCGGAGAGCAGAGCATCGAGCGCGGCGCGGTCGCCGGTGCCCTCCGGCAGCGCGATGAGGTCCATGCCGATCAGCTCGTCCGGGCGGATCCTGCGCCGCGCCGCCCAGGGGTGGGACGGCGCCACGACGGCGACCATCGGGTCATCGAACACGACGGTGGATCCGAGATCGTGCGGCGGGTGCTCGGCCCAGGCGACGAGCGCGAGGTCGATCTCGCCGCGCCGGACCGCGTCGATCAGTTGCGCGGACGTGTCCTCGCGCAGCCGTAGCTCGAGCCCCGGATGCGCGGAGCTGATCTCGGCGAGCGCATCGTAGAACCGCGGCCACGTCAGGCCGAACACGGTGCCGACGCGAAGCGATCCGAGCAGCAGCCCGCGCAGGTCGGCGGCCGTGGCGCCGATCTCCCCGATCGCCTCGAGGGCGGCGCGGATCGCGGGCATCAGGCGCTCGCCCTCCTGAGTGAGGGCGACCCGGCGGGAAGTGCGATCGAACAGGGCGATGCCGAGCTCGCGCTCGAGCTTCTGGACCTGCGTGCTCACACCGGACTGACTGACCCGCACGCGCTGCGCGGCCGCCGTGAAGGATCCCGTCTCGAGGACGGCGAGGACGTAGCGCAGCTGGTGAAGTTCCATCTCTGAGACAGATGATAGCGATAGGCATCAGCTGTTGGACGGATGGATCCGGATCGTCGATTCTGAACGAGACGAAAGGAACCGCCATGACCATCACCGAGACCTCGACCCAGACCGAGCCGACCGTCCCGATCCCCGTCCGTCTCGACATCGACACGGTCGCGCCGCGCTTCTCCCGCGCGCTCGCCGGGCTCGATGCCGCGATGATCCGCGAGCTCGATGCGGCGGGCATCGACGCCCGACTGCGCGAGCTGGTCCGCCTGCGGGCCTCGCAGATCAACGGATGCAGTTATTGCGTCGACCTGCATGCGGGGGATGCTGCCAAGGCCGGCGACACCRCCGCCCGCATCGCCGCGGTCGCGGTGTGGCAGGAGTCGCCCTTCTTCACCGCCCGTGAACGTGCCGCGTTCGCGCTCACGGAGAGCATCACCCGCCTGTCCGAGACCCATGTGCCGGACGCGGACTGGGCGGCCGCGGCCACGCGTTTCTCCCCGGAGGAACTCGGCGCCCTCGTCTCACTGATCGTCGTGATCAACGCGTGGAACGCGGTCGGCGTCTCCACGCACGCCTGGACCGGATCGATGTAGACGGCGCGTCCGGTGTGTGCGGCGCGTGCGGGCTTGCGTCGCTTGCTGGGGGCATGTCCCACTTCGGGCCACGGCATGTCCCACTTTCGGCCGCGGATCCGGGATTCCGGAGCGGAAAGTGGGACATGGTCCACCGAACCGTCGGTGGAGCCGGAGCTCGGAACCGGTCCGGGGGTCGGACGCCAGGCGTGTCCCGGAGCCCGACTCCGGCCACGCGTGCCCTAGTTCCGGCTGCGACGTGTCCCACTTCAGGCTGAGGCATGTCCCATTTTCGGCTGTGGATCCGGCGATTCTGCAGCCGAGAGTGGGACATGGTCCACGGGCACGGACGCTGGGTTAACTCTCAGGGACAAAGACTGTCTATGCATCGACAGTCTAGGTATAGTCACCCCATGGCAGACGAACGACTCCGAGGCAATCTCGAGATGCTGGTCCTGGCGACTCTCGCTCGCGGATCCGCTCACGGCTACGCGCTCGCCGAGGCGCTGCGCACCGCGAGCGGCGGCGAGTTCGATGTGCCGGAGGGCTCGCTGTACCCCGCGCTGCACCGGCTGGAGCGATCCGGGGCGATCACGAGCGAGTGGGTGCACGACGGCCGCCGGCGCCGGATCTACGCGATCACGGCGGCCGGCGCGGCACAGCTGACCCGCGAGACCGGGGCGTGGCAGCGCTTCGCCGACGGGGTGGCGTCGACGCTCGCGGCTCCCTCGATCCGCCCGGCCGTGCAGGGGGTGTGAGATGACCGACGCGATCGACCGCTACGTGGCGCAGCTCGCCGACCGGCTGGGCGCGGGCCAGGACACCTGGCGGCTGCTCGCCGAGACGGACGGACACCTGCGCGATGCGCAGTCGGCACTGCAGGCGCAGGGGATGGATCCGGCCGAGGCTGCGGAGGTCGCCGTACGACGATTCGGGGATCCCGCCGCCGTCGCCAAGGCGCGCTCTCCGCGGCGCCGCGCGGTGGGGCTGCTCAGCGGTGGGTGGCTCGTCGTCGCGCTGGGCCTGATTGTGATCGGCGTGAGCGGGCTGGTGTCGTGGGCGATGGAGGCGATCGCCGGACCCGCGTTCCTCGCTGGCGACGTGAACGGGGTGACGTACACGGCCGCGCGGTGCGCCGACTTCCAGGGCTTCTTCCCGCAGGCGGGCAGCTGCGCCGCCGCGGCGGCGATGCACCACTCCGACGAGATCGTCTCCGAACGGCTCGCGGCCGGGATCCTCGGCGTCGTGCTGCTCGCGGCCTGGCTTCTGGTGCGGCGCCTTCGCGGGGCGGCGCTGATCGCCCGGGAGGATCGGCGCATGCTGCTCGTGGCGAGTGCCGTGGCCTTCCTCGGCGTGGGTCTGGTCGGCTTCGGATCGGGTGCGCTCTCGGTCGCCCTCGACCTCGTCCGTGGCCTCGCGGTGGCGGGCGTGGGCGTGCGTCTGAGCGATGGCGCGATAGCCCTGGTCGCGGGCATCGTCGCCCTGATCCTGCTCGTCCGCTTCCTCCGCCGCGGCGTCTCCACGCCCTCCTCTCCGGCCGTCGCCTCCGCCTGAGCCCCTCCTACTTCCGAGTCGTCCCTGTGAGCGCACACCAGGGGGTGCGCTCATGGGGACGACTCGGAAGTCGGGGCGCGTGGATCATCCTTGCGATGTAGGGAGATGGGTCCGCAGAGCGACGCGAGGAGTGGGGGCGGATCCTTAGCGTCGAAGACATGGAGATCACGACGAGCGACCTGGGTCTTGCGGCCCGCGTCCAGCACCTCACCAAGACCTACGGATCCGGCGAGGGTGCGGTGCGCGCCCTCGACGACGTCAGCGTCGGCATCCGCCGCGGCCAGTTCACGGCGATCATGGGCGCATCCGGCTCCGGCAAGTCCACGCTCATGCACATCATGGCGGGCCTGGACATCCCGACCCGCGGGCGGGCGTGGATCGGCGACACCGAGATCACCGGTCTCGGCGACCTCGACCTCACGATCCTGCGTCGTCGCCGCGTGGGCTTCGTCTTCCAGGCGTTCAACCTGGTGCCCACCCTCGACGCGCTCGGCAACATCCTGCTGCCGTTCGAGCTCGACGGGCGGCGCCCGTCCGCGATCGAGCGGGCGCGCATCGACTCCCTCGTCGAGATCCTCGGCATCGGGCCGCGGCTGCGGCACCGGCCGCACCAGCTCTCCGGCGGGCAGCAGCAGCGCGTGGCGATCGCCCGCGCGCTCGCCACCGCGCCGGACCTCGTCTTCGCGGACGAGCCCACCGGAAACCTCGACTCCGCGTCCGGGCGCGAAGTGCTGCAGCTGCTCTCCACCGCGAGCCGTGAGCAGGGCCAGTCGATCGCCATGGTCACGCACGACGCGGTCGCGGCCAGCTATGCCGACCGGGTGCTGTTCCTCGGCGACGGCCGTATCGTCGCCGACCACCCGCGCCGCAGCGCCGACGAGATCGCCGCGCTCATGCTCTCCGGCGGCGCCCCCGCCGCACCCGTCTCCGGCGGCGCCCCCGCCGCGCCCGGGCCCGCCGCGCCCGGGCCAGGGCCCGCCGCACCCGAGTCCGTGACCGCGACCCAGCCGAGCGGAGCGCTCGCATGACCGCCCTCGCCCCGACGCGGCTCGAGACGCCGCTGACCCCGTCGCGCCTCGCGTTCCTGCAGGAGCGCGGCATGGGCTCGAGCGTGTTCGTCGCCGCCCTCACCGCGGCATTCGGCGTGATCCTCGTCGACACCACCTTCTACCTGGGCGCTCTGCTCCAGAACGATCCGTTCCTCGGCGACAGCGAGACCCTCGCCTACGTCGTGCGGATCCTCTCGGTGCTGCTCACCGCCGTCGCGATGTACGTCGCCGCGATCGTGACCGCCAACACGTTCGCGACCATCGTCGCCGGTCGCACCCGCCGCATCGCGCTCATGCGACTGATCGGAGCGTCGGCGCGGTCGCAGCGGTCGGAGGTCGCGGGGCAGGGCCTCGCGGTCGGCATCATCGGCGCCGTGCTGGGGCTCGCCGCGGGAGTACTGCTGAGCTGGGGTGGTGCGGCGATCRGATCCCTCGCCTTCGAGCACCCGCCGCAGGGCTTCTCGCCGCTGCAGCCCGGAGCGCTGATCCCCGCCGTCGGCGTGGCGCTGACGACCTGGCTCGCGGCCTGGGCCGGATCCCGACGCGTGCTGACCGTCACCCCGCTGCAGGCGCTGGCGGGATCCGCCGAGCGCACGGTCGCCGAGACCGGAGCCGGCGGCACCAGGCATCTCGGCGCGATCACGATGTTCGTGCTCGGCGGCATTCTGCTCGCCGCCGGTGTCGTGGTGGGGTTGTCCTCGCCGCTCGGTGTCGTGGTCGCGTTCTTCGGCGGGGTGTTCTCGTTCAGCGGGCTCGCGATCGGATCGGTGCTGGTGATGCCGCCCGTGCTCCGGCTCGTGGGACGCCTGTTCGGACGCGGCGCGACCGCCCGGCTCGCCGCCGAGAACGCGCTGCGCCACCCCGAGCGGTCGAGCCGCATGGCGATCGGTGTGGTGATGGGGGTCACGCTCGTGACGATGTTCGCGGTGGCTCTGGAGTCGGCAAAGGCGCTCATGGTGCGCTCGAGCGCCGAGGAGCTGCCGCCAGGGTTCTTCGCCCCGTTCGATGCGTTCGGCACCGTGATGATGGTGCTGGTCGCGGTGTCGGCGGTGATCGCCGCGGTCGGGCTGGTCAATCTGCTCACGATCGGCGTCGTGCAGCGTCGGCGCGAACTGGGCCTGCTGCGCGCGATCGGGCTGAGCAGCCGCCAGGTGCGCCGCATGGTGCTGCTCGAAGCCGCACACGTGACGATCGCCGCCACGGCGACGGGCCTCGTGCTGGGCGTCGCCTACGGCTGGATCGCCGCGCAGTCCCTGCTCGGCTCGGTCCCGTCGATGCCCGACTTCCACCCGGCCGGGCTCATCCCCCCGGTCGTGCCATGGGTTCCCGTGGTCACGATCGTGGCCTGCACCGCTGTGCTCACGCTCGTGGCGTCCGCCGCCCCGACCCGGCTCGCGACCCGCGTCGCCCCGGTCGAGGCGCTCGCGGCGGACTGAGGGGCGCAGGGCCGCGGGGGATCTCCGCGGCCCCGTCCCAGGTGCGGGAGAGACGGCGGATCCGCCACCCGCGCCACTGCCACGCCGCCCAGAGCGCGGGTAGCAGCAGGAGGGATCCGGGTCCGCCGAAGACGAGCCGGTCGCGCCAGAGCGCCCGGCCGTCCGGCAGCTCCGAGACGGCCATGCGGTGGTCCCAGACATCGAGCGAGGAGAGCGGGCCGGTGAGGGGGATCCCGCTGTCGCGCAGGACCCGCACGGTCTCGCCCTTGTGTTCGCGGACCTCGTCGTACGCCCCGATCAGCTGCGTGCCGATGGTGACCAGCCCGAACAAGCGCAACCGCACGGCGCTGTGCAGGAGCGAGCCCTCATCCTTGTGCGTGAGGGGCTCGACCACGATCACCGGCGCGTAGAGCGCGGTGAGCACCGCGGGCGAATGCAGCGCGGCCCAGGCGGCGTCCGCGCTCGCGGGGATCCGGAACTTCAGCTGCACGTGCCGTAGCGTCAGGTTCGTCGTGGTCATCGCGGCATCACCGCCGCCCGCCGGTCGGCCGCGGTGATCTCGCGGCGGGTCCAGACCAGGAGGAAGCGCTCGTCGTAGCGCCGCGAGCAGCGCGCGCAGGAGGACGCCCGCGCGGGTCGCCGGTGCCGGTAGGTCACGTGGCCGGTCGGACAGCGGCCCACCCAGGGGGCGAGATCGGTCGCGGTCTCGCCGTGATGCGTGGTCCCGCCCTCGTAGCCCAGCGACCGGGCGACCCGTTTCCATGCGACGCCGTGCGCGGCGTCGTGGCCGGCGACGGCATGCGCGACCTCGTGCAGGAGCACCTGATGGATCTCGTCGTCGTCGAACCGGGCGGCGAGGTAGCGCGAGACGGTGATCCGCTTGTCGCGGTAGTTGCAGGCGCCCGCGCGGCGCTTGGCGTTGTCGAAGCCGAACGACCAGCTCGGATCGAGATGCAGCCGGATGAGCGCTTCGCCCCAGATCCGGACTCGTTCCAACTCGGCCATGCACTCACGTTAGGGGACGCCGGCGACATTCCGGCGCAAACGCCCGGGTCGCCGCCCGCTCGAGGAGGATCGGCGCGTCAGCCGTTGACGACGACCGGGTCGCGACGGCGTTCGACGGTGTCGACGGCGAGCAGGGCCGCCTCCAGCGTCGCGTCGTCGGCGCCGGCCTCGCGGCGCAGGAACACCGTGCGCTTGAAGCACTCCCTGGCCTGGTCGTAGTCGCCGGCCTCGAAGGCGTTGCGGCCGCGGTGCTGATGCGCGAAGGCGGCGATCGGGACCCAGCCCTGCCCCTCCGCCTCGGCCACGCAGGCGGCCAGCTCGTGGTCCGCGGCGGCGTGCGCGCCGCGGTACTGCTGCACGGTCGCGCGCAGCACGCGCGCACGCAGCAGGTCTTTCCTGGTTCCGGCCATGCGGGCCTGCCGCACGGCCTCATCCGCGAGGCGGAGGGCGTCGTCCAGGCGGTCGAGGACCTTCAGCAGCCAGACCCGCTCGAGCATCGACGGCAGACTGCGCAGATCGGCGATCTCGTCCAGCCGCGCCTCGCACTCGGCCGGATCCACCAGCTCGCGCAGAGAGTCCGGGTCGTATCCCTTGATGTAGCCCACGCGCCCGTCCTCCTGCACTGCTTCGCCGTGCCCTCCAGTCTGCCTGCCGATCCGGCGCATCCGCGAAGGCCCCAGGGCGTGCCGTGAGAAACCGGCGCCGGGCACCGGGTCGGAGGAGGCCCTCTGCGTCGCGGATCGGCGCGGGCGGGAGGGGCTCAGCGCAGGAACAGCCCGGCGTCTGGCCGGGGCGAGGCCACCGCCGTCGCGTCGGTGACGATCGCCGCGTCCTTCGCGAATGCGATCACCTCGGCGCCGTGCGCGAGCTTGGCCGGATGCGGACCCGCGGCGAGAATGCGCGGCAGCGCGTCGGCCGGAAGCGGGCCCCTCGATGCCGCGAGCACGAGGTTGCCGAAGCGGCGCCCCTTCAGGATCTGCGCGTCCGCGAGGATCGCGACCTCCGGAAGCACCGCGCGGATGGTCGCCACCTGACGCCGGGCGAACGCGAGTCCCGGACCATCTGCGACGTTCACGAGCAGGACGCCGGCCGGTCCCAGCAGCTGGGCGATCTCGGTGTAGAACTCGACGCTGGTCAGATGCGCGGGGGTCTGCGCCCCGGAGTAGACGTCGGCGACGACGAGATCGACCGCGCCGCTCAGCGCCGGCGGAAGGCGGCGCACGCCTTCGCGGGCATCGCCGATCCGGATCCGGATCGCGGCGCCTCGGGGCAGCGGGAGATGCTCGCGCACGAGCTCGACGAGCGGAGCTTCCAGCTCGATCACCTGCTGGCGGGATCCGGGTCTGGTCGTGGCGATGTAGCGGGGGATGGTCATCGCGCCGGCGCCGAGGTGCACGGCCGTGATCGGCGCGCCGGGAGAGGAGAGCTGGTCGATCAGGGCGCCCATCCGCACGATGTACTCGAAGTGCAGATGGGTGGGATCCGCGAGGTCCACGTGCGACTGCGGGGTGTCCTCGATGAGCAGCTCGAAGCCGCCGCCGAACTCCGCGGGGACCACGCGCGCGATCCCGCCGGATGCCAGCCGCGCGGCCGGATGCTCGGTGTCCTTCGCGCGCGCTCTGCCCATGAGATGAGCCTACGGCCGCCCGATGGGGGAGTACTTCGCGGGCGGCTCGGCGGGATCCGGGAGCAGATCACGGCTGCATCACGAGCTTGGAAGAAACTTGCAGAGAGTTTGTTCAGCGTGGATACTTTTTCCTACTGGCGCGTTCGCCCAGCGATTTCAAAGAGGAGATTCACCCGATGCACAAGCGCATTCTGTCCGTCGCGGCACTCGGCGTCGTGGCGACGCTGGGCCTGGCGGCCTGCTCCGGCGGCAGCGCCCCCGCGGCCACCAACGGTCCTGTCGACGGCAAGGGCAAGACGCTCAACGTCTGGATCATGAAGGGCACCAACCCCGACGCGACCGCGTTCTACGACAAGGTCGAGAAGGCGTTCACGAAGGAGACCGGCGCCACCGTCAAGATCGAAGAGGTGCAGTGGGCCGACGCCCACGACCGCTTCACCACGGCGATGGCCGGCGGCACCACGCCCGACGTGGCCGAGGTCGGCACCACCTGGACCCCGGAGTTCGCGGACGCCGGCGCGCTCCTCGAGCTCGACAAGTACATCGACGGCGAGAAGGGCCTGAAGGACGACCTCGTCGCCGGCCTGAAGACCGCGGGCACCTACGACGGGCACCTCTACGGCATGCCGTGGTACGCCGGCGTGCGCTCGATCGTCTACCGCACCGACGTCTTCGACAAGCTCGGGCTGAAGGCGCCCACCTCGTGGGACGACATCGTCAAGGCCGGCGACGCCATCAAGGCGGCTGACCCGAACATGCTCGCGTTCCCGGTGCCTGGTGCGGCCGAGTTCCAGGTCTACCCCTGGGTCTGGGGTGCGGGCGGCGAGATCGCCACCGACAAGAAGGGCACCTGGACCAGCGAGATGGACAGCGCGGAGTCGCAGGAGGGGATCAAGTTCTACACGGACCTCGCCACGAAGCACGGCTTCTCCTCGGCGGGCGCGACCACCTGGAAGGAGACCGACCTCAAGGACGCGTTCTCCCAGGGCAACGTCGCCATGATGCTGTCCGGCTCGTGGACCCCGAACGCCCTGATCCAGGCCAACCCCGACCTCAAGGGCAAGATCGGCGCCGCGGTCATCCCGGGCAAGGACGGCGGCATCGCTCCGTCTGTGCTCGGCGGCTCGCACCTGTCGATCTTCAACACCACCAAGAACCCGGACCTCGCCTGGGCGTTCACCAAGATGATGACCACGGGCGACCTGGCCAAGGAGTGGGCGAGCCAGACCGGCTACTTCCCGGGCGTGCAGTCCGCGATGAAGGACGCCCTCGCCTCCACCGACCCGCTCGTCGCGCCGTTCGCGAAGCAGATGGTCGACGGCGGCGGATCCGTCCCGGTCAGCCCGAACTTCGGCGCCGTGCAGGCGAAGAAGACGACCAACTCGATGATGCAGTCCATCCTGAGCGGTCAGAAGGACGTCGCCACCGCGACGAAGGACGCCGCCAAGGAGATGACCGACCTTCTGAACCAGAAGAAGTAGGTCCGAACTCCATGTCGATGGTGCAGGCACCGCGGCCGGTCGCGGAAGGGGAGCGCCGCTCCTCCTCCGCGGCCGGCGGCCCGGCTGGCAGACGCCGGTTCCGCTGGGCGACCGCCCGTCCCTGGCTGCTGCTGGCCCCCGCGCTCGCGATCCTCGCGACGCTCATGCTGTGGCCTCTCGTCCAGGTCGTGATCTTCTCGCTGCAGAACTACGGCCTGCGCGAGATCAACACGGGCCGGACCAACTGGATCGGCCTGGGCAACTACATCGAGGCGCTCACCGATCCCACCCTGTGGACCGTCGTGCTGCCGAACACGGTGGGCCTCGCGGTCGTGTCGGTCTTCACCACAGTTGTGGTGGGCACCCTGGTCGCCCTGCTGCTGGCTCGCCTCGGTCCGGTGTGGCGCACGATCGTGGCCAGCAGCGTCATGATCGCGTGGGCCATGCCCGCGGTCACCGGCACCTACGTCTGGATCTGGATCTTCGACGCCGATCACGGCATCTTCAACAGCGTGCTGCAGGACCTGGGCCTCATCCACGGCCAGGTCAACTGGTTCACCAATCGGTGGGCGTTCTTCGCCATCGTGCTGCTGAACATCGTGCACCACGGCTTCCCGTTCGTCGCCGTGACGATCCTCGCGGGCCTGCTCGGGGTCAACAAGGAGATGCTCGAGGCGGCAGCCATCGACGGCGCGGGCGCGTGGCGCCGGTTCTGGAAGATCGTCTTCCCCACCCTCAAGCCGGTGTTCTCTGTCGTGATCATCCTGTCCACGATCTGGGACTTCAAGGTCTTCGCCCAGGTGTTCCTGATGCCGGGCGGGGACGGCAGCAACCGCAGCGTCTTGAACCTCGGCGTGTGGTCCTACGTCGAATCCTTCGGCCAGAACCGGTTCGGATTCGGATCCGCGCTCGCCGTGCTGCTCACCCTCGTGCTGCTGGGGATCACCGCGATCTACGTGCGCGCGCTCATGAAGGAGGACGAGCTGTGAAATCGCGTCACCCCGCGCTCGGCAGGTTCGGGCTCACCGTCGCAGTGATCGTGGTCCTCGTGTTCACGCTCTTCCCGGTGTACTGGATGGTGTCCAGCGCCTTCGACAAGCGCGCCTCCGGGGGCGGGCAGTCGCTGCTGCCGAAGGAGTTCACGTGGGACAACTTCGCC
>NZ_JBFTMT010000032.1:0-29770 GCF_056397105.1 Microbacterium sp. 05N427
TATTGGCGTAACTACACGGTGATCGGCACGGAGGGGCGGATCGAGAACTTCGATGACGGTACGGGTGGTGAGATCCGTCTTTGGAATGCGCGCAGCGATTATCTCGAGGGCGGGCATGTCCGTTATCCGATCGAGGATGGCGGTGATGGTGGGCACGGGGGAGCGGACCCGCTCACGGTGGGCGAGTTCGTGGAGTTCGTCCGTTCCGGCCGGCCGACCGATACGAATCCGTTGGCGGCTCGTGATGCGGTCGCGGCCGGAGTGGCCGGTGCTCTCTCGATCCGGTCCGGTTCCCGCCCGCAGCAGATCCCCGTCGTGCCGGAGGAGATCCGGGACTACTTCGTGGCACACCAGCCCACACGCGAGTCCACGAGTCACTGATGCTCCGATACAGCCTCCGGCGGGTCCTGATGATGATCCCCACGCTCATCGGCTCGACCTTCCTGGTCTTCTTCCTCGTGTTCCTCGTGCCCGGCAATCCGGTACTGGCGCTCGCGGGGGAGAAGCGGCTCTCGCCCTCCACCATTGCGTCGATCCGAGCGCAGTACAACCTGGACGACCCGTTCCTGGTGCAATACGGCAAGTATCTGGTCAATGTGCTCCGCGGGGACTTCGGGCGCGACTTCAACGGCAACGCGGTGGCCACGCTGATCGCGACCGCGCTGCCCTACACGCTCGTGCTGGCGCTGTCGGCCTTCGTGCTGAAGATCGTCATCGGGGTCTGCCTCGGCGTCTGGGCGGGGCTGCGTCAGGGCAGGCTGCCGGACAAGTTCAACCTCTTGTTCACGATCTTCTTCCTGGCGGTTCCCGGCTTCATCATCGCCTACTTCTCGCAGTACGTGTTCGGCATCAAGTTGCACTGGCTGCCGATCTCCGGAGTGCGACTCGGTTTCCCGATCGCGTTCATCCTGCCGGCGATGGTGCTGGCGCTGGAGACTGCATCCCCGTTGGCGCGGCTTACCAGGACGAGTCTCGTCGACGTGTTGCGCTCGGACTTCATCGTGACGGCGACCGCCAAGGGGCTGACGCCAGGACGCATCATGTGGGTGCACGCGCTGCGCAACGCCTTCATGCCTGTCGTCACCTATCTCGGCCTGAGTCTGGCGAGCCTGCTCGGCGGGTCGGTACTCATCGAGACGATCTTCAACCTTCCCGGCCTCGGCGGCACGCTGTCCCGTGCGATCGAGGCGCAGAACGGGCCGGTGGTCGTGGGGGTCTCCGTGTTCCTGCTCCTCTTCTACCTGGTCTGCGCGCTCGTCGTCGACCTCCTGTACCCGATCATCGACCCGAGGGTGCGCCATGTCTGATCCCGCGGGCCGTGAGTCAACGATGGCCCTGCTCACCGCGAGGATGCGACGTGAGCGGCCGCGCAGCGGCCTCCACCTCCTCTGGCGGAAGCCTTTCTTCCTGATCGCAGTCGCGATCATCCTCGTGGTGGCGCTCATGGCGTTGTTCCCCGCTCTGTTCACGTCGCTGGATCCGCGTTCCTGCAACCTCGCGATGTCGCGGATCGGCCCCGGGGCCGGACACATCATGGGCTTCGACATCCAGGGCTGCGACTACTGGACGAACATCGTCTACGGTGCACGCACCTCATTGCAGGTCGGTGTGCTCACCGCCGTGATCAGCTTCATGATCGCGCTCGTGGCCGGATCCCTCGCCGGCTATTTCGGCGGACTCGTCGATTCCGTGCTGTCCTGGATCTCGAACGTCATCCTGGGCATCCCAGTCGGGATCGCGAGCCTCGTCATCCTCTACCAGTTCCGATCCCGCACCGTATGGACGATCGTGCTCGTGCTGGTGCTGTTCAGCTGGGCCGGGACGATGCGGTACATGCGCGGCTCGGTGCTGCAGGTGAAGAGCCTCGAGTACATCCAGGCTGCGCGAGGGCTCGGCGTCGGACCGTGGCGGATCCTTCGCACGCACGTCGTGCCGAACGCGGTGACGCCACTCATCGTCATGAGCACGCTGTCGATCGGAGCCGGCATGACGGCGGAAGCGGGCTTCTCCATCCTGGGTGTCGGCCTCAAGCTCCCCGCCTTCTCGTGGGGCCTGCAGATCGCCACCGCCAGCCAGGACGGCAACTGGCAGATCGCTCCACTGTTGATGCTGTTTCCCGCGACCATGCTGGGGCTGACCACGCTGGCATTCGTCGTCCTCGGCGAGAACCTGCGCGACGCCCTCGATCCGAAGGGCCGCCGATGACTGCTCTGCTCGAGGTGCAGAACCTCTCTCTAGAATTCCGCAGCTCCCGCAGTGCAGCGCCGATCGCCGCGCTGCAGGATGTGAGCTTCGCGCTCGACCGCGGCGAGACGCTCGCGGTCCTGGGCGAGTCCGGGTCCGGTAAGAGCATCACTGCGAAGGCGGTCATGGGCATCCTGCCGAAGCCTGCCGCGACGGTGAGCAGCGGACGAATCCTCTTCGAGGGCACCGACCTACTCGGGTTGTCCGCTGCGCGGTTGCGCGCCGTGCAGGGCGCCCGGATCGCTATGGTCTTCCAGGATGCGCTGAGCGCGCTGAACCCGGTGCAGACGGTGTCGACGCAGATCGCCGAGCTGTACCGGGTGCATCGAGGGCTCGGACGCCGAGAGGCGAGGGAGCGCGCGATCGAGATGATGCGCATCGTGCGGATCCCCGATGCGGCGAACCGGGCCGACGACTATCCGTTCCAGTTCTCCGGCGGCATGCGCCAACGCATCATGATCGCGATGGCGCTCGCGCTCGACCCGGATGTCCTCATCGCCGACGAGCCGACGACGGCGCTGGACGCGACCGTGCAGGCCCAGATCCTGGAGCTGCTGGCGGAGGTCACGGCCGAGCGCCGCATGGCGCTGATGATGATCACGCATGATCTGGGCGTGGCCGGTCAGCTCGCCGATCGCGCGCTGATCATGTACGCGGGGCGCGTGGCCGAATACGGACCGATCGACGAAGTCTTCCGTCGTCCCGCTCACCCATACACACGGGGCCTGCTCGGCTCTATCCCGGGAGCGGCGCATCGTGGGCAGGAGCTGCCGACGATCCCCGGCCTTCCGCCCGACATCGCGCACCGCCCGCCGGGATGCAGCTTCAACCCGCGCTGCGGAGACGCGACCGCGGAGTGTGCATCGATCGAGCCGCAACTGATCGCTTTTGCTGTGGATCGAGCGGCTGCCTGCCATCACCGTGAGGAGGTGCTTGCCCATGTCACTGTTGGAGCTTGAGGGCGTCCGTCGGCATTACCGGCAGAAGAAGACGATGTTCGCGGCCGCCGGTCGGTCGCCCGTGCGTGCGGTCGACGGCTTGGACTTCCGCGTCGAGCAGGGCGAGACGGTCGGACTGGTCGGCGAGTCCGGCTGCGGCAAGTCCACGCTCGCTCGGATCATCTGCGGACTTGAGGCGCCCAGCGAGGGGGCAGTGCGCTGGAACGGCGCGGACGTCGTGGCGATGCGCCCCGCCGATCGTGCGCGCATTCTGCATCGAGAGGTGCAGATGGTGTTTCAGGATCCCCATGCGTCGCTCGACCCTCGACGCTCGGTCGGCCAGTCCATCGCAGAGGGGATCGAGACGCACCGGTTGCTGCCGGCGTCCCGGGTCGATGGTCGGGTACGGGAGCTGCTCGCTCAGGTCGGGTTGAATCCGGATCAGGCGCAGCGCTACCCGCACGAGTTCTCCGGTGGGCAGCTGCAGCGTGTTGGCATCGCGCGTGCCCTCGCAGTGGAGCCACGACTGCTGGTGTGCGATGAGCCCGTCTCTGCGTTGGACATCTCCGTGCGCGCGCAGGTGCTGAACCTGCTGAACCGTCTCAAACGGGAGTTGGGTCTGTCGATGGTGTTCATCGCGCATGACCTCGATGTTGTGCAGCACATGTCGGACAGGATCGTGACGATGTATCTCGGAAAGGTCGTCGAGGAGGGGGACGGGGACGACGTGTACGACCGCACCGCGCATCCGTACACGAGAGCGCTGCTGTCTGCGATTCCACGCAAACTCGCGCCGGACGAGCGTCTCGATCGCGTCGTGCTCGAGGGCGACCCACCGTCACCGATCGATCCACCCCCCGGCTGTCCGTTCCACACCCGCTGCTACACCGCGATCGAACGATGCGCGACGGACGTCCCCTCCCTAGCGCCTGTGCCCGACGGATCCGCGGGCCATCGCGCCGCCTGTCATCTGGCTTCCGACGTCAGCCGTTCCCGAGTGGGCGCGGTCTACACGATTTCACCCCCCTCCGAAAGGAAAGAATCATGACCAGATTGACGACGCGCATCGCGGTGGGCATCGTCGCCGCCGCCGCCAGCGCGACAATGCTGACCGGATGTCTCGGCCAGTCGGGCGGCGGCGCGGACGGATCGACTTCGCTGGTGGCCGTCAACAACGGCGAGATCCAGCGCATCACCGGCGCCCAGAACGCGGGCAGCCAGATCGCGATGGCGCTCTGCGAACCGCTCACGGGCATCAAGGATGATGGCTCGATCTTCATGCGTGGCGCCTCGTCCGTCGAGAGTACCGATCAGACGACCTGGACCATCAAGGTGGCGAAGGGACACACCTTCTCGAACGGTTCGAAGGTCACCGCGAAGACGTACGTCGACACATTCAATTTCGTCGCCGACGGCGCGAACGCGATGCCGTCCAACTTCGCCTACGAGCAGATCCAGGGCTACGACGAGCTGAACCCGGCTGAGGGGGCGCCGGTGGGCTCAGAACTCTCCGGGTTGAAGCTCGTCGACGACGACACGTTCACGCTGACGATGAAGTCGCCGAACAACGATGTGCCCTATCTCCTCTCGATGCTCGCGTTCTGCCCCATGCCCGAGAGCGCCTTCAAAGACCCTCTCGCCTATGACAAGAAGCCTGTCGGCAACGGCGTCTACACCTTGAAGTCGCTCGATCCCCAGGTCGAGGCCGTGCTGACCAAAGACCCGAAGTACAAGGGCTGGGTGCCCGACGGTGCCGCGGACACTCTCACGTTCCGGGTCTACACCGACACGAACACGGCCTATCAGGACATCGTCGCCAGCAACGCGGACGTGCTGCGCAGTCTGCCGCCGGGCCTCATCGCGCAGGGCCGTAACGCGCTGGGCAAGGAGGGGCTGACGGCGATCGATCGCAACACGCTGCAGACCTACATCGCCTGGCCGACCTATCTGAATGCGAAGTACCCGATCGAGGTGCGCCAAGCGTTCTCGATGATCGTGAACAGGGAGAGCATCTCCAAGGATCTCTTCAAGGGCGCGACCCTGCCCGCCACCTCGCTCATGCCCAACTCTGTGTCGGCCTATCGCGAGGGCGCCTGCGGCCAGTACTGCAAGTACGATCCCGATGCGGCGAAGGCGCTGCTGACCAAGGCGGGTTTCACCGGATCCATTCCTCTGAACTACGCCTCGAGCAGCACGACCGATGCAGCCACCGCGCTGGCGATCTCCAACTCGGCGAAGGAGATCGGCCTCGCGGTAGAGCCTAAGCCTGTGCCCGCCGCCACGCTCTCCGACACGATCAACAAATACGAGCTGGATGGTCCCAGCATCCAGCTCTGGGGCTCTTCGTTCCCGCGTGCATCGGAGTGGATCGCGTCCATCTTCGTCGATGCGAACTATCGACTGAAGTACAGCAACCCGACGGCTGCGGACCAGGTCAAGCAAGCGCTCGCCGCCGGCAACGACACCCAGGCCGATGCGCTCTGGCAGAAAGCCGAGGATGGGGTGCTGGCCGACCAGGTACTGCAGCCCCTCTATCAGCAGGTCATGTACATCGCCCACACGAAGTGCATAACCCCGCACGCAGCGGGCGGAGACATGCAGATATACCGCACCGAGGTGACCTGCACTCAGTGAGCTTGACAGGACGATGCCCGTGAGGCGCGACGGAGCCGGGGTGCTGTGAGGGGCACCCCGGCCCCGTCGCGCCGTGTTGCACCGGATCCTGTCGTACCTCGGCGGAGTCTCAGCCAGTCAGGTCGGCCATGACCCTGCTCAGCGCGTCGGAGACGAGCCGCACGGAGCGCCGGCGCAGATTCTCGGGGCGGGCCAGGACATCGATCATCCGGTTGGTGCCGACGTACTGCAGCGGGCGACGCACCACCGCATCGGTGCCCGGCGACGTGTAGCGGGGCAGCACTCCGATCGCGTCGCCCGTCGCGATCACCGAAGCGGCGACGCCGTAGTCGTTGATGCGATGCACGATCTCCGCCGGACGGTTCGTGATGGCGGAGATCGTGCGCAGCACGTCATCGGGGGAGTAGCCGGCCCGGCTGGTCACCCAGCGTTCACCCACGACGTCGGACGGGCGCAGCGAAGCCCGCTGTGCGAGCGGATGCTCGGGCGAGAGCGCCACGTCGAGGGGCTCGGTCGCGAGCGTGAGCACGCGGATCCCCGTCTTCGGCCAGGGCGGGCTGTGCTCCATCCGGTGCGCGAGCACGAGGTCGTAGCGCGCGGTGAGCGCGGGGAAGTCGCTCTGCGCGACGTCCTCGTCCGTGAAGCGGACCGCCGGGACCTCGGGTCCGGATCCGAGCGCGCGGATCAGGGGACCGAAGAGCGCCTGCGCCGCGCTGAGGAAGCCGCTGACCGTGACGACGCCGCCGTCTGCCGCCTCGAACTCGTCCACCGCGGATCGTGCGGCTGCCATCGCATCGAGCGCGGCCGCGCCGGCCTCGGCGAGGGCCTCCCCGGCCGGTGTGAGCACGAGCGTGCGCCCTTGCTTCCGCGTCAGCGGTGCTCGCACGCCGCGTTGCAGCGCGGCGAGCTGCTGCGAGACGGCGGACGGTGTGACCCGCAGGGCTTCCGCGACGGCGGTCACGCTGCCGAGTGCGCCGAGCTCGCGAAGGATCTGAAGCTGCTGCAATTGCATATGTCCAGTCAAGCATGTAGCGATGCTTAAAGCTCTGTCCAGACAGTCGGACTTGATCTACAGGGTCGTTCGCGGTGGGATCGAACCATGAAGGCTCTCTACAAGGACGGCCCCCACGCGGGCCTCGAGCTCGTCGACCGGCCGGACCCGGTGGCCGGACCCGACGAGGTGGTCATCCGCGTGCTGCGTACCGGCATCTGCGGCACCGATCTGCACATCCAGCGCTGGGACGACTGGGCCGCTTCCGCGGTGAAGGCGCCGCTCATCCCCGGGCACGAGTTCTACGGGGAGGTCGTCGAGGTCGGGCCCCAGGTGCACGACATCGCGGTCGGCGACCGGGTCTCCGGCGAGGGGCACATCGTGTGCGGGATGTGCCGCAACTGCCGCGCCGGCCGCAGGCAGATGTGCATCCGCACGATCGGTCTCGGCCTGCAGCGCGACGGGGCCTACGCGGAGTACCTCACGCTGCCCGCGACGAATGTGTGGGTGCATCACGCCGATGTGTCGCCGGAACTCGGCGCGATCTTCGACCCGCTCGGCAACGCCGTGCATACCGCGCTCGCCTTCCCGCTCGTCGGAGAGGACGTGCTCGTCACCGGGTGCGGCCCGATCGGGCTCATGGCGATCGCGATCGCCCGTCACGTGGGCGCCCGCTTCATCACCGCCACCGACGTGAGTGCTCCGCGGCTGGAGCTCGCTCGTGAGATGGGCGCCGACGCGGTCGTCGACGTCTCCCGCGAGGACATCGCGGACGCGCAGCGCGCGCTGGGCATGCGCGAGGGCTTCGACATCGGCTTCGAGATGAGCGGGGCGCCGAGCGCGCTGCCCGCGATGATCGAGAACATGAACCACGGCGGGCGGATCGCGATGCTCGGTCTGCCGACCGGGCCGTTCAGCGTGGACTGGGGCAAGATCGTCACGCACATGCTCACCGTGAAGGGCATTTACGGGCGCGAGATGTTCGAGACCTGGAACGCGATGGGCGCGATGCTGCAGACCAGCCCCGTGTTGCGGGACTCCATCACCCGCATCATCGCCGAGGTGCTTCCGGCGCGCGACTGGGAGAAGGGCTTCGCCGCCGCCGCCTCCGCGGGCACCGGCAAGATCATCCTCGACTGGACCGAACTGTAGGAGACGACGATGTACGGAGCATTTCAGCAGCACCTCGCCAGCGAGCTCACCGGGATCGACGAGGCAGGGCTCACCAAGCACGAGCGCGGGATCCGCGGTCCGCAGCGCACCGAGATCGTCGCGGACGGCGCCGAGGTGCTGAACTTCTGCGCCAACAACTATCTGGGCCTCGCCGACGACGAGCGCCTCGTGGAGGCGGCCAAGGGCGCCCTCGACGAGTGGGGCTACGGCCTCGCGAGCGTGCGATTCATCTGCGGCACGCAGGAGCAGCACCTCGAACTCGAGCGGCGGCTGTCGTCGTTCCTCGGCACGGATGACGCGATCCTGTTCTCGTCGTGCTTCGACGCGAACGGCGGGGTCTTCGAGACGCTGTTCTCGGCCGAGGACGCGATCATCTCGGACGAGCTCAACCATGCGTCGATCATCGACGGGATCCGGTTGTCCAAGGCCCGCCGGCTGCGCTATCGCAACCGCGACATGGCGGATCTGGAGGAGCAGCTGAAGGCCGCCGCCGACGCCCGCTTCCGGGTGGTCGTGACGGACGGCGTGTTCTCGATGGACGGCTACATCGCCCCGCTCGCCGAGATCTGCGACCTCGCGGAGCGCTACGACGCGCTGGTCTTCGTGGACGACTCGCACGCGGTCGGCTTCATCGGCGAGCACGGTCGCGGCACGCCGGAGCTGTGCGGCGTCGAGGGCCGCGTGGACATCTACACCGGCACCTTCGGCAAGGCCCTTGGCGGTGCGAGCGGCGGCTACGTCGCCGGACATCGCGACATCGTCGCTCTGCTGCGCCAGCGCGCCCGTCCGTACCTGTTCTCCAACACGCTCGCCCCGTCGATCGTCGCGGGCACTCTGCGCGCGCTCGATCTCGTCGAGGGATCCGGATCCCTGCGCGTGCAGCTGCAGGAGAACGCCGCCCTGTTCCGCCGCCGCATGACCGAGGAGGGGTTCGACCTGCTCCCGGGCGAGCACGCGATCGTGCCCGTCATGTTCGGCGATGCCGCGCTGACCGCACGGGTCGCGGCGGAGATGCAGAAGCAGGGTGTGTACGTGACCGCGTTCAGCTTCCCGGTCGTGCCGCGCGGACTCGCGCGCATCCGCGTACAGCTCTCCGCCGCGCACACTCCGGAGCAGGTCGAGCGCTGCGTTGCGGCGTTCGTCGCCGCCCGCTCCGCTGCCTGACCGCCTTCATCGACGCCCCCTCGCAGCACCGACGCCCCCTCTGAGCGCCGCTCCTGCGAGGGGGCGTCGGTGTTTGGAGGGGGCGTCGACGAGATGGTCCGCGATCAGCTTGCAAAGAAGTACTTGCAAAGAGATGGTTGCAAAGGTATCTTTGCATGCATGACGGAGAACGAGGTGCCCCGAGCGGACGCGAAGGCTGAGGAGCGCACGCTCGATGCGGGCGCACTGAAGGCGCTCGCACACCCGCTGCGGGTGCGGATCCTGGATCTGCTCGCAGAGCGCGGCCCGCAGACGGCGAGCTCGCTCGCGGCGTTGATCGGGGAGAGCTCGGGCGTCACCAGCTATCACCTGCGAGCACTCGCGGCGCGTGACCTCATCCACGAGGTCGCCGGGCGCGGCACGGCCCGCGAGCGGTGGTGGGAGCGTCCCCGTGGGCGGATGTCGTTCTCCGGGCCGAACGACACGATGACGCCGTCCGGCCGGGCCGCCGCGCAGATCGTGGAGGACGAGTTCTTCCGCAACCGGCACCAGCGCCTGATGGATCATCTGCACCGGCCGCAGGCCGACGTGCCGCAGGAATGGCGCGACGCGGCGCACCACATGACGACGATGCTCGACATGACAGCGCCGCAGCTTCAGGAGCTCGCGCAGCAGATCGACGAGCTCGTCGAGGCGGCCGTGCTGCGCTATCGGGACCAGACCGGTCCCGGCGTGCGCCGCGTCACGATCCGCGCTGACCTGTTCGACCTTCCCGACGGTCGCCCGCAGGGCGCCGCGGAACACCGCACCACCGAGACCGAGGAGCTGTCATGACCGCCGCAACGCTGCACATCGCCGCCCCCACCTTCGCCGAGCGCACGGGTCTGCGCGTCGCCGACGCGATCACCGGGCACGTCCGCCGCCGCATGGAGCGTCGCGCAGAACGACGCGCGCTCGCCATCGACCTGCTGCGCGAGCAGCAGGCGCGCAAGGCGGCGGATCCCTACGTGCTCGAGCAGGCTCTGCAGATGATCGGATCCCGGTCGCGCTGAGGCCGTCGCGGGGCGCGCCCCGCGAGGACGACGGAGATGGTCAGTCCTGGAAAGGCCGGACCACGACCTCGCCCGAGGCGGTGCGCGAGACCTCCCAGCCGGTGTCGAGCTCGGCGATCGGCCGGCCCTCCAGCCAGGTGAGGGTCCAGGTGCCGCGGAGCACGTTCAGGGCTCCGGTCTGCAGGCTCAGCGTGCCGCCGGCCACACTCCGGGCCTCCGCATCGGCGATGCCGGGGCGCAGGGCCGCGGGAACCGATGCGGGCGGCTCGGATCCGGCGGCCCAGCGCGTCCCGAGCTGCATCATGCCTCCACGGTCGGGGCCAGCTCGATCGCGGTGACGACGAGCTCCTCGGCCTCGACGAAGCTGAGCTCGGTGATCCGGCCCACGGCGCGGAGATCGTCGGCCGCGGCCTGGAGCGCCGCGATGTCGGCGGCCGGGGCGGCGATCGTCGCGGACGACACCGGCGTCTTCTGCGAGGCCTTCGCCTCGGTCTTCGCCCGGCGGATGCCGATCAGCGCCTTGCTCGACGTGGCGAGGACCGCCGGGTCGCCTTCGGCGCCGCGCGTCTCCGGCCATGCTGCGGTGTGCACCGAGCCGTCCTCGAACCAGCTCCATGCCTCCTCGGTCGCGAAAGACACGACCGGGGCGAGCAGGCGCAGCAGCGTGGACAGCGCGAGGCGCAGGGCGAGGGCCGCGGAGGCCTGACCCACGTTGGTGCGATCGTAGGCGCGCTCCTTGACGAGCTCGAGGTAGTCGTCGCAGAACGTCCAGAAGAACGCCTCGGTGATCTCGAGCGCGCGGGCCTGGTCGTAGTTCTCGAACGCCGCTGTCGCATCGCGCACCACGCCGTCCAGGGTGGCGAGCATGGACGCGTCCAGCGCGTGCGTGATCTCGGCGTCCTCGGGGACGGGGAAGGACAGCACGAACTTCGCCGCGTTGAGGATCTTGATCGCGAGGCGGCGGCCGATCTTCACCTGCGTCGGGTTCTGCGGGTCGAAGGCGGCGTCGGCGCCCAGTCGGCTGGAGGCGGACCAGTACCGCACCGCGTCGGATCCGTGGGTGTCGAGGATGTCGGCCGGCGTGACCACGTTGCCCTTGGACTTGGACATCTTCTTGCGGTCGGGGTCGACGATGAAGCCGCTGATCGCGGCGTTGCGCCACGGGGTGCGGCCGTCCTCGAGCGTCGAGCGCAGCATGGTCGAGAACAGCCAGGTGCGGATGATGTCCTGACCCTGCGGACGCAGGTCCATCGGCGACACCACATCCCACAGCTCGGCATCGCGCTCCCAGCCGCCCGCGAGCTGCGGCGTGAGCGACGAGGTCGCCCAGGTGTCCAGGATGTCCGCCTCCGCGTCGAAGCCCCCCGGCACACCGCGCTGCTCGGCGGTGTAGCCGGCCGGCACGTCGCTCGTCGGATCGATCGGCAGGTTCGCGTGATCGGGCGTCAGCACGCGCTCGTAGTCGCGTTCGCCGTTCTCATCCAGCGCGTACCAGAGCGGGATCGGCACGCCGAAGAAGCGCTGCCGGGAGACCAGCCAGTCGCCGGTGAGGCCGCCGACCCAGTTCTCGTAGCGCACGCGCATGAACTCCGGGTGCCAGTTCAGCTCCGTGCCGTGGGCGATCAGCTGGTCGCGGAGGTCCGTATCGCGGGCGCCGTTGCGGATGTACCACTGGCGAGTCGACACGATCTCGAGCGGGCGGTCGCCCTTCTCGAAGAACTTCACCGCGTGGTTGAACGGCTTGCCGACCGCGGTCATCGCCCCGGTCTCCTGGAGCTTCTCCACGAGCGCCTTGCGCGCGGAGAAGACGGTCTTGCCGGCCATGTTCTCGACGTACCAGGCGGCGGCGTCCGCGTCGCCCACCGAGGCGGGAGCGTCGGGCAGGAAGCGGCCGTCGAGGCCGATCGTGGTCATGTTCGGAAGGTCGCGGCCGTCTGTCGTGCGCAGCTCGCGCCACCACACGATGTCGGTCACGTCGCCGAACGTGCAGACCATCGCAGCACCCGTGCCCTTGTCGGGCTGGGCGAGGTGGTGGCCGTGGATCTCGATGTCGGCGTCGAAGAAGGGCGTACGCACCTTCGTGCCGATGAGGTGCTTGTACGGACCCTCGGGGTGGGTCACGATCGCGACGCACGCGGGCAGCAGCTCGGGACGGGTCGTCTCGATCGTGATGTGACCTGATCCGTCCGCGAACGGGAAGTCGATGGTGTGGTACGAGGCCTGCTGGTCGCGGTCCTCGAGCTCGGCCTGTGCGATCGCGGAGCGGAAGTCGACGTCCCAGAGGGTCGGCGCGAGCGACTGATACGCCTCGCCGCGCTCGATGTTGCGCAGGAACGCCAGCTGGCTCTGGCGGATCGACTCGTTCGAGATCGTGCGGTAGGTCTGGGTCCAGTCGACGCTCAGGCCGAGCTGACGGAACAGCGCCTCGAAGTGCTTCTCGTCCTCCTCCGTGAGCTTCTCGCAGAGTTCGATGAAGTTGCGACGGCTGATGGGAAGCTGGTCCGCCGCACGGGAGGACTTGTTGTCTCCGCCCTCGAACGGGGGAGTGAAGTCGGGGTCGTAGCCCAGGGACGGATCGCAGCGCACGCCGTAGTAGTTCTGCACGCGCCGCTCGGTCGGCAGGCCGTTGTCGTCCCAGCCCATCGGGTAGAACACGTTCTTGCCGCGCATGCGCTCGAAGCGCGCCTTGATGTCGGTGTGCGTGTAGGAGAACACGTGGCCGATGTGCAGGCTGCCGCTCGCCGTCGGCGGCGGGGTGTCGATCGAGAAGACGCCATCACGGCCGCTCTGCGCGGCCCGGAGGCGGTCGAAGAGGAACGTGCCGTCCGTCGACCAGCGCTCACCCCATTTCGCTTCGAGGCCTTCCAGTGCCGGCTTTTCGGGAATCGGGTTCGCCTGTGACATGGGTCTCTCCTCGTGCGATGTGTACGGCACCGTGTGAGCGTGCCTGAGTGTGGGGGTGTGTCGACAGTCTATCGGGCGGGCCTGCGCGCACGGCCACCATAGATCCACCCCGTACACAAACCGGTAGCCTGGAGTGTCCCGCACCCCGCACCCCTCATCGCACCCCGAGGATCCCTCATGCCTTCTCCGCTTCGGCGTCGACTCCTGCCCCTCACCGCGCTCGCCGCGGCCGCCGCGCTCGCGCTCAGCGCCTGCTCCGCCGCGACCGGATCCGCGTCAGGAGACGCGAACGGCGAGATCGTCTGGGGAGTCGATGGCAGCCTGCTCTCCTCCGGGAAGATGGATCCGCAGACCAGCCAGCTCGACGTGACGGCGATGGTGCAGCGCGCCGTGCTGGACTCGCTCGTGTTCCAGAAGGCGGACGGATCCTTCGTGCCGTGGCTCGCGAAGAAGTGGGAGGTCTCCGCGGACGGCACCGCCTACACGTTCCACCTGCGCGACGATGTCACGTTCACGGACGGCGAGAAGTTCGACGCCTCCGCCGTGAAGGCCAATTTCGACAGGATCGCGGATCCTGCCACCAAGTCGGCGCAGGCCGCGAGCATGCTCGGCGGCGAGCTGTACAAGGGCACGGAGGTGGTCGATCCGACCACGGTCAAGGTCACCTTCTCGCAGCCCTACGCGCCGTTCCTGCAGGCCGCGAGCACGGCGCAGCTCGGCTTCTACGCGCCGAAGGTGCTCACCGAGCACTCCGCCGATCTCGCCGCCGGCGGCAAGGACGTGACCGTGGGCACCGGCCCGTTCCGGATCTCGTCGTACACGCCGGATCAGGAGATCGTCTACACCCGCAACGCGAAGTACGCGTGGGCGCCCGAGGGGGAGAAAGCACCGGCCTTCAAGACCCTCCGCGTGCAGATCCTTCCGGAGGCGTCGGTGCGCAGCGGCTCCGGATCTTCTTCGGCCAGTTCCCGCGCGCGTGGAGCATCCTCGGGCCGACCACGCCGGGATACGACAAGAGCCTCGAGAAGAGCTGGCCCTTCGACAAGGACCTCGCGAACAAGCTCCTCGACGAGGCGGGCTGGACGCAGCGCGGAGCCGACGGCATCCGCACCAAGGACGGACAGCGGCTGACCGCGGACTGGATCGCCTGGACTCCGGTCTCCGACGATCACGCCGCTCTCGCGAACGCCATCCAGTCCGACCTCAAGGCCGTCGGTTTCGAGGTCACGCGCGAGACGCTCGAGCCCGGCGCGTACAACGCGAAGTACGGGCCGAAGACGTTCGACATCACGGACTGGGACTTCTCCGGCGTCGACCCCGACCTCCTGCGCAGCCACCTCGCCACGGACGGCTTCCAGAACGCGTCCTCGGTGAGCGATCCGAAGCTCGACCAGCTCCTGAAGGACGGCATCGCCACCACCGACGCGGCGAAGCGCGCGGATGTCTACGCGCAGATCCAGCAGTGGAACGCCAAGGACGATGCGATCGTGCCGCTGTACGTCACCTCGGCGATCACTGCGGTGGGCGACAAGGTGGCGGGCCTGGGCTTCGACATCTACGGGCGGCCGCTGTTCTTCGGCGCCAGCGTGAAGTGAGCGCGGTTCGCGGTATCGTCCGCTCGTGATGGATCATCCAGGGCGGTCGCGCGCATTCGCCATGCCGCGATCCGGCGCGCTCCTGCGTCGGATCGGCGGCGCAGTGCTGTCGGTCGTGCTCGTGCTCTGGGGAGCGGCGACACTGTCGTTCCTCGCGTTCCGCGTGCTGCCGGGCGACCCGGTGAGCGTCATGCTCGGCCCGCAGGCCCAGGTGAGCGAGGCCGTCAAGGAGGGGATCAGGGCGGATCTGGGACTGGATCGTCCGCTCTGGCAGCAGTACCTGTCGATGCTGGGGGAGCTGCTGCGCGGCGATCTCGGCACGTCGTACCAGCTGCGGATGCCGGTGAGCGAGGTGATCGGGCGTCAGCTCGGCGCGACGCTGCAGCTCACGGGCGCCGCTCTCGCGATCGCCGTGCTGCTGGCGCTCGCCGGAGTGCTGATAGCCCGTCGGCCGTTCGCCCGAGGGCTCCTCGCGGCGGGCGAGCTGATCGTGCTGTCCTCGCCGGTGTTCTGGATCGGGCTGTTGCTGCTCACCGTCTTCGCCTTCGGGCTGGGCTGGTTCCCCGTGGCGGGCTCGCGGACCGGAGCCAGCCTCGTGCTGCCGGCGGTCACCCTCGCCCTGCCCGTCGCGGCCCTGCTCGGCCAGGTGCTGCGCGACGGCGTGGAGGCGGCGGAGCGCCAGCCCTGGGCCCTGACCGTGCGCGCCCGCGGCGCGGACCACACCAGGCTGACGCTGCGGCACACCCTGAGGCACGGTTCGATCGGAGCGCTGACGTTGAGCGCGTACCTCGTCGGCTCGCTGCTCGGCGGGGCAGTGCTCGTAGAGACGGTGTTCGCCCGCCCGGGGCTCGGCCGGGTGACGCTCGCGGCGATCACGGGCCGCGACCTTCCGGTGGTCACCGGGATCATCCTGTTCAGCGCCCTCGTCTTCGTGGTCGTGAACACGCTCGTGGAGCTCGCGGCGCCGTTCCTCGATCCGCGGCTGCGCACCTCGGCCACCGCCGTCGCCGATGCGGCTCCCGGGCGTCCGGAGGTCGCACGATGAGGCTGCTGCGGAGGAGCCTGCTCGCGCTCGCCGTGCTCGCGCTGGCGGTGGTCGTGCTCGCCGCCGTGGCGCCAGGGCTGCTCGCTCCCGCGGATCCGGTGCAGACCCAGGTGCGCGACGCGTTGCTGCCGCCCGGTCCAGGGCACCTGTTCGGCACCGATCAGAGCGGTCGAGACGTGTACGCCAGGGTGGTGCACGGGGCGGCCCGGTCGCTCGGCATCGGCGTCCTGGCGACGGGGCTGGCGCTCGTGGTGGGCCTCGTGGTCGGCGCGCTCGCGGGAGTGTCGCCGCGGCCCGTCGACGCGGCGCTGATGCGCACGAACGACGTGCTGATGGCGTTCCCGGAGTTCCTGCTGGCGCTCGTGGTCGTCGCGATCCTCGGCCCCGGCATGGCGAACGTCGCGATCGGCGTGACCCTCGCCGCGATCCCCGTGTACGTGCGGCTCGCCCGCGCCCAGACGCAGGTGCTGCGCCGCGCCGAGCATGTAGAGGCGGCGCGGATCCTCGGTGTCGGGCCGTTCACGGCCTTCCGGCGGCACGTCGCGCCGGGCGTGCTCGGCGCGCTCAGCGTGCTCGCGACGATCGGCCTCGGATCCAGCATCCTCGCCGCGGCCGGCCTCAGCTTCCTCGGCCTCGGGCCCACCGAACCGTCGCCCGAGTGGGGGCTCATGCTCGCGGGCGGACGCAACGTGCTCGGCCAGGCGTGGTGGATCGCGGTGTTCCCGGGGCTCGCGATCACCCTGACCGTGCTCGCGGCGACCTTCCTCGGCCGCACGCTGCGGGCCCGAGCCGAGGGGAGGCGCGCATGAGCGCCGCGGAGTCCGGGGGCGGCGCCAGGCCGGAGAGCGGGCCGGAGCTCCGCCCCGCTCTGCAGCCTGCACTTCTCGTGGAGGGGCTGCGGATCGGCATCGACGGACGCGTCCTCGTCGACGACGTCTCGTTCGCGGTGGCGCCGGGGGAGTGCGTCGCGCTCGTCGGAGAGTCGGGGGCCGGGAAGTCGCTCACGGTCCGGGCGCTGCTCGGGCTGCTCCCGGAGCACGCCGAAGTCTCGGCGGACATGCTCGAGGTGGACGGCGTCGATGTGAGGAGACTGCCCGAGCGCGGGTGGCGGGCGCTGCGCGGAGCACGCATCGCCCTCGTCTCGCAGGACGCCCTCGTGTCCCTGGATCCGCTGCGCCGGATCGGCACCGAGATCGCCGAACCGCTCGAGCTCCACGGATCCCTGACCCGCGCCGAGCGTGCGGAGCGTGTGCGCGAACTGCTCGTCGACGTCGCGATGCCGGATCCCGAGCGTCGTGCTCGGCAGCGCTCGCACGAGTTGAGCGGCGGACTGCGGCAGCGCGCGCTCATCGCGAGCGCGCTCTCGGCCGACCCCGCGGTGCTGATCGCGGATGAGCCGACCACGGCGCTCGACGCGACGGTGCAGGCCAGGGTGCTCGCGCTGCTGCGCCGGATCGCCGACGCAGGGACCGCGGTCGTGTTCGTCAGCCACGACATGGCGGCGGTGCGGCGGATCGCCGATCGCGTCGTGGTGCTGCGGGACGGTCGCGTGGTCGAGCACGGACCGGCGGCGCAGCTGCTCGCCGCGCCGCGGGACCCGTACACGCGGGAGCTGGTGCTTGCATCTGCACGGACTCCGCGCACCCCGCCCGATGGCGGCGCGCCCGTGCTGGCCACGGTGACCGGGGTCGGGAAGAGCTTCGACCGCCCGGTGCTGCACGACGTTTCCTTCGTGCTGCGCGCAGGACGGACGCTCGGCGTGGTGGGCGAGTCCGGATCCGGGAAGACCACGCTGGCCCGGATCCTCCTCGGCGTCGAACGCGCCGACACCGGCACGGTCGTGTGGGCCGCCGGCGTGCGACCGCGGATCCAGCTCGTGCACCAGAACCCGCTGGGTGCGTTCGATCCGCGCTGGACGATCGGACGCTCGCTCGGGGAAGCGCTCGCGGCCGGTGGCGTTCCCCGCCGACTTCGGGCGTCGCGCACCGCCGCGCTGCTCGGCGAAGTGGGACTGGATCCGACGCTCGCCATGCGCCGGCCCGCCGCGCTGTCGGGCGGGCAGCGTCAGAGGGCGGCGATCGCGCGCGCGCTCGCCGCGGACCCCGAGGTGCTCGTGCTGGATGAGCCGGTGTCGGCGCTGGATGCGACCGTGCGTGCTCGGATCCTGGTGCTGCTGGACCGCCTGCAGCGCGATCGCGGGCTGAGCATGCTCCTCGTCTCGCACGACCTCGGCGTGATCGCGTCGGTCGCGGATGATCTGCTCGTGATGCAGGACGGAGCGATCGTGGAACAGGGCCCGGCCGCGCAGGTGCTCGACGCTCCGCAGCACTCCTTCACACGCGAACTGCTCGCCGCCTCCGATTCCTTCGTCTGACCGTGCCCTCTGCTCCAGAGTGCCCCCACTTCCGAGTCGTCCCCGCCAGCGGAGCCCATAGCGTGCGCTGATGGGGACGACTCGGAAGTGGCGCCAGGAGCAGCGGGCTCTACCTCCGGGTCGTCCCCGTGAGCGGAGCCCATAGCGTGCGCTGATGGGGACGGCTCGGAAGTGGAGAGGGTCAGTCCTGGACGTCGATGCCGGCGGTGCGGGCGAAGACCGGGGCCAGCAGCTCGACTTGCAGGGGGCTCAGCGTGGTGCCGCGCAGGGAGGTCACATCGAGGAAGGCCTGAGCGTCGAGCCCGCGCAGGTCGAGGGAGTCGGCCCGCAGGCCCCGGGTGTCGACCTCATCCGCAGTGCTGCGCTCGAAACGCACCCGGGTGACCGTGGCGGCAGGCACGTCGACGGTCGCGAGCGTGCAGTCCGCGATGAGCGAATCCTGGATCTTGGCGGCCGCGAGGGAGAGGTAGTCGATGCGTGCGTGCTCGATGATCAGCTCGGCGACGTGCGCGCCGGACAGATCCAGCGTGCCGATCCGGCCGCCGGCGATGCGCAGCCGGCGGATCGTGGCGTCCTTCAGCGACAGCACGGGCGTGCGCGCGTCTACGATCTCGACGTCCAGCAGCGTCGCACCGGCGAGGTCGACGCGTTCCGCGGCGCCGGACAGCGAGCACTGCTCGAACTGCGCGTGCGCGAGATCCTCGCTCAGCGGGATCCGCAGGCCGACATGGTCGCCGTGCCGGCGACCCACCCCGTCGTCGAGCTCGTCCGGCAGATCCGGCGGCGAGACGCGGGGCGGCAGGGGGCGTTCGGTGCTGCGGGCCATGCCACGACCATAGGGCCGGTCGCCGACAACGGCTCATCGCCCGATGCCCTACACACCCGCCGCCCCGGGATCCGAGCCGGAGCGGATGCGGATCCGGCGGCGTTAGACTGGACAGTACGAGCATCGATCCGGCCATCACCGGGGAGCTCTCGGAAGAACGCTTCGACAAGCTCAGCGCAGGAACGATCGGCTGAGCGACCGGAGCAAGTAGAACCGAGCGGGGCAGGCCCGTCACAGCCGCAGTGAGAGTGGCGTCGACCGCAGGGACGGCGCACGCGGGGTGGTACCGCGGTCCTTTTGCCGGAAGAGCACAGGGATCGTCCTCGCAGCAGCATCCGCCCGCCACCGACACTGCGAGACACGATGACCTACCCGCGCACGTCCTCCGCCGGATCCTTCGGCCCCGCCGCCGACGCCCTTCGACGGGCTCAGGGATCGATCTCCCCGAGTCCGCGCTTCCCCGAGATCGAACGCGACGTGCTCGCGTTCTGGGAGGCCGACGACACCTTCCGCGCGTCGATCGCACAGCGTGAGGGCGCCGAGGAATGGGTCTTCTACGACGGCCCTCCGTTCGCCAACGGGCTCCCGCACTACGGTCACCTGCTCACGGGCTATGCGAAGGACCTGTTCCCGCGCTTCCAGACCATGCTCGGCAAGAGGGTCGACCGCGTGTTCGGGTGGGACACGCACGGCCTTCCGGCCGAGCTCGAGGCGATGAAGCAGCTCGGGATCACCGAGAAGGACGAGATCGAGCAGATGGGCATCGACGTCTTCAACGCGAAGGCGCGCGAGTCGGTGCTCGCCTACACGCACGAGTGGCAGGACTACGTCACCCGTCAGGCCCGCTGGGTCGACTTCGAGCGCGGTTACAAGACCCTCGACCTCGGCTACATGGAGAGCGTGCTCTGGGCGTTCAAGACCCTGCACGACAAGGGCCTCGCCTATGAGGGCTACCGCGTGCTGCCGTACTGCTGGCGCGACGAGACGCCGCTCTCGGCGCACGAGCTGCGCATGGACGACGACGTCTACAAGGAGCGTCAGGATCCCTCCGTCACCGTGAGCTTCCCGCTCTCTGGGGAGAAGGCTGCGGCCCTGGGCCTGGAGGGCGTGCGGGCACTGGCCTGGACCACGACCCCGTGGACCCTTCCGACCAACCTCGCGCTCGCCGTGGGGCCCGAGATCGTCTACGCCGTCCTGCCCGTGGGGCCGAACGGTGCGTCCGAGGGCGCCGAGGGCGACCGCTTCCTGCTCGCGCGGGACCTCCTCGGCGGCTACGCGAAGGACCTCGGCTACGACAGCGCCGAGGACGCGCTCGCCGCGGTCTCCGCGACGGTGACCGGCGCCGAGCTCGGCGGAGCGAACTACGACCGCCTCTTCGACTACTACGCCGACGCCGAGACCTGGGGCACGCAGAACGCCTGGCAGATCCTGGTCGACGACTACGTCACCACGAGCGACGGCACGGGCATCGTGCACCAGGCGCCCGCGTACGGTGAGGACGACCAGCGCGTCGCCGGCGCGGCGGGGATCCCCACGATCCTGTCGCTCGACGAAGGCGGCCGCTTCCTGCAGAACGTGACGGACGTCGCCGGCGAGCTCTGGATGGACGCGAACACGCCGCTCGTGCGCCTGCTGCGCGCGAACGGGCGCCTGCTGCGCCTGCAGAGCTACCTGCACTCGTACCCGCACTGCTGGCGCTGCCGCAACCCCCTCATCTACAAGGCGGTCTCCAGCTGGTTCGTGCGGGTCACGGACTTCAAGGACGACATGCTCGCGAACAACGAGCAGATCACCTGGGTGCCGGAGAACGTCAAGCACGGCCAGTTCGGCAAGTGGCTCGAGGGTGCCCGCGACTGGTCGATCAGCCGCAACCGGTACTGGGGATCCCCGATCCCGATCTGGAAGAGCGACGACCCGGAATACCCGAGCGTGGACGCCTACGGATCCCTCGCCGAGATGGAGCGGGACTTCGGGCGTCTGCCGCGCAACGCCGAGGGCGAGGTGGATCTGCACCGCCCCTTCATCGACGAGCTCACCAGGCCGAACCCCGACGACCCCACCGGCAAGAGCACGATGCGCCGCATCGAGGACGTCTTCGACGTGTGGTTCGACTCCGGGTCCATGCCGTTCGCGCAGGTGCACTACCCGTTCGAGAACCAGGAGTGGTTCGACTCGCACTCCCCGGCCGACTTCATCGTCGAATACATCGGGCAGACCCGCGGCTGGTTCTACCTCATGCACGTGCTGTCGACCGCGCTCTTCGACCGTCCCGCGTTCACCGGAGTGAGCTGCCACGGCATCGTCCTCGGATCCGACGGCTACAAGATGTCGAAGTCGCTGCGCAACTACCCCGACGTCTCCGAGGTGTTCGACCGCGACGGATCCGACGCGATGCGCTGGTTCCTGATGTCGAGCTCGGTGCTGCGCGGCGGCAACCTCTCCGTCACGGAGGAGGGGATCCGCGCCGGCGTGCGCGAGTTCATCCTGCCGCTGTGGAACTCGTGGTACTTCTTCGCCACGTACGCCAACGCGGCCGACGGTCCCGACGAGGGCGGGTACCAGGCGCGCTGGCGCACGGACTCGACCGACGTGCTGGACCGGTACATCCTGGCCCGCACCGGCGACCTCGTCCGCGGCGTGCAGGAAGACCTCGAGGGCCTCGATTCGACCACGGCCGCCTCTCGGCTGCGCGAGTTCGCCGAGGTGCTCACGAACTGGTACATCCGCCGGTCCCGCGACCGGTTCTGGGTGGGTGTCGACCCGAGCGACCCGACGACGACCGAGGCCTTCGACACGCTGTACACCGTGCTGGAGACGCTGACCCGCGTGGCGGCGCCGCTGGTGCCGCTGATCGGCGAGCGCGTGTGGCAGGGCCTGACCGGCGGGCGCAGCGTGCACCTGACGGACTGGCCCGACGCGGAGCTGTTCCCGCACGCGGACGACGTGCGCGACGCGATGGACGCGGTGCGTGAGCTGTCGAGCGTCGGCAACGCATTGCGCAAGAAGGAGAAGCTGCGCGTGCGCCTGCCGCTGGCGCGGTTCACCGTCGTCTCGCCGCTGGCCGAGACGCTCGCTCCGTTCGAGGACATCCTCCGCGACGAGCTCAATGTCAAGGCGGTCGAGCTCGTCGCCCAGGGCGAGGGCACCGCCGCGGAGTACGGCATCAGCCACCGTCTCAGCGTCAACGCCCGTGCGGCAGGTCCGCGCCTGGGTAAGGACGTGCAGCGCGTGATCCGCGCCGCGAAGGACGGCTTCTGGACCGAGCAGGACGGCGTCGTGACGGCCGACGGCATCGCCCTGGAGTCGCACGAGTACGAGCTCGCACTGGAGACCACCGGCCGGCCGGAGGGCGAGGCGCTCGCCGTCGTGCCGACCGGAGGCTTCGTGCTGCTGGACACCGCGACGACGCCCGAGCTGGAAGCCGAGGGTCTGGCCCGCGACGTGATCCGTGCCGTGCAGGACACCCGCAAGAACGCCGGGTTCGATGTGAGCGACCGGATCCGGCTGCAGTTGCGCTTCGCCGATGCGGAGGACGCGGTCGCCGTCCGCAGCGCCTTCGCGGTCGCCGGAGTGGCCGAGGAGACGCTTGCCGTGGAGGCGGACGTCCTGGACGCGGGCGCCGAGTTCGCCACGGCCGAGTTCGTGGCCGACATCGACCAGGGCACCTACGCCAACCGCGGCGGCTTCGCCGTCGCCGTGAGCCGGATCGGAGACGTATCGTGAGCGATGACCGAGAGCGCGCCGACGCGGTCTACTCCGCGCTGCTGGAGCGCGCGGGAGAGAGTTGGGTGCAGCCGCGCAAGGAGCGCACGGCGCGCCTGCTCGAGCTCATGGACGATCCGCAGAAGACGTACCGCGTCGTGCACCTCACGGGCACGAACGGCAAGACGTCGACCGCGCGGATGATCGAGAGCCTGCTGCGGGCGCACGGACTGCGCACTGGTCTGTTCACGAGCCCGCATCTCGTGCGGTTCACCGAACGGATCATGATCGACGGCGAACCCATCGCCGATGCCGCCGTGGCCGATGCCTGGGAGGAGATCGAGCCCTTCGCGGGCATCGTGGACGCCGAGCTCGAAGCCGCGGGCGACGCGTCGCTGACCTTCTTCGAGCTGCTCACCGTGCTCGCCTTCGTGGCCTGCGCGGATGCGCCCATCGACGTGCTCGTGCTCGAGGTCGGCATGGGCGGATCCTGGGACTCCACGAACACGGCCGACGGCGACGTCGCGGTGTTCACGCCGATCGACCTCGATCACGCCGACCGCCTCGGCGACACGATCGCGAAGATCGCCGAGGTGAAGGCCGGGATCATCAAGGACGGCGCGGCCGTCGTCTCCTCGCGACAGACGCCGGAGGCCGAAGCCGTGCTGCGCCGTGTCGCGGCGGAACACGGTGCGCGCATCGCCTTCGAGGGCGAGGACTTCGCGCTCGTCGAGCAGCGCCTCGCGGTCGGCGGTCAGCAGATCACGGTGCGCGGGCTCGCGGGGCAGTACTCCGAGGAGTACCTGCCGATGTACGGCGAGCACCAGGGCTTCAACGCCGCTCTCGCGATCGCGGCCGTGGAGTCGCTCATCGGGGGAGCGCAACACGCGATCGTGGGGGATGTGCTCGCGGAGGGTCTGACAGGCGCGACCTCGCCGGGCCGCCTGCAGCTGCTCGGCATCGCGCCGACCGTGATCGTCGACGCCGCGCACAACCCGCACGGGGCGCGCGCGCTCGCCGCTGCACTCAAGGACAGCTTCGACTTCGACGAGTGGGGCCTCGTGCTCGGCGTGCTCGGCGACAAGGACGCGACGGGCATCGTCGAGACGCTGCTGCCGTCGGTCGAGCACGTGTTCGCGACCGCACCCGACTCGGACCGCGCGAGCGACCCCGACGCCCTCGCCGATCTGGTGGAGCGCGCCGGCGGCAGGGCTACGGTGCACCCGGCCCTTGGCGATGCCGCAGACGCGGCGCGCGAATGGGCGGCCTCGTCGGACCGGCGCGCGGTGATCATCGCCGGATCCGTCGTGCTGGCGGGAGAGGCGATCTCGCTGGCCGCCGCCGAGGATTGGAAGAGCGGATGGCGCGCGTGACCGACGAGAGCGCATCCGGATCCGCATCCGCGAAGCCGCGCCGGGCCCGCCCGCCGCGCGGCCTCGCCCAGAAGCTCGGATCGATCATCCTCGCGTTCGAGGCGATCGTCGTGGGCCTCGCGGGGCTGACCGTCTTCGGCCTGAAGGCGCTCGGTCCCGGCATCGAGCCGTGGTGGGGCATCGTCGGCGGCGCCGTCGTCGGAGTCGCGATGCTCGTCGCGGCAGGTCTCATGGGCAGCAGGGCCGGAATCGTGATGGGATGGATCCTGCAGGTCATCGTCCTGCTGTCCGCCATCCTGGTGCCCGCGATCCTGCTGGTCGCGATCATCTTCGGCGGTATGTGGGCCTACGCGATGATCGTGGGCGGACGCGCGGACCGCGCCGCCCGCTCGGCCGGCTCCTCCATGCCAGCAGCGGACTCCGCGGCTCCCGGCTCCTCCACCGACACCCCTGGAAACGACAGAGAGTGACTGACATGCCCACCGAAGAGACCCTCGTCCTGGTCAAGCCCGACGGCGTCGCGCGCGGCCTCACCGGCGCGATCCTGGCCCGCATCGAGGCCAAGGGATACGCGCTCGTCGACATCCGCCTGGTCGACCCGGATCGCGACCTCCTCGCGGCGCACTACGCCGAGCACGAGGGCAAGCCGTTCTACGAGCCGCTGCTCGAGTTCATGCTCTCGGGCCCGTCCGTGGCGATCCGCCTGGCCGGCAACCGCGTCATCGAGGGCTTCCGCTCGCTCGCCGGCACGACCGATCCGACCACCGCGGCGCCCGGCACGATCCGCGGCGACTTCGGGCGCGACTGGGGCCTGAAGGTGCAGCAGAACCTCGTCCACGGCTCCGACTCGCCCGAGTCCGCCGCGCGCGAGCTCGGCATCTGGTTCGACTGAGCCCGCACATACCAAGAACGCCCCCATCCGGCCTCGGCCGTGATGGGGGCGTTCTTCGTCGACGGGGTTCAGCGGAAGAGGCGAACGACCTCGCCGACCAGATCCACGCCGGCCGACTGCGCCAGCAGGATGACGATGACGAACGCGAGGATCGACGCGAGCGGAACCCAGATGCCGAGCCGCTTCGCACGCTCCTGCGCGCCGCGACTGATCGGGAAGGTCCCATTGGCGAAGAGCTGGAGCATCGTCGCCAGGAACGTCGGGATCACCACGATGTAGGTCAATCCGCACCACGGGCACAGGGTGTGCAGGGCGAAGAAGCTCTGCCCGATCAGCCAGCAGATGAACACGAAAGCACCGGTGATGCCGAGGCCGAAGAGCCCCCAGAACCAGCGCGGGAAGCGGGCGCCCGCGAGGATCGCGACTCCCACCACGAGTGGCGCCATCCAACCGGTCAGGCCGATGAGCGGGTTCGGGAAGCCGAACACCGAGCCCTGCCACGAATCGAGGTTTGCGCCGCACTGGACGAAGGCGCTGATATCGCAGCCCAGGGCGGCTTTGGGATTGGCTGCGGTGGCGAATTTGTCGAGGGTGAGCTGGAAGGCGGCCCACCACCCGACGACGCTCGCGATGATGAGCCAGATGGCGTAGCCGACGGGACGGGTGCGCTGTGCGGACATGCCGCGATTATGGCAGTCGCGCTTCTGTGCGACGTGCATGCGCACGCATCGGTTCGCGTCGAGTCGGGCATCTTGCGCCGATGGTGCGATAATGGACGGGTCGAACCACCATGATGGCGGTCGACGGATACAGACTTCGGGGGCCCCGGCCCCCAGCGATCAGAGCACAAGCCGATCGCAGACCGATTGAGTTCGCGGCGCCGAGTGCGCCGCACGAGAGAATTCACGACGGCCGGGCCGTCGTGCAGGGAGTACGCCAGAGATGGCCGACGAGAACAATGACAACGCCCCTACCCTCGACCTCGACGCGCTGCAGGCGCCGGTAGCTCCCGAGCCCGCAGAGCCGGCGCCCACGCCGACGGACGAGGACACCGCTCCTGCCGAGGACGTGGACGCCGCTGAGGCGCCCGTCGCCGAGGCCCAGGTCGCCCCTGAGGCGGAGCCCGAGGCCGCGACGGAGGTCGAGCACGAGCCCGCCGCCGAGAACGACGCGGCTGCCGAGAACGAGGTGTCCGCCGAGGTCACCCCGGAGCCAGAGCCCGCGCCTGAGACCGTCGCAGAGCCCGAGGCCGCCCCGGCGCCCGAGCCTGAGACGGAGCCCGAGGCCGCTACCGCCGTGAGCCTCGGCCTGCTGCCCGAGATCTTCGTCTCGCGCGTCTCGACGCAGCTGCACTTCCATGCTCCCGCGTTCGTCGCGCTCCCGGCCCGCACACGCGACAACGGGAACGACGGCGAGGACAACCGCCGCACCCGCGGGCGCGGCGGCGACAGCGAGCAGCCGCGCCAGCGCCAGCGCGTCGTCGAGTACATCACCGAGCCGAAGGCGATCAAGGGATCCACCCGGCTCGAGGCCAAGAAGCAGCGCCGCCGCGACGGCCGTGACGCCGGCCGTCGTCGACCGGTGGTGACCGAGGCCGAATTCCTCGCCCGCCGCGAGGCGGTCGATCGCGAGATGATCGTGCGGTCCAAGAACGGCCGCACCCAGATCGCCGTGCTCGAGGACAACGTTCTCGTCGAGCACTACGTCGCCCGCAACCAGGACGCCTCGCTCATCGGCAACGTGTACCTGGGCCGTGTGCAGAACGTCCTGCCCAGCATGGAGGCCGCGTTCGTCGACATCGGCCGGGGCCGCAACGCCGTGCTGTACTCGGGCGAGGTGGACTGGGACGGCGTCGAGACGGGCAACCAGCCGCGCCGCATCGAGCTCGCGCTCAAGGCGGGCGACCGGGTGCTCGTGCAGGTCACGAAGGACCCGGTGGGCCACAAGGGTGCCCGCCTCACCAGCCAGATCTCGCTGCCCGGCCGCTACCTCGTGTACGTGCCCAACGGATCCATGAACGGCATCTCCCGCAAGCTGCCCGACACCGAGCGCGCGCGTCTCAAGCGCATCCTCAAGGAGGTGCTCCCCGAGTCCAGCGGCGTGATCGTGCGCACGGCGGCGGAGGGCGCGACCGAGGAGCAGCTGACCAACGACGTGCAGCGCCTCACCGCGCAGTGGAGCTACATCCAGAAGCAGATCGAGACGCAGCAGGCGCCCGCTCTGCTGCACGCCGAGCCCGATCTGCTCGTCAAGATCGTCCGCGACGTCTTCAACGAGGACTTCACGCGGATGCGGATCCAGGGCGCCGACGCCGGTCGCACGATCCGCTCCTACCTGGACAGCGTCGCCCCCGACCTGCTGGACCGGGTCGAGACCTATGAGGACGATCGCGATCCGTTCGACGTCTACCGTGTGACCGAGCAGATCGAGAAGGCGCTGGACCGCAAGGTCTGGCTGCCGTCGGGTGGATCCCTCGTGATCGACCGCACCGAGGCCATGACGGTCGTCGACGTCAACACCGGCAAGTTCGTGGGCTCGGGCGGAAACCTCGAGGAGACCGTCACCAAGAACAACCTCGAGGCCGCGGAGGAGATCGTCCGTCAGCTGCGTCTGCGCGACATCGGCGGAATCATCGTCGTCGACTTCATCGACATGGTGCTCGAGTCCAACCGCGACCTCGTGCTGCGCCGCCTGGTCGAGTGCCTGAGCCGCGATCGCACCAAGCACCAGGTCGCCGAGGTCACCTCGCTCGGCCTCGTGCAGATGACCCGCAAGAAGCTCGGTCTGGGGCTGCTGGAGACCTTCAGCGAGCCCTGCGAGGTGTGCGCGGGCCGTGGCGTGATCGTGCACCACGACCCGGTCGTGAAGCACCGTGCGGCCGCGCCGCAGCAGAGCTCCAACCGTCGCCAGCGCGGCGGAAACGGCTCCGTGAACGCCGGCGCCCCGGCTCCGGCGCCGGCCGCAGCCCCCGCGAACGGTGGCACGCACGTGATCACCGAGGGCGCGAAGTCCGCCCTCGCACAGATCGCCGCCTCCAGCCGCGCGGCAGGAGAGACGCCGGCGGGGGYCGGCGACGCCCCGCTCGAGCCCGTGGCGGAGGCTCCGGCCGAGCGTGCAGGGCAGGAGCGTGCCAAGAAGCCGCGCAAGAAGCGCGGCTCCGACCGCAGCAAGTCGCCCAAGACGGAGGCGGAGCAGCTGCTGGACTCCGTGCTGGACGCGCTTCCCGAGCCGAAGGCACCGGGGCAGGGCCGCAACCGCCGACGGGTGAGCACGGGCGGTATGTCCGCGGGGACGGCCGTCGTCCACACGACAGAGGCCGCGCCGCAGGCGGACCAGGGCTGATCAGCCCGCAGGACCACGTCAGGAGGGCTCGGCGCTACGGCGCCGGGTCCTCCTCGGCGTTTCCGGCCGGGACCTCGCCGTGGTGCGCGCGCAGGTAACGCTCGACGCGTCGGTCCGGCGCGAGCCAGACGATCGCCACGATCACGAACGGCACGAGGCCCAGCCACGGCACCACGAACGACAGCGCGAGGCCGGAGAGATACAGCGCGAGGGACGCGATGCCCTTCACGTCGCGCCCGAACGCCTCGCGGAACCTGTCGCCACCCGGCTGATGCGCGATCGTGCGCTGCAGGATCGTGTAGGCGATCGCGGCGCCGAGCAGATTCAGCCCGTAGACGATCGTCGGCACCTGGGCGACGCGGGTCTCGGTCAGCCATGCGGTCGTGAACGGGTAGAGCGACAGCCAGAGCAGCAGGTGCAGGTTGGCCCAGAGCACGGTGCCGTTCACCGCGGGACGGAGCTGGAACAGGTGGTGGTGGTTGCTCCAGTAGATCCCGACGTACACGAAGCTGAGCAGATAGGTGAGCAGCCCCAGCCCCGAGGTGTGCACGAGGTCGGTCCAGGTCGATCCCTTGGGCACGGCGAGCCCGAGCACCATCACCGTGATGATGATCGCGAGGACGCCGTCGCTGAACGCCTCCAGCCTGCTCGACGTCATCGCGCGATCCTCGTGTCGTGGTCGTGCCCTCCGGTGCGGTCGCGAGCCGGTACGCGCAGGCCTGACGCGATCAAACGGCGCGTGAGCTCCTTGCCGCCCACGCGCTCCGCACCGCCCGCGACGAGCCGCTCCAGCGCGTCTTCCGGGACGTCGTAGTGGTCCAGATCGAACGCCCGGGCGGGGATGTCGTGCCGCGCGGCGAAGGCGTGCAGCTCGGCGACGCTGGCGTCGCTGACCAGGTGCGCCCAGAGGCGGCCGTGCGCGGGCCAGATCGCGTCGTCCACGAGGATCGCCATTCCGCGATCCTAGACGCGGGGAGCGCCGTCGAGGCCGATTCGCCACACGATCGGTTCCGGGATCCCGCCGCAGCGGCGCTCGCTTTGCGAGGGGGCCGCGCATCCGGTAAAGTAGCTCCTTGGTGCACCGCGCCGGACGCCCCACTCGGCCGCCGCGGGATCATGCAACTCGCGCCCGCCACTGCGGATCCCTCTGCTGTGGCGCGATGCAAGCACAGTCTTCCCGTGAGATTACGGAGCGGTCCCGCTCCCCAACGAAACAGGTATGAAGTGGTTTACGCAGTAGTGCGCGCCGGTGGACGCCAGGAGAAGGTCGAGGTCGGCACGATCGTTCAGCTCGACCGCCTGAAGGCGGCCCAGGGCGACAAGGTCGAGCTCGCCGCGGTGCTCCTCGTCGACGGTGACAAGATCACCACCGACGCCGACAAGCTCGCGAAGGTCAAGGTCACCGCCGAGGTCGTCAGCCACCTCCGCGGTCCGAAGATCGTCATCCAGAAGTTCAAGAACAAGACCGGTTACAAGAAGCGCCAGGGTCACCGTCAGGACCTCACGCGCGTCAAGATCACCGGCATCAAGTAAGCACGAAGA
>NZ_JBFTMT010000033.1:0-7247 GCF_056397105.1 Microbacterium sp. 05N427
GGCATGAACTGCCCGATCGGCAGCGGGGATCCGTCCGGTCCCTCGCCGCTGGGGAAGAGCAGGACCGCGTACGGGTCGCCGATCTCGGCGTCATCCCATGTCCAGCTCTTGCGGTGCGGGCGATGAACCGTGACGAAGATGGACCGGAAGGTGCGCGCGCTGACCAGGCCGGCGTGATGCGACGTGAGGCCCAGATGAGACTCGAGCAGACGTGTGGGGGATGACACTGGCGAGATTTGCCCTTTCGGACGTGCGGATGCCGACAAGAAGTCCCGCCCCCGCACACATTATGACGCTTAGGTATACACCAGGTCGAATGCTGACGCCTCGTGTCGCGCCGCGCGGTGGTGCGGAGGGGGCCGGACTAGGTGAGGGCGGCGCGGATCACGCGCTCCACCTCGGCGAGAGCGGGGACCAGCTGGTCGGCCGATTGCTCGTACACCTCGTCCGATCGACGGTAGGGGTCGATGACGTCCTCGCCCTTCGGGGCGGAGCCTCCGCGCCGCTCCGCGACCGTCTCGACGACGGCCACCAGACGTCGGCGCGGGTCGGGTCCGGCACCCTCGGCGATCGCGCGCACCTGCGCGTCGGTGACCCCCTGGGCGAGCCGAGCGAACTCGCGGACGGGGAAGATCCGGTGCAGGCGCCGCGGCAGCATCTGCACGGCGTAGTCGCGCTGTTCCGCGGTCATGGTCAGGATGAGGTCGGCATCGTCGAGCAGCGGTTCGGTGAGCAGTCGTGCGCGATGCGCCGCCGTGACGGCGGCAGCGGCCCCGCGCTGCGCGGCGACCCTCTGAGCGGGCTCTGTCATCCCGTGCCCCACGAGGGCCTGAGTGCCGGCGCTGTGCACGCGCAGATCGAGTTCTGCGAGCCTGGTGCGCAGCAACGACTCCGCGAGCGGCGAGCGGCAGATGTTCCCTGTGCACACGGTCAGCACGGTGGGGCGAGGGGAGGCCTCCTCGGCGGGCGCCGCGAACATGCCGGCGAGGGAGCCGAAGGAGACGCCGCCGGGCGGGTCTGCGGGCTCCGCGGCGACGGGTGCAGCGGGATGGGGCTCGGCGGGCGGATCCGGCACCGGCGCCCTCTGCGTCTCTGCTGCCGGCTCGTTCTGTGCTCCGGACACTCCGGCGATCGCCGCCGCCTCGCGGCGCTGCCGCAGCTCTCGTCGGGTGAGTCCCCCCGGCGCTTCGCCGCGCGGTGTCCCCTGCTCCCTCGCGTCGTTCATGACACCAGGGTAGGGGATCCGGATCCGCGCGCGAGCGCGGTCCGTCAGGCGTCGTCGTCGTCGCGCGCGCGATCCTCGATGTAGCGCAGCAGCACGCCCTCGCGGAGGGCCCAGGGGGAGACCTCGAGCTCCTCCACCCTCATCGCCGTCATGGCGGTGTGCAGCACGACCGCGGCGGCCACGATCTGGAACGTGCGATCCGGGGTGATGCCGGGCAGCTCCTGCCGGGCGGACGCGGGAAGGCGCGCGAGGCGCGGGATCCAGGATCCGAGCGACGCACGCGGCAGCAGCATCCGCTCCGATCCGGACCAGCCGGGCGTCTGATAGCCGACGAGCCGCGCGAGCGAGCGGATCGCCTTGGACGAGCCGACCGCGTGTTCCGGGCGGGGGAGCGTAGAGAACCGCGCCGCGACCGGCGCGAACACGTCGGCCGCATGCTCCCTGAGGCGCTCCACGGCCTCCTCGCCGGGCGGATCGTCGGGCAGGAACATCAGGGTCGAGCGTCCCGCGCCGAGTGGCACGGAGGCGGCGATGTCGGGGAGCTCCTCGGATCCCGCCGCCATCTCGAAGGATCCTCCGCCGATGTCGAACAGCAGGATCTGCCCCGCGGCCCAGCCGAACCAGCGGCGCACGGCGAGGAACGTCAGCCGCGCCTCGGTCTCGCCGTCGAGCACCTGCAGCGGCTGCCCGAGCGCGGCCTCGACGCGGGCGATCACCTCGGCGCCGTTCGCCGCCTCGCGCACGGCGCTCGTCGCCGTCGCCAGCAGCGCGTCGACGCGCTGCTGGGCCGCCACCGCACCTGCCTGCCGCACCGCGGCCTCGAGCGCCTGCACGCCCTCTTCGCTGATCGCGCCGGACGGCGTGAGGAAGCGCATGAGACGCAGCACCGTGCGATCGCTCGTGGTCGCGAGCGGTCTGCCGCCGGGATGCACATCGGCGGCGAGCAGGTGGACGGTGTTGGATCCGATGTCGAGCACTCCGAGACGCACGGACGAAGACTACTCGCTGCGCGTGAACCGTCCGTCGACGTGAGCCATCTGGAAGCACGGGCTCGTGGCGATTCGCCACGAGCTCGTGCCGCCTTCTCACAAGCTTCGGCGTCGCCACCGCCTTGTTCGTCGCAGCTCTAGCAGGTCCAGGTGAGCGTGATCTGCCCGGGAACTCTGGTGTTGTAGGCGACTCCTGGTCGATTGGCGACGACCGAGGAAACCAGAGTGACGGAGGGGCCGATGTAGCTGGCACCGCCACCCCCACCCGCGGTCGCGAGGATCCGGCCCCGGGTGGTGGAGCCACCGGCGACGACGCTTCCGCTTCCGCCCCCGGTGTAACCGCCGCCACCAGCCCCCGATGTTCCGCCCGCGGAGACAGCACCGACATCGGTGGTAGTTGGAACCAAGTTCGGGTAGTTCTCTGGAACCCCATCTGCGCCGCCTCCGGCGGTGCCATTGGCAAGATGCACGGCGCCCGTGCTTCCGGCCTTGCTGTCGAGCAGCGCCGCGCCGGTGATGGTTCCTGCCGCACCGCCTGCGCCGGGCGCGCTGGTCGTTCCGGCGCTTCCCGCGGTGGTCTGCACGGTGACAGGCGGGTTGGTTCGAGACCTCGTCGAAACGAGCCCGCCCGTGTCGCCTCCAGCACCTGGTGCCCCGGACGTCGAGGGCCAGTTGGCACCCTCGGGTTGCGGTACCGCAGCCATGCCACCGCCACCGCCTCCACCTGCGACGATGAGCGGCGTTGTCCCGCGCAGAATTGCGGAACCGCCACCGCCCGACCCGCCGGACTGGGCATACTGCGTTGACGGGTCGGTGCCATAGTTCGTATTGAGTACCTGGGTGTTTCCGCCGCCACCATAGCCGCCGCCGCCTTGCCGCAGCGTGAACCGGTCCGGGTTTCCAATCGTCCTGGTATCGGCGTTGATTCCGCCCTGCCCTGTGATGAGGGTGAGCTGCTCGCCAGGAACGACGGGCACGATGGCCGTCACCTGTCGGCCGGCACCCCCCGCTGCTCCGTTAAGGCCGCCGAGGGCGCCCGAACCGCCGGTCACGACGAAGGTGACTGAGGTGACACCAGCCGGCACAGTGAATGTCTCGGTTGCACGGTCACGCAGACTCGGATTCGGGACCGCCGCGGTGTAGTTTCCAGAGGCACAGCCGGATGCCGCCTGCGCCGGCACAGCCACGGCTGCGACGATCACCGGAAGGCTCCACGCGGCCCCCTTCACGATCGTGCGGCGGGGCAGTTCGCGCCGCCCCCTCTGCTCGCTGACCGTTCGTTCGGAATCAGTACTTGAATTGTTCACGTGAATCTCCCCAGGTCGTGCGCCTTTGCTCGGCGCACCTCTGGGATCGATCTTCGCCTGCGTGTCGTATTCGCCCTGGTCTGTAAGGGATTCTTGGCTGAAAGTGGCGAGCCGATGGCCTGAAATGGAGGAGGCTCAGCAGCGGGCGCCAATTGTCCCCTGTCGCACGCCGAATGGTCGCCCACACGGCGGATCACGCCACAGTTCCGGCACGTCGCGACAAGATTGAACTTATTGCGAGGGATGCGTAACAGGTGTGGGGCAGCGTGCTCTTCTTAAGTGCACGGAGATCCGCGCGGCCGGTAACCCAGAGCCGTGTCGTTGCGTCCCAGCTCCGTGCATGCCACCAGGTGGCGGGTGCGGCCGCCACCTGGTGGTCGCACCCATTCCTCCTTGAATGCATTGCCTGGGAAATCACGTGACCGATGTGCCGACACAACCAGAGATGAGCTTGACCGTGCCTGAGCTCTCCGATGGTGCGACTGGCGCCGCCTGGCTCATCTGCATCTTGTTCGAGGCATCCGTGATGCATCTCGATGAGCTGCTTGGCGGCGTTGGTCGCTGACTCCCGTCGTTGCCGCGCCAAAGAAGCGATGCGGGGTCTTTGCTTCTCGCCGTTGGGGCCGGTTCAACGGAGCAGGAAATATAGGCCCGCCACATAGCTGATAACGAGGGTAAAGGCAATAATGCCAAGAATAGAAGCGCCAGCATATTCCCGAAGCAGCCACGGCCGCTTGTAGGGGGCATTTCTCCGCCGCGCGCTACGTTTCTTGAGGAGATCTCTGCGAGCATTCGGCTTCACGAGACGTGTCAATTTTGCTCCTCAATACGAAGTACATGCTGAGAGCGGGCACCCGCCATCCATTGGCGACCACCCGGCGAGTTCCCGCCGATCACCTCTCGGTGATCGGCGGGAACGTGAAGTGAAGTCAGCAGGTCCAGCTCACGCTGACGTAGCCGGGCGAGCGCACGGATGACTTAGGAGCGGCGCCGCCTGCGTTGTCCACTGCGCCCGCGACTCCGGGTGCGAGGTAGCTGGTTCCGCCTGCTCCGGCGCCTGCGATGTTCTCGTGGGCGAGCGGGGACGCGATGTTTCGATAGGCGATCGCCCCCGAACCTCCCCCGGTGTAGCCGCCACCACCTGCGCCGCTTCCGACGTACTCCATCGAGACTCCGTCTCCTCCCAGTCGCCCAGCGACCACGCCGTTCGCACCGTTCTGTCCGGAGGCGGCCAGCCCGGGTGTGGTCTGTTGATATGCGCCGGATGCGACTCCGCCTGCGCCGCTGGCGCGTCCGCCGCCGGCGACGACGGTGCCCGCAGTGACAGCGGTGCCGTTCATGCCGGCGTTGCCTCCCGTGCCGCCCGATCGGGCAGTGCGAGCCCAGCCCCAGGCGCCTCCGCCGCCCCCGCCGCCTGCCACGACGAGGGGTGTGCCGTTGAGCACGATCGCGGAGCCGCCGCCCCCGCCGCCGCCCAGGTCCCAGTAAGTGGGAGTGGGAGAGAGGGTGGTGGATCCTCCCGCACCGTATCCTCCGCCGCCGGTGTCCTGAGTTGATCCGCCCAGTCCTCCCTGGCCGACGTAGATAGTGAGGACATCGCCGGGCGTCACGACGAGAGTGCCAGTCGCCAGGGCGCCGTATCCGCCGCGTTGTGCACCGGCACCACCTGCACCGCCGGCAACGGCGAACGTAATACTGGTAATGCCTGCCGGTACTGTCCAGTTCTGCAAGCCGCCCGTGGCCTGCGAAGGGCTCGGCACCGAGAATGCTGCCGAACCAGGGGCGCATCCAGATGCGGCGAACGCGGGCACTGCGACCGCGGACGCGATGACCGGGACGGACCATGCGGCGGCCTTGACCACTGTGCGGCGCGGAATCCCGGCGCTCGAATGCGGCGGCGTATTTGACTTCGAAGCGTGATTCATTGTTTAGCAATCCCCTTTGCTGACATGGAACGGTCAAGTTCCCCGTCGCACGCGTGGCTCACGACACTCTGCTTCAGAGCGTGTGTCCAGCATCGACTTGACCTATTGCTTCAGTCTCCTTTGCGAACGATGCTCGCTAACCCCGACGGACAGAAACGGGCGCAAGATGCAGGGTGCATGGCTTGATACGCCCGGCGGGAACGGATGCATGGACGACGCGCGAACGGGTCGGCGTTCCGGCCAGAAGTCGTGATGAAGAACGAGTAGGCTAACGAGCTTGCCCGGCATCACGGGATACCGTGTCCGCGGCGCTGTCGTCTCCTTGGTCGTGCTCGGGCATGAGTCTGTCCGCGATACCGAATTGCCTTTGTTTTGTGCGGAGGTCCGCCGGCGATGTTCCGTAGGCCTTTTTGAATGCGCGAGCCATCGTGGAAAGGGAGTTGAATCCACTGGCTGCGGCTACGGTCTCGATCCCGAGCGCATGATTCTCTGAGATCAATGCCATCGCCTTTTGCGTTCGCGTGCGCAGAATCTCTGCTGCCGCCTGGATGTCGTGTTTGGCATAGATGCGGTTGAGCGTGCGTCGAGAGACACCGCACTGTGCAGCAAGCTGGTTCACGTCGAAGCCCGGATCGGATGCCTGTTCGTGGATCACCCGTTGCGCCTGCTGGAAGACCCCGTTGGAGGCCCAATCTCCCATCGCCGCGCTCGCGACCGCCCGAGCGACGTCTTGAGTCAGAGTTCTGAGGATACGGCTGTCCTTCGCATCTTCCTTGACGCGAGGCTGCTCGGTGGCAGCTTGCAGATACGCATAGATCGCCCGGAACGCTGTCGAGCCGGTATGCGCCTCGTCCATGTTCGTGGGACTGAGTACGTAGGGTTCAATCTCGGCCTGATCGAAGGAGAATACGACGAATTCACTCGCGTCGTCCATCTGCACCTCAACCGGGGTATCACCCGGATAGATGAGGCAGAGCCCGCCGCTGGGGTTCGTCCAGACCCTTGAGCTGTTGTCGAAGCTGACCGCTCCTCGGTTGACGAACATGAAGAGGTAGCGACCTTGGGCGCTAGGCCTGGATCTCGCCCACTCGATCACGATCGGGTCCGTCTTGACCTGCGCGATGATGAACGCGTCGAAGCGCAAGGCTCGAACTCGCATGAGCTGTGGATCTCCGCTCGACACTCGGAGTCCCGCACCACGGAGGAACGCGTCCATCTGCCCAGAGTCTTCTTTGCTTCCCGGCGTGTTCTCGAAGCGGGTATGACCAATCAGGTCCTTCCACCCGCGTCCCTCATCCGCGGGGAGCAGGGTCTCCCATCGTCCAGACATCGTGCCCTTCCCACATCGCTCCCGCGGCGGCGCCCCACACGCACGCGTCTCCCCATCCCGGATGCGCGCCCGCCCAGAACCCACCTGGCGGGAGCGAGGCTTCGCGCGCCGGGTCCCAATGTGGACGATCTCGACAGCTGCACGAGACCGCTGCCGGAGTCCGATTGCGACGCCGATGTTCGGGCATCGGGCCGCATACCGAGATTATTCGTGGGCGCCTTCGGCGTCGAAAACGCGTGGCGCGAATTGCTGCCTGTGTGGCGGGCAATGATTGGGGACGCACTGTTCTGGCTGCCACTTGTCGTATCAATCGGCTACGCGCACCATCGAGGATCTGACGCTCTTCGATGTCCGCCTTATGGCGTCGTCAACGCGGCATCCGATCGCCACATGCGATCGACGCTGTCATGCCGCAGAGCTGCGTTGCTGTGCTGAGGCCCTGGTGGCGGGTTCGATGTCTCTGTCCGGGCG
>NZ_JBFTMT010000034.1:0-4286 GCF_056397105.1 Microbacterium sp. 05N427
ACACACCCCCGACGGTCAGGAATGTTCTGCGGTTCAGGTCAGCCATGTGCACCCTCCAGGTTGCGCTCCGTTGCGTAGCGGATCCGCGCCCCATGATGGGCGACGCGAAGCCGCGCCCAGACTATAACGTTTTAGTACTGGAGCGCGAGGGTCACTCTCGGCGCGTCGAGGAGCGCGTCGTGGACGGATCCGACGTCGCCGCCCGCGCGCATGCGCCGCAAGGCGCCCGGCCGGACCGGCCTCGGCGCCCCGTGGGCGAAGACGTCAGTTCTTGCCGAAGAGCTTCTGGATCTCGGCCATGTCGGCCTCGCTCGGCGCCGGCTGCGCCCCCAGGCCGAAGCCGGATCCGGTCGCGGCCTGACCTGCGGGGAGGCCGGCGTTCTCGGCGGCGCGCTTGGCCGGATTGCCTGAGCGCGAGCCTGTCGCCTTGCCCTTCTTGCCGCGCTTCGAGGAGGCTCCGGGACGCCCCATGCCGGGCATCGCGCCCATACCGGGGATGTTCGGGGTGCCACCGCGGGCGACCGTCTTCATCATCTTCGCGGCCTGCTCGAACCGCTGCACGAGCTGGTTCACGTCGGTCACCGTCATGCCGGAGCCGCGCGCGATGCGCAGGCGCCGCGAGCCGTTGAGCACCTTGGGGTTGCGACGCTCCCCCGGCGTCATCGAACGGATGATCGCCTCCGTGCGGTCGATCTCGCGCTCGTCGAAGTCCTCGAGCTGCTGCTTCATCTGGCCCATACCCGGGAGCATCCCGAGCATCTTCTTCATCGAGCCCATCTTCTTGAGCTGCTGCATCTGCTCGAGGAAGTCCTCGAGCGTGAAGGTCTCGGTCGCGAGCTTCTCGGCGACCTTGAGCGCTTCGGCTTCATCGAACGCGCTCTGCGCCTGCTCGATGAGGGTGAGGATGTCGCCGAGGTCGAGGATCCGGCTCGCCATGCGGTCGGGGTGGAACGGCTCGAGGTCRTCGAGCCCCTCGCCCGTGGAGGCGAACATGATCGGGCGCCCCGTGAGCGACGCGACCGAGAGGGCGGCACCACCGCGGGCGTCACCGTCGAGCTTGGAGAGCACCACGCCGGTGAAGTCCACGCCGTCCTGGAACGCCTTCGCGGTGTTGACCGCGTCCTGACCGATCATCGCGTCGATGACGAACAGCACCTCGTCCGGATCCACCGCCGCGCGGATGTCAGCGGCCTGCTTCATGAGCTCGGCGTCGACGCCGAGGCGTCCCGCGGTGTCGATGATGACGATGTCGTGCTGCTGGCGACGGGCGTGCTCGACGCCATCCCGCGACACCCGCACCGGGTCACCGACGCCGTTGCCCGGCTCCGGCGCGTAGATGGTCGCGCCCGCCTGCTCGGCGACGACGGTGAGCTGGGTCACCGCATTCGGGCGCTGCAGGTCGGCGGCGACGAGCAGGGGCGTGTGCCCCTCGCCCTGCAGCTGCTTGGCGAGTTTGCCGGCAAAGGTCGTCTTTCCGGATCCCTGGAGTCCGGCGAGCATGATGACCGTCGGCGGGTTCTTCGCGAACTCGAGGCGGCGCTGCTCGCCGCCGAGGATCGCGATGAGCTCCTCGTTGACGATCTGCACGACCTGCTGTGCGGGGTTCAGCGCCTTGTTGACCTCGTCGCCCAGGGCGCGCTCGCGCACCTTCGCGGTGAAGTCCTTGACGACGGGCAGCGCGACGTCGGCGTCGAGCAGGGCGCGTCGGATCTCGCGGACGGTGCCGTCGACGTCGGCGGCGGTCAGCTTGCCCTTCGTGCGCAGATTGCGGAAGGTCTCGGTGAGCCGATCGGAAAGCGTGCCAAATGTAGCCATGGTGCTGCAATTCTACGCGAGCGGATCCCCGATCCGCGGCGCGTCAGCCCCAGTGCAGATCGGCGATGCGCGGCAGCGCGTGCTGCAGCTGCGCGAGCGGCGACCCGTGGCCAGCGCCACCCTCAGCCCAGACCCGCAACGACGACAGCACGACCACGGCGTAGGCGGCGCCGAGCACGTCCGCCCTGATGCGCTCCACGCCCGCGCCGCGAGCGGCCTCCGACAGTGCCGCGGCAAGCCTTCCCTGGCGCAGTGCGGACTCGCGCTGAAGCTCTTCCTCCAGACCCATGGCCTGCGCGTTGCCGAACGCGAGAGCCAGCGGATCCGGCTCCAGCCCCTCCAGGATCGCGGCGAGCACCGCCTCGATGCCCGTCGAATCTGCACCGGCGCCCGGGGCCGCGAGCGCGGCGACCGCGCGATCGAGACGCTCGTCGAAGCCGGACCAGAGCACATCGCTCTTGGAGGAGAAGTAGTTGAAGAAGCTCGACCTGCTCACCCCGGCGCGCTGAGCGATGCCGGCGATCGATGTGCCCTCGTACCCGGACTCCAGGAACAACTCGCAGGCCGCCTCGGCGATCGTCTCGCGCGAGGAGACCCGGGGGCGGCCGACGCCGCGGGCAGGGGTGGTCACCACGACACCGTATCGCGATGCGCGCACCCGCCGATTCACCCGTATTATTGAACCGCATACAACAACTCGACCAGAAGGATCGGCCATGCTCGACATCCAGACGGTGGGCCTCGCCCCCGAGTTCGTCCCCTACCTCGACGGCTGGGATCTGCAGCGGCGCGTACACGCCGAGGTCGTGGCGGGCACCCGTCCCGACACGCTGCTGCTCCTCGAGCACGAGGCGGTGTACACGGCCGGCAAGCGCACCGAGCCGCAGGAGCGCCCCCATGACGGCACCCCCGTGGTCGACGTCGACCGCGGAGGCAAGATCACATGGCACGGGCCAGGACAGCTCGTGGGCTATCCGATCGTGCGCCTGCCGGAGCCGATGGATGTGGTCGCCCATGTCCGCCGGCTGGAGCGCCTGCTGATCGACGTGCTGCGCCCCCTGGGCGTGGACGGATACCAAGTCGAGGGTCGGAGCGGCGTGTGGGTGCGCCGACCGCTCAGCGAGGACAAGGTGGCCGCGATCGGCGTGCGCGTGCAGCAGGGCGTCACCATGCACGGCTTCGCGATCAACTGCGACAACACCCTCTCCGGGTTCCGCGGCATCATCCCCTGCGGCATCACCGACGCCGGTGTCACCACCGTGAGCGAGGTGATCGGCCGCGAGGTCTCCCCCGCCGACATCGCCGACGCGGTCGCTGGGGCGTTCGCCGCCGAGTACGCGACGGAGGTGGCCGCATGAGCGCCGCTCCCGAGGGTCGTAAGCTCCTTCGCCTGGAGATCCGCAACGCCGAGACCCCGATCGAGCGCAAGCCGGAATGGATCAAGACCAAGGCGAAGATGGGGCCGGAATACAAGGCCCTGCACTCTCTCGTGAAAGACGAGGGCCTTCATACGGTCTGCCAGGAGGCAGGCTGCCCCAACATCTTCGAGTGCTGGGAGGACAAGGAGGCCACGTTCCTCATCGGCGGGTCGCAGTGCACGCGACGCTGCGACTTCTGCCAGATCGACACCGGGAAGCCCGCCGACTACGACACCGACGAACCGCGCCGCGTGGCCGAGAGCGTGCAGCAGATGGGCCTGCGCTACGCGACGGTCACGAGCGTCGCGCGCGACGACCTCCCGGACACCGGAGCGTGGCTGAACGCCGAAACGGTGCGGAAGATCCACGAGCTCAACCCGAACACCGGCGTCGAGCTGCTCGCGAACGAGCACAACGCGGATCCGGCGTTCCTGGGGCAGATCTTCGACGCGCGCCCGGAGGTCTTCGCGCACAACGTCGAGACCGTTCCGCGCATCTTCAAGCGTATTCGTCCGGCGTTCACCTACGAGCGCTCGCTCAGCGTCATCACGCAGGGACACGAGGCGGGGCTGATCACCAAGTCGAACCTGATCCTCGGCATGGGCGAAGAGCCGGAAGAGGTCGTGCAGGCGCTCCAGGACCTGCACGACGCGGGCTGCGACATCATCACGATCACCCAGTACCTCCGCCCCACGCCCCGTCACCTCCCGGTGTCGCGGTGGGTGAAGCCCGACGAGTTCGTCGCGTTCAAGGAGGAGGCGGAGCGGATCGGTTTCCTCGGCGTGCTCGCCGGGCCGCTGGTGCGCTCCTCGTATCGCGCCGGCCGGCTGTGGGCGCAGTCCATGGCGTCCAAGGGCCGCGAGATCCCGCCGCACCTGGCGCACATCGCCGCCGGCGCAGACCTCGGCTTCGCCCAAGCCGTCTGAGACGCGGATCGCCCGACCGCCCTTCGTCTCGCTGCGCTCGCTCAGGGACCGTTGGTTCGCACGCTGGTTCCTGAGCCAGGAGCCGATCGCCCGGCGGCCCTTCGTCTCGCTGCGCTCGCTCAGGGAC
>NZ_JBFTMT010000035.1:0-980 GCF_056397105.1 Microbacterium sp. 05N427
TGCCAGGGCCGCCGAGGCCATCCGTCACGTGCTGAGCTCCGCGGAGCGCGCGGCGGCCGCGTCCGCGGCCGCCGCCGGGGCGGTCGCGGAGGCCGAGGAGACGTGGCGCGGACGGACAGCAGACGATGAACACGCCCCTGACGGATCCTCCGCGGAGGAGCTGCGGGGCTGGGCGTCCGACCTCACCCGGTCCAGCGGCGCGTGGCAGCAGGCGGCGGCAGCCGAGGCGCAGCTCGCCGCGCACGAGACCGCGGTGACCACCGCGCAGCTCGAGGTGGAGTCGGCGGGCGCGGACCGCGCTGCCCGCGAGCAGGAGCGAGCGGCCCTGCCCGCCGCGATCGAAAAGCTGACCGCCGAGCGCGACGACCTGCGCCGGAGGGCCGATCGCGCCGCCGATCTCGAGACCGCGGTCGCCCTGGCCGCCTCGCGACTCGCAGGGGCGCGAGACGCGGCGGCACGGACCGAGGAGCGGGGCGCAGCCGAGCGCGCGGTCGCCGACCGCGAACAGGAGGCCGCGGCCGCGTTCGCGCACGCCGCAGACCTGCGCCGACGCCGTGAGGCGGGGATGGCCGGCGAACTCGCCGAAGCCCTGATCCCGGGCGAGGCCTGCGTCGTCTGCGGCTCCAAGGAGCATCCGGCGCCGGCCGCGCACGCAGACCCGGTCTCGGCGGAGGACGTGGCGGAGGCCACCGAGGCGCGAGAGCGCTCCGCAGAGCAGGTGCGCATCGCCACGAGCGCCCTGGCCGCAGTGGACGCGGCGCTGGCCGCCGCGACGGCGCGTGCCGATGGGCGGACGGTGGAGACGGCCGAGGTCGAGCTCGCCGCCACCGGCGCGGAGCGGGATGCCGCGGCGGCGGCTCGAACGGCCGCTGCGGACGCCGAGCAGCGCCTCGCAGAGCGGCGGGCGGCGGCCGAGGGGCTCGAGCGCGAGATCGCGGAGCTGTCCGCGCGTCACGCCGAGGCGAGCGAGCGTCTGGCTC
>NZ_JBFTMT010000036.1:0-686 GCF_056397105.1 Microbacterium sp. 05N427
CGGCGGCATCGGGCGTCGCGGGCGTGTAGGAGGCGGCGTAGGTCGGTGTTGGGCCGGTAGTGGTCGACGGCGAGGATCGCCCCGGTGATCGGGTGGGTGAGGACTCGTTCCCACGCGGTCGCCCGGCCGGTGAGGGTGCGGGCGGTGTCGGTGTCGATGGGTTGCCCGCCGGCGAGTTCGGCGGGTTGCTCGATGCGGACACCGAACGAGGTCCTGGATCCCGCCCCTCCCACGGTGTCGGCGGTGTTGGGTGCCAGGAGCGTGAGTACCGGGACGGTGACTTCCACTCGCGCCTGGATCGCGCCCAACAGTCCGGCGTCGGTGTCGTGCCCGGATGCCGCCCCGGTGAGCAGGGTGTCGGCGCAGAGGTCGGCGCGCAGTTGATCGATCGTGCGCTGGTCGCCGGGATCACCGAGTCCGTCCGGGTCCGGAGCAGTCCCGGCGGCGAGACTCTTCGCGGCCTGCGTGTTCGCGATGGTGATGGTTCGTGCTTGTTGGGTGAGTCGGTCGTAGATCCCGTCCACGATCGCGGCGGARTGGATCAGCCCGAGCGCTTTCTGCCCGTCGCCGAGGTCTTCCCGCCACACCCGCCGGTGCTCCTGCGCGTCCCGGTGCCGGTCGGTGAGGCTGCGCGGGGCGAGGCGTTCCGCGACGCGTTCCACGACCCGTTTCGCCCGATGCGGAGT
>NZ_JBFTMT010000037.1:0-551 GCF_056397105.1 Microbacterium sp. 05N427
GTCGACGCACCACTGCAGACCGGTTACTGAGGGCTGGGGCGGCGCCGAGACACCAGCATCAGCACACCCGCCACTAGCAGGACCCCTCCGGTGATCAGGGTGCTGAGGGGAAACGCGGACCCGGTGTCCGGCAACGCCCCAGACGCTTCCTCGGCATCCGCGACTGGTGTTGTCGGCCCGGCTTTGGCGGGACCAATGGCGGGAGTCGAGGTGTCGGTTGAAACAGGGGCTGGTGTCACTGTCGGCGACGGATCCACAGGGGGAGGAGCTGCCGAGGACGCCGGCGTGGGAGTCGCTGTTGGCGTGGGAATGGGGGCTGCGTCAGCGACGACGGAGATCAAATCGGTCATGGCCAGATCTACGCCATCGGTTTCGCGGGAGAACGCGAAATAGCTCATACCTAACCCGGTTCCTGGTGGGGCGTTCAGCGGCATCTGGAAGTCCACGCTCATCCGTGCTGTCGCTCCCTGCGGCAACTGTCGCGGCAGATCGCCGACGATCTCCATGTGGTTCGCGTCGCCTTTCAGATGACCGGCATTGACCGGGTCCGG
>NZ_JBFTMT010000038.1:0-423 GCF_056397105.1 Microbacterium sp. 05N427
GGGGTGTTTCACTGCGACGGGGACAGTGACGGACCTGACCACAGGCGCAGCCCCGGGAAATGGGAAGCCAGTGTACCCGGGGGATATCATCCGGTTCGAGTACACGATCACCAACAACAGCGACACCGACATCTGGCCAGTGAGCATCAGCAGCACGCTCAACCACCTCAATTGTGGTGCCAACATCCCGTGCGAATACGGTCCCGGGAAGATCTGGGATTCCACGGCGGAGCAGTACGGATTCCTTACCTATCCATTCCTTTTCGATGGCGCGCCGGACCCGGTCAATGCCGGTCATCTGAAAGGCGACGCGAACCACATGGAGATCGTCGGCGATCTGCCGCGACAGTTGCCGCAGGGAGCGACAGCACGGATGAGCGTGGACTTCCAGATGCCGCTGAACGCCCCACCAGGAACCGGGTT
>NZ_JBFTMT010000039.1:0-402 GCF_056397105.1 Microbacterium sp. 05N427
TGATGCTCACTGGCCAGATGTCGGTGTCGCTGTTGTTGGTGATCGTGTACTCGAACCGGATGATATCCCCCGGGTACACTGGCTTCCCATTTCCCGGGGCTGCGCCTGTGGTCAGGTCCGTCACTGTCCCCGTCGCAGTGAAACACCCCTTCACGCCCGTCCACTGATCACAAACCGTGTTCGACGAATTCCCGAGAAGCACCCCTGCCGATGCCGGGGCCGGTGACGTAGCAGCCACTCCCAATGCCGCCGCGAGACCAGCGACGGCCAAACCAGCCTTCACCCGGCCCCGCACACCCCGGTGGCAGGTGACGCCGGGCATCTTTCTAGGCGCCGCGAACCAACCCATCCACTCACTCCGATCACTCCACTCACCCGTACAACCAGCACCCACCCCTGACG
>NZ_JBFTMT010000040.1:0-377 GCF_056397105.1 Microbacterium sp. 05N427
ATGCGCGAGCCCGGCGGCGCCACCAAGCGCTCCCGCTCCTGGGAGAACTGACCCTCGCCGCAGCGCGGTTCGTCAGGGCTGCTGCGCACGCCACTCGTCGGCGAGCATCGCCTTGCCCATGGCGGTCGCGTACCAGCGACCCGCCTGCGCGGGGTCGATCGTGTAACCGATCCCGGCCTGCGCGTTCCGCCAGGGCCCGTCGGCGACGTGGGCTGCGCACGCCACTCGTCGGCGAGCATCGCCTTGCCCATGGCGGTCGCGTACCAGCGACCCGCCTGCGCGGGGTCGATCGTGTAACCGATCCCGGCCTGCGCGTTCCGCCAGGGCCCGTCGGCGACGTGGCTCTGCCCCATCGCATCCGTGCGCCACAGCGACAC